>JALOLB010000013.1 GCA_025456225.1 Thermoanaerobaculaceae bacterium
GGGCCCGCGCCGAGACGGGCCGGCACGGGTGCACCACCAGGTTGGACGGTCCGCCGCGGGGTGCCTGGCGGAAGCTCGGGCGGACCGCCCCGCCGGCGCTGCCGCCGCGTGCCGCGGCCTCGGCCCAGCTCAGCAGCGGCTCGCCGAGGTGGCCGTCGGCGAGCAGGGCGTGGGAGCGGCCGGGCAGGCCCTCGCCGTCGAACCCCTGGGGCAGCAGCCCGTCGGGGCCGGCGCGCTCGTCGTGCAGACGCCAGTCGGGCGCCACCTTCAAGCCCCGCAGGCGGTCGTGGAGGTTGCCGTGGGCCCGCTGCAGGCGCTCGACGAGGGCGAGGACGAGTGGGGCCGCCACGGCCGGGGCCACGGCCACGTCGGTGAGCTGGTGGGGAGCGGTGCCGCCCCGGCTGGCGAGAAACACGCTCTCGGTGGCGCGCTCGGCGAGGGCGGTGACGTCCAGGTGTCCGGGCTCCCGGGCCGCCGTCTGCACGAGCCGGGCCGGCCCCTCCCTGGCGGCCAGCAGCAGCTCGAGCACGGAGCCGCCGAGACGGCCCTCGGCCGGGTGGCCGTCGACGGTGACGAGCCGCGTGACCGCGGTGCCGGCCGTGATGCGGAGCTCGAGAACCTCGACTTCCCGGAACGAAGCCAGCGCAGCGAGCTGCGCCTCGGCCACGGCCCGCAGGCCGGACGGATCGCTCGGCACGGGTGGAGGAGGGCAGGGTGTCGACCCCAGCACACGCGCCGGAGGGAGCGGGTCGGGCCCGGTCACGACCGAAGCCAGAGCCGCTTCGGCCGCCAGCCGACCGGCCCGGGCGCCCTGCCCGGTCGCGGCGGCAAAGCCGGCCCCTCCGCGGGCTGCCACCCGGCACGCCACCCCGCTCTCCTCGGTGACGCGCGCCTCCCAGCCCCCGGCCCACCATCGCAGCCCGAGGGTGCGGCCGTGGCGGGCCAGGACCTCCCAGCGGCCACCGCTTCGGGCGAGCTCGACGGCGGCGCTCTCCACCGCCGGTGGCAGTGCTTCGAAATCCCCCCTCATCGGGCCTCCAGCCCTTCGACCAGCAGCCACGGCGTGTCGCTGCCCGTGGGGACGACCTCGCCCTCCTTGCCGCACCACCCCGGCTCGGCACTGACCGCGCCGGGCGCGGCTGCGGCAAGCAAGCCTCCGGCGACCGCGGGCAGGCGGCCCAGCAGGGTGAAGGGTGCCAGACCCCGCACCCGGCGGCCGTGCCGGAGGGTGTGGGCGACCCGCACCTGGAGCACGACAACGCCGGCGCGGGGCTCGATGGTCCCGGAGGAGATCGCCTCGATCTCCACCTCGGCGTCATCCCTGGGAGGCGCCACGAGGGCGCCCGGGCACCGGGCGACGAGGTTGGAGACCCGGGGACGCGGGAGCGTGTGAGGCGTGGCGCGGCGGGCGTTGCCGGGCGCGACGCCGAGCGCCGCAGCGAACGCCCCGGTCGCGAGGGCTCCGGTCAGCACGCCCTCCCGCAGGAGGTAACGGGCTGCAGCCGGGTGGCCCTCGTCGTCGGTCTCGAACGCACCAGGCAGGTCCGTGCGCGTTGGATCGTCCTGCAAATCGAGGGGGAGAGAGAGGATGCGCTCACCCTGACGGCCTCGCCACGGCGAGGCCCCGGCCAGCAGGAGGTCGCCCTCGAGAGGATGCCCGAGCAGCTCGTGGAGGAGGGTGGCGGCAGCCTGGGGCGAGAGGAGGGCCCGCACTGGACCCGCCGCCACCGGCCCCAGCCTCGTCGGTGCATGAGCGGGCGGGAGCCAGGCGGGGTCGAGGGGCCAGGGCCGCACGGTCCTGCGCCCATCGGCCCAGGTGAGGTCGAGAAGAATCGGCCGCCGGATTGGGACGCCGACGCCGCCACCGACCACGCCAGCCGACCTCCACAGCCACCGCACTCCGGCCAGCCCGGGGTCAGGTGGCAGTCCAAGCTCCGGGAAGGTCGGCAGGCCCCCAGGCTCGGGAAGCGGCATGGATGGGAGCTGTCTGCTGGCGAGGCCCAGGAGGCTCGCGAGGTGCGGGCGCTCCAGGCCGTCGCAGGAGGTCAGGCGTCCGTCCCGCCACCGGCACGCCGCTCCCTCGCTCAGGGAGGTCTCGACCGCCGTCACGCTGCCGCCATCCAACCTCCAGAGGCGCTCGGCACGGCGCTCCACGAAGAGGTCGACGAGCTCGCTCAGGCTGGCCAGGCTGGCGGCCAGGCCCTGCCATGGCTGGTGTGTGTGCGGGCTAGGGTCGGGCATCGGTGTGGGCGACGGCAAGCGGAGCCGCCGCGGGTTCCTGCTCGCCCGCGAGATGCTTGGCGAAGGTGTTCAGGGTGAGGCCGTTCAGGTCGGGCACGGCGTGGGCGCCGACCCGCTCCCGCACCTCACCGAGGGTAATGGACTCGGGGTCACGAGCCAGGCGGTACCTCCCGCCCGAGCGGAGCACCAGTGCCGGAGCGAGCGACAACCTCGCCAGCACCTCGTCGCTGGCCTCGCCGAGGCGCTTTGCCACCACCCGTACCGGCAGGCTCTGGGCCGACTGCAGCTCGACCAGCAGATCGAGGACGGCAGTGGCGCTCTCGGGGTGGGGTGGTGGCGCGTGACCGACCACCCAGGAGGCCTCGGCGCCGAGCAACAGCGCCAGCCAGAAGAGGTAGAGGGACATGAGGAAGAACAGCACCAGGGCCAGGGAGCCGTAGATGACGTTGAGGTCGGCGGCCAGGCCGAGGTAGGTCTGGAACCCGAGGTGAAGGACGGTCAGCCCGCACGCCGCCACCGCCGCCCCGATCCAGGCGGCGCGCCACGGCACCCGGGTGTGGGGCACCCAGCGGTAGAGGGTGCCCAGAGCCAGCATCGCGAGCAGAGCGGGCAGCGGCCGCGCCAGCCAGACGATGCTCGGGTACCACGGTCGCGAGGACATCCAGTACAGGGCCGAGAACAGGGTCCCCAGGAGCAGGGGCCCGCACACCAGGATCGTCGCGAACGAAAGCAGCCGCACCTGCCACGGACGGCGGCGGGGGATCCCCCAGATGGTGTTCACGACCTCCTCGATCTGATAGAACGCGTTGAAGATGACCAGCACGGAGATGACGATGGCCAGCCACCCCAGGGAGGCCGTTCGCTCCGCGAAGGCGGTCAGCGTGCCCTGTACCTTGGCTGGCGAGAACGGGAAGACGGCGGCGATGGCGCGCACCACCAACGCCGCCCGCTCGGGCTGCACGCGCCCGACCGTGACCAGGGCCACGGTGAGCAGCGGCACGAAGGAAAAGAGCGTCGTGTACGCCAGGGCGGTCGCGTGGAGGTGGAGCTTGTCCCGGTGCTGGGCGCGAGCCAGCTCGGTGAGGAAGCGACTGCCGGCGCGAAGCCACCTGATCACAACGGGCTCTCCGTGAGGGTGACCGCCCGGCCGGTCGCGGTGCGACGACACGGTCCGGCCCTGGGCGAGCGCTGCATGGGTGCATCATACCCAAGCCTGCACGCCCACAGGTCCTGCGGCGTTGGTCACGGGAGCGAGCCGTGGAGGGCCGGGGAGAGGAGCCGGCTTGCCGAGGCGCGTTGCACCCTCCGGCGGCCTGGGCGTAGAATCGATGGGTAGGACAAGCGGGAGGTCATCATGACAGCAACCAGGAAGTCACCGAGTGTCGAGGAGAAGATCGATCAACTGGAAGAGGTGGTGCAAGACGTCCTTGGGAGCGCCAAGGAGGGCATCGCCCGCGCCGAAGAGTCAATGGACCGGGCAAAGGAGGCGCTGGGCGAGGGGTACGGAACGGTGCGCACCCGCTCGGCGGAGGCCTATGCCAAGGCCAAGGAGTACCTCACGGACGCCCGGGCTGCCCTCGAGTCGGTGCGGGAGTACATGGGCCAGCTCTACGGCCGCTCCCGTGAGGTGGTCGAGGAGATGTACGCCAAGGCCAAGGTGCAGCTCGAGAAGCTCTCCGAGGAAATCAAGAAGGGCTACGCGCGCCTCAAGGCCAAGGTCGCCGAGATCGACCCCAAGGCGATTCGCGACGATGTCATTGACTACATTCAGCGCAACCCCGGGAAGACCATCCTGATCGCCCTGGCCGTGGGCTTCGCCGTCGGGTTCCTGGTCCGGCCGCGTGAGGCGTGATCATGCGTGAGATGGAGTCGGAACCGGTCCTCGAGCTTGAGCCTGAGGAAGAGGAGGACGGCACGCCCGAGACGCCGCAGCGTCACGGGCGGCCCAAGCTGGATGCCGACTACCTCCTCGACAAGGTGATCCCGGACGAGATCGACTGGCGGGACCTGGTGCGGCGCCACCCCTTCCTGGCGATCGGCGCTGCCGCCGGTCTCGGCTTCCTGCTCGGTCGGGCGCGCGGTGCGTCCATCGTCGCAGGAGCCTCGGCGGCCGTCACCACCGCGGTCATGCGCCAACTGTCGGACGTATTCGAAGGCGAGGTCTTCGAGTTCTGACCCGTCGAGGGGGGTGAGCATGCCGTGGTGTCCGGAGTGCCGGGCCGAGTATCGCGATGGGTTCGTTCGTTGCTCCGAGTGCCAGGTGGATCTCGTCGCCGTGCTCCCCGAGGACGGCGACCGGGATGACCAGGAGTGGGTGGAGGTCGGGGCCTTCCCGACCCTGGAGGCGGCGGAGCTGGCGCAGGGCTACCTGCAGGGGGCCGGCATCGAGGCCGAGCTGCGTGACCCCGACCCGGGACACCACGAGATCCTTCCCGCCAGCGGGTGGGTCGCGCTTGCCGTGGCCCCCGACAGCGTGGCGGTGGCTCGCCAGCTCCTCGACGAGGCCGAGAAGGGCCAGGCGGCGGTCAGCGAGAGCGAGCCCTCCGCGTCGTAGAACCGGGAGCTAAGCGTGACTTTACCTGCAACCATTGGACGATATCGTGTGACCGGCGAGCTGGGGCGCGGGGCCATGGGCGTGGTCTACCGTGGCATCGACCCGTCTCTCGATCGACCGGTCGCCATCAAGGTCATCGCCACCCGCGTGGGTGCCGTGTCGGCGTCGTCCCAGGAGCTGGAGGCCCGCTTCCTGCGCGAGGCCCGGGTGGCGGCACGCATCAACCATCCCGGTGTCGTGACGATCTACGATGCCGGCCGGGAGGGTGACTCCCTCTACCTCGTGATGGAGCTCATCGAGGGCGAGTCCCTGGCCGAGCGCCTCTCCCGCGGCCAGTACCCCACGCAGGTGGAGGCTCTCAACCTGGTGGCGCGAGTGGCCGAAGCGCTCACGGTCGCCCACAACCTCGGCATCATCCACCGCGACATCAAGCCGGGCAACATCATGCTGACCAGGGACGGCGGCGTGAAGGTGGCCGACTTCGGGGTCGCCAAGGCGGTCGGTGAGGAGACCAACCTCACCCGCACGGGCATCGTGGTCGGCAGCCCGGCGTACATGGCGCCCGAGCAGGTGCGTGGCCAGGAGCTGGACGGCCGTGCCGACCTGTTCTCGCTGGGCGTCATGCTCTACGAGCTGCTCATGCGCCGCAAGCCGTTCCCCTCGGAGACGGTGACGACGCTGATCTATCAGATTCTCCATGAGGATCCCCTGGCGGCCGAGGAGCCGTCGCGCCTGCTTCCCGAGGACCTGCGGGCGTTCCTGCGCCGGTGCCTGGCCAAGAGCACCCAGGACCGGGTCCCCGACGGTCAGGCCATGGCCAGCGAGGCGCGCGTCCTGGCTGCCCGGCTGGCCGGTGGCCCGCCGCCGGCCGTCGTCACGGCGCCGGTGACCGTGGCCCCGGTGGTGCCCCCGAGCAGTACCGCGGTGCCTCCACCGCGCGTGCCGCCGCCGCCCCCACCCACGACCGTTGCACCGCCACCGGTGGCCCGCACGGACACCCGTCCGGTGACCGCGACACCCGCCTCCCCGACCGTCATCACCTCGGCCGGGTCCCGGCCCCCGGCTGCGGTCGACGCCACCTCTCCGACCGTCATGGTGAAGTCACAGGCGCCGGCTCCTCCGGTCGCGCCCCCCGCACCGCCGGCCCCACCGGTGCCGGCAGCACCCCCCCAGCCACCGGGCAAGCCCCGACGCTGGGCCGAGCTGGTGGTCGCCCTCGTCGGCCTCGGCCTGCTGGCGGTCGCGGTCCTGGTGGTGCTGCGCGGACGCCGGCAGCCGGAGCTTCCGCCGGTGGTGGTCAGCGAGGCAACGCCGGTGGCACCGCCGACGGTCGTGGTGGTCACCGAGCCTCCGAGCCCCACCCCCCAGGTCCCGGGCGAGCCCACCCAGCCGGTCCCCGACGTCTGGGCGACGCCGACCCTGGCGCCGACCCCCTGGATGTGGCCCACGCAGCCGCCCAGCCAGTCCCCCACGGTGGTGGCCCTCCGCCCATCCACGCCTCCGCCCGTGGTGGGCGTGGAGCCTCCGACCGCCACACCCGTGCCTCCGACCCCGACGCCCACCATGCCTCCCATCGCTGCTGTGTTCGAGTGCCAGAAGGCTGCCAACTTCGGCGTCTCCCCGGATGCCACCGAGGTGACGATCGACGGCAAGCTGCTCGGCATTGCGGATGACTGGGACGGCTTCGGCGGTGGACCCTACGAGTTCCCACATCCCGGGACGTACCTCGTGAAGCTGTCGCTGGCTGGGTACCAGACGGCCTGGGTGCAGGTCGTCGTCAAGTCGAGCGCAGAGGACGAGGTTGTCACGGTCGACACCGAGCTGGTGAAAGAAAAGAAGAAGAAGTAGGCCATTCCCGCGCCTGGATTGCAGACGGAAGGGCGGCGGCCGAGCAGAAGGACCGGAGCGTAGGGAGGAACCATGAGCCCACCGACCTGCACGCGCTGTGGGGCCCCGATCACCGCGGACGCCAGCTTCTGTGGCCAGTGTGGGGCGGTCCTCGCCGGCTCCGAGGTGCCGTCAGCATCTCCGCCCCCGCCCCCGTCGGTGGCCCAGACGACCCCGTCCCGAGTCCCTGCCGGTCGGCGGAGCTTCCCGATCTGGCCGCTGCTCGTTCTCGTGGTCGGCGTGCTGGCCGTGGTGGCAGCCATCCTCCTGAGGCCCCGGCGGGAACCGCCGGCCGGCGAGGCCCTGCTCGGGGCTGGCAGCCCCCCCCCGGCTCAGGCCGGGGATGGCTGGCGCCCGTCACCCACCCCTTCAGCGTCCGTGGTTGCCGGGTCGAGCGTGGTCCCGTCGCCGGTGGGGGTGGGCGGCAGCCCTGGTCTGCCGACTCCCCTGCCCGAGCTTGTCCCCACCGAGCCGCCTCCTCCGACCCCCACACCGACCCCGCCGCTGGTGGCGGTCTTCAAGGCCCGGAAGGCGGCCAGGTTCGACGTCTCCCCCGACGAGGCCGAGATCACCGTCAACGGCCACCACATCGGCAAGGCCGACGACTGGGACGACAGGGGGGGCGGCAAGCTCTACGAGTTCGACGCCCCGGGTGCCTACTACGTCAAGCTGAGCCTGAAGGGGTACCGCACGGCCTGGATCAAGATCGTCGTGTCCCGGGATGCGAGCGAAAAGGTCGCCGAGGTCGACACCGAGCTGAAGAAGGACGGGGACGCGGGCGGCGAGAAGGCCGACAAGAAGGACAAGAAGTCGAAGAAGTCGAAAGAGGACAAGGACGAGAAGGACGAGAAGACGTAGCAGCCACTCGTCGACGGCCGGAAGCGGGCCGGCACCGACCGCTGACGCCTGACGACGGGATCAGCGCGGGAGCGGGAGGGTGCGAAGCACCTCGAAGACCGGGCCGGGTACCAGGCCCGAGACGTCGCCGCCGAGCTGCCAGATTTCCTTCACGACCCGAGACGACAGGTAGGTGAACTCCTCGTTGGGCGTCAGGAAGACGGTCTCGGCCTGGGCCCACAGCCGCCTGTTCATGAGAGCGATCTGGAACTCGTACTCGAAGTCGGAGACGGCGCGCATGCCGCGCAGGATGACCCGGGCGCCGGACTGCTGCATGAAGTCGACGAGCAGACCCGAGAACGAGGTGACCTCGATTCCCCCCAGCCCGGCCATGCTGCGCTCGATGAGGTCGACCCGGGTCGCGACGGGCAGCAGCGGCGTCTTGTCGGTGTTCTGGAGGACGGCGACGATGACCCGCGGGAAGATGTCGTGGGCGCGCCGGATGATGTCCACGTGCCCGAGGTGCATGGGGTCGAAGCTTCCGGGGTAGATCGCAGCGAGGGGTGGCTCGGGCATCAGCGCTCCTCCACCGCCACAACGGCGCTGTTGTGGTGGTTGTCCACGGCCCGCACCGAGAGCAGGTGCGCGCCCGGGGTGGCCGGCAGGCGCAGCTCCTCCTGGCGGCCGTCCAGCATGCCGTCCTGGCCGTTGGCCCGCTGCCACCCCTGGGCGTCGCGGTTCCACTCCAGGATCGCGATCGGGGAGAGGGCGTCCTCGATGTGAACCACCCAGACACCGCCGTCGCGCCGGGCCTGCAGCCGTGGCGGGGTGTTGTCCACCGTCACCCAGCTCGAGAGGACCTGCGTGGTGGCAGGCGCCTCGGGGTTGGCGGCTGCATCGGAGGCGGTGAGCCGGAAGCGGTAGAGGCCGTCCGCGAGGGCGCCGGTGTCGAGGGCCAGCGTGACGGTCTCGAGGTCCTCCCGGACCTTCCACCAGACCTCGCTGCCCTGACGCTGCACCTCGATGTCGAAGCGGAGCGGGTCGCTGTTGGGATCCTCGGCCTTCCAGGACAGGCTCTGGAAGCCCACCCGGTAGTACTTCCGCCCCAGCGTCTGCTGCTGCTCCGCTCCGTCCTCGTCGAGGACCGTGAAGATCCCTGACAGGTCCGGGTGCTGCACCTCGACCACGCGCTCGGAGGGTGGGGCGCTCTTGAGGAAGACCTCCCCGGGTGCGTGCACCTTGAGGTCCTTGATCACCGGTGGCAGGTTGAGCTGGCGATACGCCGCGACGAGGCTGCCCAGACGGGGGACCGCGCCCCCCTTGGCTGCCTGCAGCTCCACCCTGGCCTGCAGGTAGCGTGCCGGCGGGGCCGAGGCTCGCACCTCGCCGCACCCCACCGCCGCTGTCCAGTCGCTCCATGCATCGCCGGCCTGGGGCGTGGGGCCCGAGCGGAAGCTCAGGCGGCAGCCGTCACCGGCTGGAAGCTGGCCATCGAGGGTCACGAGCCCCCACGAGGCGGGCTGCAGGGCATCCAGGGGAGGCGACACGAACGTCCCGCCAGGCAGACCCTGGCGCCGCATGAGCTTCACCGGGCCGATGGTGACCACCCAGTCACCGTTGCCTGCGAGGCGGGCCACCTGGGAGGCGTCCACGGTGTCGAGCATGGCGACGCCGCCCTCCACGAGCTGCCAGAGCTCCCCGTCGACCGTGGTGCCGATCACCAGCCCGGCCGGGCTCCAGGCCAGCGCCCCGGCCACCTGCTTGGTGAACCGGTGGGCCGGCACAGCCGCGCCGGAGGGGTGGATCCGGATGATCTCCGAGGTCGACGGCCCCTTGTCGGTGGGCGGGGTCGGGGCGGTGCTCTCGCTCACGCTCACGCTCACCGTGGCCTCGCCCTCCCCCTTGCTGGGCGGCTTGCCGAGGGTCGGGTCGCCGGTCAGTGCGGTGGCGTAGAGCACGCCGTCGGGAGCGAGCTGCAGGTCGGCGATCTCGGTGAACTCCGAGTCGTAGAGCACCTGAGCGGGTCCCGAGCCTGTCCACCGCAGCACCATGCCCTTGCCCGAGGTGCCGATGTACAGGGTATCCCCGGCCGGCTCGAGGCAGCGGGCGTGGCGGTCGGGGACGACGAACACCTCGGCGAGCCCCCCCTTGGCGAGGCGCAGGACGCGCCCCGGGTTGCCGGCGGCGACCAGCAGCTCGCCACGCCAGAACAGGAGGTCCCAGAAGTTGCCCTCCTCCAGCCTGGTCACCTGCCGCAGCCCCGCTTCGCCCGGACGGGTGGCCAGCAGCAGCGCCGGCAGCGCCGTGGTCACGTACAGCGTGCCGTCCGGTGCGATCGCCAGCGCGGTGACCTGGTCGGCAGGAGGCTCCGCGACGAGGGTGCGGCGCTCCCCCTCGACCCGCCAGACGCGCGCCGGGTGCCCGGTGCCGACGTAGGCGCTCCCCTGGGGCGTCACGGCAAGGGCGAGGCCGAGCGGCTCCTCGAAGGTGGCCACGGTCTGGAGCGGCGGCAGCGCCTGGAGGGAGCCGTCGGGGAAGATGGCCACGCCTCGCGAGGTGGCCCCCGCCAGGGTCTTGGGGGTGTCGAGGGTGAAGGTCCGAACCGGTGCCGCGGTGGCGAGGCCGGGTAGCAGCAGCAATGTCGCAAGGCGGGCTCTCATGGCGTCTCCCGGGGCGGCCGCACCACGAGCGGGATGCGCACCGCGCCCTCCAGGGGGTACGGGGCGGCCCAACGGGTCGTGCCGAGGATGCTCGTGGGCACCCGGGTGGCCGCGCCACCCAGACCCGCCCCCAGGCTCCAGGCCCAGGACGGCGGCAGGGCCGAGAGCACGCCGCCCGGCATGGTGGCACCCTTCTCACGACTCTCCAGGGCCAGGACGAGGGTGGTCGAGCTTTCAAACCGGCGGAGAGCATCCAGTTGCTGGCCGAACGTGACCGCGTTGGGCGGCTGCGACTTGAGGAGGTAGTCGGTCCAGGCGGCACCGTCCGCCACCACCAGGTCCACGTCCCCGAGCGGCATCACGGCCGGGATCCTCAGCAGGAGCCGCTGGCTGGAGGCGGGCTGCAGGTAGGGCTGGAGTCGCACGTCCACCGCGAGCTCCTCGCCGGGGCGCACCACGGTGCGGGCCGGCAGCGCCTCGGTGATGACCGCCCCGGCCGGAATCTCCTCACGCCGCAGCAACACGTCCACGGACGTGAGCTGGGGGTGTGGCAGCGGCGAGGCGGCGAGGAGGGCGGTGACGGCCCCGGCGAAGGCGGACAGTCGGGCCGGCGCGTCGGCCGAGCGGGCAGCCTGCGACAGCTCCAGGCGCTGACCGTCTGCCATGCGGGCCCGGAGGGTCAACCGGACCGTGCTCTCGCCGGCACTCGCCCCGCGGGCCATGAGGCAGGCGTTGGCGAGGTAGGTGACCATCAGCGGCGAGAGGAGCGGGTGCTCGGCGACCCTGAACCGCCACCGCGTGACGCCGGCCCCCTCCTGCACCTCCACCTCCACCGGCAGCCCGGAGGGCGGGGGCTCGATCCGGGCCATGACACCGCTGGGCCGATCGGCCACCAGGGTGCCGAACGGCTCACCCAGGGCAAAGAACTTGAACGGGCTCTGGTACGAGGACTGGATGGCAAGCACGCGGGCCCGGGCGGCCGGGAGGCGCACGCTGCCGAGGCCGAAGAGGGGATGCCCGTAGGCCCAGAGCGTATCGCCGTCGCGAGCCGTGACCGTGCCTCCGGCGGCCACCTGGGCGTCACCCCACACGAGCAGGACTGCCATCATCTGACCGGGCTCGGGAACGCCCGCAACGTCTCCCTGGCCGGCCGGCCCAGCCGGCCCGAGGCCGGCCCGGGCCAGCACCTGCGGGCCCCATCCGGTCTGGTCGCCTGGCAGGCCCGAGACGGCGACCGGCAGCGCCCCACCAACCCCACCGCGGTCGAGGCGCGGGAGCACGGCCAGGGGGTCGAGCCGTCCCTGCCCCAGAGCGGCGAGCTGCTGCAGCGTGGGAGGGGGAAGCGGCGCCGGCGGCGCGAAGGCCCCGATGTCGCGCATGGTGGCGAAGGGCGTCACCCCGGCCAGGGGCTCGCGGGCGAACGCCCAGCCGAAGGCCACCGCGCCCAGGAGCTTCCCGTCGATGTACACCGGCGAGCCGCTCATGCCCGCCGCGACGCCGCCGCCGGCCAGCTCGGGGTCGTCGAGGCGGACGAGCACGGACAGGCGTTCCGGTGCGGTGGCGTCCAGCACGCCCACGACCTCCACCGGGATCTCGCGACGTTCCCCGTTCGTCCACTCGGTGATGCAGACGCCTCGCTGGCCGGCCTTCACGTCGTGTGGGTCGAGCCAGGCCGCGGGGCCGGTGAGGGCGAGGGCAAGGGTGAGCGCCAGCATGGGGGCCCGTCAGGCCGTCGCGGCGATGGAGGCGTGCGGGGCCAGCGCCTTGCCGGTGAGCGGCAGGATCGCTGGCAACTGCGCGAGGAGCTCCGCGAGCTCCTCGGGGAGAATCGCCTGCTGGCCGTCGGAGAGGGCGTGACCGGGGTCGTCGTGGACCTCGATGAGGAGACCGTTGGCACCCACCGCGGCGGCACCGCGGGCCATGGGCACGACCTTGTGTCGCTTGCCGGTGCCGTGGGAGGGGTCGACAATGATGGGGAGGTGCGAGAGGCGCTGCACCGCCACGACGGCCGAAAGATCGAGGGTGAATCGGGTGTGCTCCGCGAAGGTGCGGATGCCCCGCTCGCACAGCACGACGCTCCGGTTGCCCTCGGAGACGATGTACTCGGCCGCGAGCAGCAGCTCCTCGACGGTGGAGCCCATGCCCCGCTTGAGGAGCACCGGCAGGTGCGCTCGCCCACAGGCCTTGAGCAGCGGGTAGTTGTGCATGCTGCGGGCGCCCACCTGGACCATGTCGGCGTACTGGCAGACCACCTCGAGGGAGCGCTCGTCGAGTGCCTCCGTGACCACCGGCAGTCCCCACTCCCGACCCGCGTCGTGCAGTGCCACCAGCCCCTCCCGCCCCAGCCCCTGGAACGAGTAGGGCGAGGTGCGCGGCTTGAAGGCCCCTCCGCGCAGAATGTGGGCGCCGGCGCGCCGCACGCTCGCGGCAATGGCGTGAATCTGCTCCGGGCTCTCCACGGCACAGGGCCCGGCCATGACGGCGAAGTGGGGGCCGCCCACCGGCACGCCGCCGATCAGGACCACCGAGTCCTCGGACTTGGCCTCCCGGCTGACCAGCGTGTAGGGGAGGGTCAGGGGAATGACCTCGATAACCCCCGCGAGGGTCT
Source organism: Thermoanaerobaculaceae bacterium (assembly GCA_025456225.1). GTDB lineage: Bacteria > Acidobacteriota > Thermoanaerobaculia > Thermoanaerobaculales > Thermoanaerobaculaceae > JAAYVZ01. Next base: position 12,788 of record JALOLB010000013.1, read on the forward strand.
CGAAGACCATCGGGTTGAGCGCCTCTCGGAGCCCGGTGACGGCAATGGCCAGACGCTGCTGGCCGTGGATCGAGTGGGCCTGCAAACCCAGGCTCTCGGCGCGCGCGGCGACCTCCCGGATCTCCTCGGCCGTCGCCTGCGCGGACATGACGATCAACATGAGTCCATCACCTCAACCAAGCTATACTAGCCGAGGGAAGGAGGTTGTCAACGTGAAGAAGACGCTCGGGCTCGCTCTTCTGGCCCTGTGTGCCTCGGCTTGGTCCGATGCGGCCTACGTTCTCATCCTCAAGGACGGATCGAAGCAGATCGCGCGAGAGAAGTATCAGGTCAAGGGCAAGGTCGTGGAGTTCTTCACGACCACCGGGACACTCCGTTCCATCCCGCTGGCGTTGCTCGACGTCAAGGCGACCGAGGAGCTCAACGCCCGCAACTTCGGCAGCGCCATGCCCCTCGACTGGGTGGATGGCAATCAGGCCCCCCCGACGCCCACGCCCACGCCCTCCGTGGCCAAGATGGTGGGAGCGCTTCGCTCGGGGCTCGCGCCGGGAAGCGTCTCCAGCATCCGGCCAACGCCGACGCCCATCGTCACCTTCCATGAGGCCAAGTTCACCGACTCCCGCGTCGACCAGGCGTTCCAGCAAGGGCTGGAGGCGTACCACCTGTACCTCTACCGCACGAGCCGCGGCACCGAGCCCACCTACCTGTTCGTCGAGGTGCAGGTGAACGGCCAGAAGGAAGTGAGCCGCGCGCTGCAGGCCCTGACCACCACCTACCATGTGGTCAACCAGGACCTGCTCAAGAAGAACCAGCCCGAGCGCATCCCGGAGCGGCTGGAGGTGCTGCTGCTCAACGAGGCCGGCAAGGAAGCCGGAGTCTTCCGCATCAGCGCCCTGGAGGCCGAGGAGCTTGCGACCGGGAGGGTCACGCCGGAGGCGTTCTTCGTCCAGAAGGTGATGTTCTGAGCCCAGGCTGGCGTCTGGCCATCTCGGTGAGCGTGGCCCTCGTTGCGGCGGCCTGTCGCCCTTCCCTGCCTGCAGCCGACCAGGAATGGCGGCAGGCGCGCGAGGACGCGGTGCGGCGGGAGCTGCCAGCCGCTCGGCGGGCCTCGTTTCCGGGCCTCAGGTTCTATCCCCACGACCCCGCACACCGGCTGCGTGGCGTGCCCGAACCCGAGCGTTCGCCGGTCGCGCTGACCCTGGCGGCCAGCGACGGCACGCCCCGGCCCGCCCGGCGGGTCGGCAGCCTGCGGTTGCGGTTCCCGGCCGGGGAGGGAACGCTCGCCCTCTACACCCTCGACGACGTGGCCGACGCGCATCTCTTCGTGCCGTTCCGCGACGCCGGGGCTGGCCGGGAAACCTACGGCGCCGGCCGCTACGTGGAGGCCACGGTGCTGGCCGGAGGCGTCGTGGAGCTGGACTTCAACCGCGCCTACAACCCCGACTGCGCCTACGGGATCGCCGCGTCGTGCCCGATCACGCCGGCCGAGAACACCCTGCCGTTCGCCGTCGAGGCCGGCGAGATGATGCCTCGGGAGCACTGAGCCGTGCTGGCTTCGGTCCTGCTCCTGGCAGCGGCCCTGCCACCGGTGCTCGCCGATCCGCGGCACGGTCCGTCGGCGTGGGCAGTGGTGACACCTGGTGACGCGGCGCCGATCGCGGCGGCCGGCTACCTGGTGGCGACGCCGGCCGGCGGGCCGGACCAGGCGTGGCTGGAGGGCGTCGTGGCGCTGGCAGCGGGGGGTGCGCCGGTGGTGGCGACGGGAAGCGAGCTGCCGCCGGCCGCCATCCGTCCCTACCTGGATGGGGTGGTCCTCGATCCGGCCCCGGCTCCGGAGGGCATCGGTGGTGCGCTGGACCAGCTCGCCGGACTGCCCCTGATCCTGCCGGCGGCCGACGCCGCCGAGGCCGTGCGCGTGCTGGCCCTTGGTGCGGCCGCCGCCCTGGTTCCGGATCCCGACCCACGGTGGGTCAGCGCACTCGCCGGGCTGCTGCCCGAGTACGAGCCGGCGTTGGGCCCTGCGGGTGCGCTGGCCACGGCGCTCCGCGGCGCCGATCTGGCCACCGTGGTGGGTCTCCCCAGGGGGTTCGCCGGCGGTCCGGTGCGCCTGGCCGGCGGCTGGTACGGAGCCGTGACGCTGGTCGGGTCGCCGGATCGCACCCTCAGCACGACCGTCCGGGACGGGGCGGTGATCGTCACCGTGCCTGCCCTGCCCGGAGGCGGTCTGCTGGTGGCGAGCCGCCCGCTCGACCCCTCGACGCCCCTCGAGCAGGTTCAGGTGACCGGCGAGCGGATCCCCGAGGCCGGCGAGGTGCTGGCCCGACACCAGCGGCAGGCGGCGCGCCAGCAGCGGCTGGTGTCCCGGTGGCAGGCGGAGCAGACCCTGCTGCTGCGGGTGTGGGTGGCGGAGCTGTCCAGGTCGTTCGAGGTGGTGCTGGCGGGCCCCGCGTTCTGGGAGGCGGGAACCGGCACCGACTGGGAGATCGCCCGCGCCTGGGTGGACGGTGTGAGCTGGCGCCCCGACCGCCTGCCGAACCTGCCGTTGCTGGAGCCGGAGCGCCCGTCGGTGCCGCCCCTCGCTCTCCGCCTCGAGCCGTCCTATCACTACCGCCTGCGAGGCCGTCGCGAGCGGGAAGGACGGGGGTGCTGGGAGCTGGAGTACGACACCCGGAAGGGCGAGGAGGTGCGGCGGGGCGTGGCGTGCATCGATGCGCTCACGTGGGGGCTGGTTGCCCTCGAGGAGTCGGCCACCGGTCTCGGTGGCGAGGTGCGTGCGACCCGGACCGCCACCCGCCTGCAACCGATCGCCCTCGGCGACGACACCGTGTGGCTGCCGTCGAAGGTGGAGGCGGACGACACCGTGGCGGTCTTCGGCGGCACCGCCACCGTGCGTCGCGAGCTGACCCTGGTCGGACTGACACCCTCACCCGGCGCCTTCACGACCGACCGGGCCGCCGCCTGGGGGCGCCCCAACCGCATGCTGCGCGACACGCCGTCCGCGGTGCTGCCGCTCCAGCCGGACGGTCACGGTGGCCGTGTCGTCGGGAGTGAGACCCGCCCGGCGCAGCGATTCCTGATCCTCGGCGCGGTGTGGGACCCGGGGCTCGCCACGCCGGTGCCCTTCGGCGGCCTGCAGATCCTGGACTATGCCTTCCGTGATCGGCCCGAGCAGCTCCAGCTACTGCTCGCCGGGGTCGTCAACGACGGCGCCTGGACGCACCGGTTCGGCCCAACCGAGCTGACCGCGCGCGCGTTCACGCAGGTGCTGCCGTTCTCGTCGACCCTGTGGGAGGACGGGCAGGAGCAGCCGGGAGAGGAGCTGCTCACCCGCCACCAGCGTCTGTCCGTGGGGTTCGGCGGCACGGTGAGCAAGTTGCGCCTGCTGGCCGAGGCGGGAGCCGCGTATCTCGACTTCCGCGAGGCCGACGACACCGACCCTGGCTTCGTGCTGCCGAGCAACACCTGGGAAGGGATCGGCCGGGTCGTGGCGGAGCTCGGGCTGGGGGCCGCGACCCTCAGCCTCCAGGGCGAGGGCGGGTGGCGGCAGGACTGGGAGCCGTGGGGCCCCGACGGTGCCGAGGAGCTTGAGGATAGCTGGACCCGCGCCCGCTTCCAGGTGGTCTACGAGAAGGCGCTCAACCCCCTGATGCGCCTGCACCTGGATGCCGCCTACCACGCCGGCTGGCACGTCGACCGGTTCTCGGCGCCCTCCCCGGGGCGCTTCGGCGAGGTGCGGCTCCGGGGCATCGCCTCCGGGACCGTGCTGCCCGAGCGGCTTGCCATTGTCCGGGCCGCCCTGGCGGTGCCGGTGTCCGACCGTCTGCGCGGCGAGATCGGCGTCGATGCGGCCTGGGCGCGAGAGGAGCGCTCGGGCTACGAGATGCGGCCGCTGTCGGGGATCGGCGTGGCGGCGACCGTTCCCGGTCCCTGGGGCACGCTCATGCAGATGTCGGTCGGCGTCCCCCTCGCGACGCCCGGTGAGCACGCCCCGACCGTCGAGCTGTTCCTCCTCCGGCCGTTCTAGGGAGTTCGAGAGTCGAGAGTTGAAGACCCCCTCCCCGGTGAGGCTCTCCCTTGGCTCCAGGTTCGACACGTGTCTCAACTGGGGGGCGGGTGGGGGAGAGCTCTCGAATGGAGGGGTGGGAGGGGAAGCTCTCAACCGGGAGGGAGGGCGGCGGGGGTGTCCTCGTACATCCAGGCGTGGCGCGTGCCGTACCCGGAGGCGTCCAGGCGGCGACGCAGCGTGCGCGCCACCTCGGCGTCGGTGATCTGTTTGAAGATGCTCGGGTTGAGACGCACAGCGCGCTCCAGGTGCGCGAGCCCGCCGGGCTCGTCTCCGAGCTCGAGACGTGCCATCCCGACGTCGAAGCGGGTCTCGGGGCGCTCCGCGAGCGCCAGGGCGCGTTCGAAATGCCTGCCCGCCCGGGACCACTCCCCGCTCAGCATCGCCAGGTCTCCCATCGTCACGCGCACCCTCCAGTCGTAGGGCGACCAGACCGCCGCGCGCTCGAGGTTGCCCAGGGCCACCCGTGCCAGCACCGGGCGCTTCGCGTCGGGCACCTTTCCTGAGCGCAGCACACGGGAGAGGTTCTCGCCCTGGCGATTGAGCACCGCGAGGCCACGAAGCTCGACGAGCCACATCCACCCGGTCACGAGCAGCCCACAAGCCAGGCCAGCGCCCGCCCAGCGCCGCCAGCCCGACGGCGACGGGGGCATCTCCCGGGGGGGCAGCAGCAGCACCGCCAGCACGCCCCACTGGGCGACCACGGCCGCCAGGTGGAGCGGAAACTGGCCGAGGGCGACGAGGCCTGCCGCGGTCACCAGCGCTCGAGCCCCGGGCACCTCGCCGGTGGCCGGGCGGCCGCGACGCCACGCCATCCATCCTCCGGCAAGAGCCAGCCCCAGCCCGAGGAGCCCGGTCTCGGCGGTGTGCTGGAGCGGGTCGTTGTGCGCCTCCCCGAAGCCGGTCTCGAGGCCCAGGACGTGCGAGCGCTCGGCCAGCTCGTCCTCCTGCTGGAAGCGGTACGAGCTCGCCTCGTACAGCCCGAAGCCGACCCCGGTGACCGGGCGCGCGACCACCATGCCGGCGGCGGCGCCGAAGCCGGCGGAGCGGCCGGAGCCCAGCCAGCTCCAGCCGGCGCTACGGACCTGGGCCAGAACCTCAGCGAGGCGAGCGTGCAGGGGCCCGACGAGCAGGACGGCGAGCCCCACCGCGGCCGCCGCGGCCAGGCCGGGCAGCCGGGAGCGGCGAGGCAGCATCGTCCAGAGGAGGACCCCGAGACCCGCGGCCAGGGCGGCGAGGACGGTGATGGTGCGGGTGCCGACGATGGCCGTGGCCATGATCGCCGCCGGGATCGCCCATCGCAGCCGCCGGCCGCTCGCTGCCAGCGCCCGCGCCGTGGCCGCCAGGCACGGCAGGAGGAGGAAGACCGCCACGTCGCCCGGGTTGCCGAGGGAGCCGATCCAGCCGTAGCGGCCCGCGAGGTTGCCGAACAGCTCGAATCCTGCCGGACGCCAGCGTGGCACGGAGAAGATCGCGGCAAGGAGGGCCTCGGTGACGCCCATGGCGATGATCGTCACCTCCAGGCGCCGGCGCTGGGGGTCGGAAAGCCAGCGCAGTGCGTCCCATCCCAGCGCGACGATGGCGAACGGCAGCAGGTTGGCGAGGACGCGCAGGGGCTGCCCGGAGAGGGGAGCCGAGAGGAGGCCACCGGCCAGCACGCCGGCCCAGGCCAGCCACCAGGGGTCCCGCCAGGCGGCCCTGTCGAGGCCACGGCTGACTCGCAGGGCGGCGAGGGCGACCCACGCGGCGAGGGCGAGCAGACGCTTGGGGCCGCGGAACACCTCGTAGCCGGCCATGCTCCACACCAGGGGCACCACCACGACGAGGACGAGGGCGGCCACGAAGGCGGCGTGCTGCAACCAGTGGGTGGGAGCCCTCCGCGGTGTGGTGAGTCGGCCGGGCTTGCCCATCGCTCAGTCCTCCAGCCGCACCGAGACGACCCGCGACACCCCCGGCTCCTCCATGGTGACGCCGTAGAGCACGTCGGCGTGGGCCATGGTGCGGCGGTTGTGGGTGATGAGCAGGAACTGCGTCTCGGTGCTCATGGTCCGCAGCAGGCGGCACAGCCGCTCGACGTTGGCGTCGTCGAGGGGCGCGTCAACCTCGTCCAGGAGGCAGAACGGCGCCGGGCGGATGCGGAACAGCGCGAGCAGCAGCGCCACGGCCGCCAGCGCCTTCTCGCCGCCCGAGAGCAGCAGCACGGACTGGGTGTGCTTGCCGGGCGGGCGGACCCGGATCTCGATCCCCGAGTCGAGGGGGGAGTCCGGGTCGGACAGCTCGGCCCGCGCCTCACCGCCGCCGAAGAGCTCCCGGAAGACCTCGTCGAACGCCACATTCGCCTCCTCGAGCGCCGCCAGGAAGCGGGTGGCGCAGGTGGCGTCCAGCTCGCCGATGGTGGCGTCCAGGGAGGCCAGGGAGCGATCCAGATCCCGGCGCTGCTCGCCCAGGAAGCGGTGGCGCTCCTCCAGCTCGTCGCGCTCGGCCACCGCCAGCTCGTTGACCGGCCCGAGCGCCTCGAGCTCCTGGGTGAGGGCTGCGTCCTCGTGCTCGAGGGCGGGCACCGACGCGGCGTCCGGCGGCGCCTCGGCCAGCACGGCGTCGGGTCCGAGGGTAAGGGCGATGGCCTCGTCGATGCGCGCCGCGGCGGCCCGAGCCTCGGCGAGGGCCAGCTCGGCCGCGTGCGCAGTGTTGCGGGCGGTCAGGTGGGCGGTGCGAGCCTGCTCGGTGGCGGCGGTGGCGGCGCTCACCTGGGCGCGCAACGCCTCGGTGGTGACCGCCAGGGCCTCGGCCTGGCGTTTGGCCGCAGCCCGCCGCGCCAGCAGCTCGGCGAGGTCGGCCTGGGCGCTCACCGTCTCGCGGGCGGCCGTTGCGGCCAGCTCGGCCTGGGCCGCAGCCTCGTCCTGGGCATGCTGCAGGCGGGTCCCCAGCTCGGAGAGCTCCTGGTGGTGCCGCTCGAGGTCGCGGGCAGCGCTCCCGGCGCGCTCGCGGGCGAGGGCGGCGGCGCCCCGGGCCCGCTCCGCCTCGGCGCGGGCCAGGCTGGCGGCCTCGCGCGAGCGCTCGGCCTCGCGGGCCAGGGCGTCCACCTCGGCCTCCAGCTCGGCGGCCCGGCGGAGCAGCCGCTCGGCCTCGGCGGACGTGGCACCCTGTCGCACGCCCAGCGCGGTCGCCTCGGCCGCCAGGCGGTCGGCCTCGACTCCCAGTGCCTCGAGCTCCCGCTCAAGGCGCAGTTGCTCGCGGTGGAGCGCCTGCTGCGTGGAGGTGGCGGCGGCCAGGGCCTCCGCCTGCCCCCGGGCGGCGTGGTCGGCTGCCTGCAGGGTCTTCTGCAGCTCGACAAGCTGTGTCTGGACGCCGGCCAGCTCCTCGGCGTGGCGCCCCTCGGTGGCGGTCGCCCGGACCTCGGTCGCAGCGAGGGCACGCTCGCGCTGCCGCAGCTCGAGGACCCCCGGGGCGGCCGCTTGCCCGGCCGGCAGCTCGACGCGGGTGCCGCGGCGACGGGCACCGCCCGGCAGCAGGACGACCAGGTCCGGATCCGCCACCGCGAGGCGCTCCCCCTCCTCGACCGACTCGGCCACCGCCGCGCGGGGCAGGGCGGCGCCCAGCCACCCCAGGTCCTCGGCCCGGGCACCGGCCGCCTCGAGCAGCGGCGACGTCCGGGGCGGCAGCGCCCGGTTGGCCACCGCCACCTCGAGCCGGCCTTCGCCCTTGAGGCGACGGGAGAGAAGCTCCCGCACCGACGCCTCGTCGGCCAGCACCGGCAGCAGCAGCAGGTCGCCCCAGGCGCGATCCAGGAGGGGTGCCTGGGAGGGGTCGGGGTCGAGGAAGTCGGACACGGTGCCCAGCACCTGCTCGGTCGGCACGGCCCGCGCCAGGACCTGCGGCAGGGCGCGTGCCGTCTGCAGCGTGCGCTGCACACCCAGGCGCTCGTGGTGCGCTTGCCAGCGCTCGTGCCCGGCCTGATCGCGGGCCGCAGCCAGCTCGGACGCGCGGGTCGTGGCCGCCTCGAGCCGGGCTCGCAGCTCGCCCCGGGCCCGTTCGCCCTCGGCGGCCTCGGCCGTCAGGGTCGCGGACCTGGCCGTGGCCTGCTCGGCGGAGGCGGCGGCCTGGGCCAGGCTCTGGCGCAGACGCTGCTGCTCGCCCTCCAGGCGGGTTCGCTGGTAGCCCACCTGCTCCATCTCGACGCCGAGGCGATGACCCCGGTTGCGGGCATCGTTGGCGGCGGAGGCCGCGGCCAGGAGCTGGCGGCGGGCCTCCTCGGCGCGGCTGGTGGCGGCCCTGGCGGTCTCCTCGGCGGCTCGGGCGTGACCCTGGGCGTGACCGGCGGCGGTCTCGGCCGAGTCGGCCGTGGCGCCGGCCGCGGCCGCAGCGCCCTCGAGCGCTGCACCGTGCCGCTCGTGGGCGCGGATCTCGGTCGCCAGCCGCTCGCCCTCGGTCGCGGCCGCCTCGCGCCGGGCCAGGGCCTCGGCGTGTCGCTGGCGGGCGGCAGCCTCCTCGGCCTCGCGGCGCTGGGCCCGGGCGTTGGCGTCGGCCTCCTCCTGCCGGGCGGCCGCCACCTGCTCGACGGAGTCGTCGAGCTCGCGGCGCTGGGAGGCGAGAGCGGCCTCATGGCCACCGAGGGCGGCGGCGGCCTCGGCGTCGGCGAGCTGCGCCGCGGTCAGCGCCGCCTGACGCTCGTCCACCAGGCCCAGCGCCGTGACCCGTCGCCCCGCGAAGAGGGCGCCGCGCACCGTGGCCAGGCGCGTGCGGAGCTCCCGGTGCCTCTCCGCCCGGCGAGCCTGCCGGCGGGCCGCCTCCAGGTTGCGCCGCACCTCGCTCGCCACGTCGGCCAGCCGCAGCAGGTTGGCCTTGGTCTCGGCGAGCTTGAGCTCGGCCTCGTGGCGGCGCGCCCGGAACTTGGTGATGCCGGCCGCCTCCTCGAAGAGCAGCCGGCGCTCGGTGGCGCGCACCGAGAGAACCTGACCGATGCGTCCCTGCTCGATGATCGCGTAGGCGCGCGTCCCGAGGCCCGCGTCCATCAGGTGGTCGAGGACATCCCGGAGACGCACCCGCTTGCCGCCGATGCGGTAGTCGGAGGTGCCGTCCCGCAGCACGCGCCGGCTGATCTCGAGGCGCCCGTCGGTGCTGCCCCAGCGGTCGTCGCCGGCGGACAGGTAGAGGGCGACACTGGCCCCACCCAACGGCGCCCGGCGTGGCGAGCCGGCGAAGATCACGTCGGCCATCGACTGGGAGCGCAGCAGGCGGGCCGACTGCTCGCCCAGCACCCAGGCAATCGCGTCGGCGATGTTCGACTTGCCCGTGCCGTTGGGTCCGACGATGGCGATGATGGCGCCCGGGAACGACAGCTCGACCCGGCCGGCGAACGACTTGAACCCCTCGAGGGTGAGCGAGGCGAGGCGTACCGAGGCCATCTTCGAGCAGCGGATGGTATCACCCCCCGCCCGCCCAGGGGAGAGGATAGAGGGGAGAGGGGAGAGCGGGGAGCGAACGATAACCTTGGCTGCTCCAGGTTCTTGGGCCTGGTCCTCGACCGGGACGTGGATCTGGACCCCGAGCACGAAGGCTGGTCGCAGCAGGAGTCCCGATGCAGCTCACCTGCCTCGAATCGATCCGAGGTCGTGGCGACGCTCAGCCCGGATCCACGTTCAGGCCCAGGTGCGAACCGTGCGGGCGGGCTCTCCCCTCTCCCCTCTATCCTCTCCCCCGGGTGGGCGGGGGAGCGGCCCAGCGGCCGGGGATCGAGGCGCCGCAGGCCGGGCAGCGGCCATCGGAGGTCATGCGCTGCTCGAGGACTGCAAACCCCAGGCGGCGGACGAGGGTGGTCTCGCACGCCGGGCAGCGGGTGTGCTCGAGGTCCTGGGTGCGGCCGGGGAGGTTGCCGGCATAGACGAAGCGCAGGCCGTGGGCGCGACCCGCGTCGGCCGCCCGCCGCAGGCTGGCGGCGGGCGTCGCCGGGCGATCGGTCATCTCGTAGTCGGGGTGGAACGCGGTGACGTGCCAGGGAATGTCGGGGGAGACGCCGGCGAGGAAGGCGGCCATGCCAGCGAGCTCCTCGTCGCTGTCGTTGAGGCCCGGCACGACCAGGGTCACCACCTCCACCCAGACGCCGCGCGACCACAGGCCGCGGATCGTCTCGAGCACCGCCTCGAGCTGGCCTCCGAGCGCCCGGTAGGTGTCGGAGCTGAAGGCCTTGAGGTCCACCTTCATGGCATCGAGGACCGGAGTCAGGAAGTCGAGGACCTCGGGGGTGCCGTGGCCGTTCGAGACGAGGCCCGTGAGCAACCCGGCCCGCCTCGCGAGGGTGAAGATGTCGAACGCCCACTCGGCGGTGATCAGGGGCTCGTTGTAGGTCGAGGTGATCACCGTGCAACCGTGGGCGGCCGCGGCCTCCACGAGCTCCTCGGGGCGCACCGGGCGGGCCGAGCCCTCGGCCCCGGGGTCGTGGCCGACCTGGGACGAAAACCAGTTCTGACAGAACGAGCAGTGGAAGTTGCAGCCGAGCATCCCGAAGGAGAGCGCGCGGACACCGGGAAGGAGATGGAAGAATGGCTTCTTCTCGATCGGGTCGACGGCCACCCCGGCCGCGCACCCCCAGGGCACGGCCAGGGCGTCCCCCTCGCGGCGGCGCTGCAGGCAGACGCCGCGGCCTCCCGGGGCGAGCAGGCAGCGGTGGGCGCAGGCGACGCACTGCAGCTTGCCCGAAGGGTGGGGGCGAGCCAGCTCGCGGCGCCGGGTGGTCGGGAGGGGGGGCGGTGTGCTCATGCGACCAGTGTAGGCCCGTGGCATTGCCTTGACCGCGACCGGGGGGTGGCCGACAATCCGCCCGAGAGGCAGCCAGAGCATGGTCGACGCGGTGCGGGTCCTGCCCGATGCTCCCCTCGGCATCGCCGGGCGCATTGCCGTGCCGCCCTCCAAGAGCCTCACCCAGCGAGCGCTCGTGGCGGTGGCCCGGGCCGGGCCCGGAGCGCGCGTGCAGGCTCCCCTGGACGCCGAGGACTCCCGGCTGCTGGTCGCGGGGCTGCGGGCCGCGGGGTTCGCTCTCCGGTGGGTGGACGACGTGATCGCTGCCGCCGGCCACGACCAGGTCGACGGCGCGCGAGTCGAGCTCGGCAACAACGGTACCGGTATGCGTCTGCTGCTGGCCCAGCTTGCCGGTCTGCCCGGCCGGTTCGTCGTGGATGGCTCGTCACGCCTGCGCGATCGCCCGGTGGCGCCACTCGTCGGAGCGCTGCGCGACCTGGGTGCGGGGATCCGCCCGGAGGGTCACGAGGGTGGCGACCGCCTGCCGCTCGTCATCGAGGGACGGGCGCTGACCGGCGGGCGCGTGACGCTCGACTCCTCCGCGTCGAGCCAGTTCGTCTCGGCCCTCCTCATGCTGGCACCGCTGCTGCCTACCGGGCTCGAGGTGCGGCTGCGCGCGGCGCCTCCGTCCCGGCCCTACATCGAGCTGACCCTCGAGGTGCTGCGCGCCTTCGGGATCGAGGCGGAGGCCGAGTCGGCAGGGCTCGCCTGGTTCGTGGCGCCGGGGCCCTACCGGCCAGCTCTCTTCAGGGTCGAAGGCGACTGGTCTTCGGCTGCCTTCCCCCTCGTCGCGGCGGCGGTGGCGGGCGGAGAGGTGGAGGTTTTGGGCGTGGTCCCTGGCAGCCCGCAGGGGGACGCGCGGGTTCTCGACATCCTGGTGGCGGCGGGGTGCCGCGCCACCGCCACCGCCGGAGGCCTGCGCCTGGAGGGTCCCGCCACGCACCCTCTCGATGCGGACCTGCGGGATACCCCGGACCTGTTCCCGGTGCTGGCGGTGGCCCTGGCACGCCTCGGGGGGCGCCTTTCCGGCCTGGCCGGGCTCGTGCACAAGGAGAGCGACCGCCTGGGGGAGATGGTGCGACTGCTGAGGGAGCTGGGGATGCCTCTGCACCGGGAGGGTGACGAGGTGAGGGCCTCCGGGGGTGGCCGACCGGTGCCGCCCGGCCACGAGCTGGATCCGGCCGGCGACCACCGCATCGCCATGGCGCTGGCGGTGGCGGGGCTGACGGTGCCTGGGCTCCGTCTTGCCGATTCCGGGTGCGTGGGCAAGTCCTGGCCAGGTTTCTGGGATGCCTGGGAGGGGCTGGTGGGTACGGGATGACGGGGTCTTCCTGGCGGTCCCGCGAGCACCTGTCGCTGCTGGCGTGGGAGACCTCGTTCCTGCCTGACCCGTCGGCTGGCGATACGGCCGGAGCCCCGACTCTGGGGGGCCCCGAGGTGCTCCGGTGGCCGCGCAGCCTGCGGCTGGCCGTCGCAGTGCAGGCGCTGGCCGCTGGCAGCTTCCTGCTGGAGCGGGGCTTCTACCCCGAGCGGCGGGTGCTGCGAAGTGCCGCGCTCCGGCGACAGGGCCGTGCCGTCTCGCTGCGTCTCGTCGGTCTCCCGCGGTGGCGGCTCGACGGTCTGCGCCTCGAGCGGCGGCTCCAGCGGCTCCCGGGTTGGGGCGAGGGGTTGCTGGTGCTGGTGCTCCTGCCGCTGCTCGCGCGGTTGCTCCCGGAGCGGCGGTCCGCCCTCGAGGCGGTGGTCGAGCGTGGGCCGGTCTGGGAGGTGGCCAACGGGTGGTTGGGGGTGCTGCTGAGCGGGCAGCGGGAGGAGGCACTCGCCCACCCCGAGGGTGCGGGGCGGGCGCTGTGGGCATGTCGTCTGGCGCCGCTGACCGCCGGTGTCTGGTGGACCGAGGAGGAAGGCCCGGCGCGCCGGCTCGCGGCCGCGTGGACCGCTGCCGATGCCGGCGTGGAGGCGGCGGTCGGCGAGCTGGAGGAGGAGGACGTGGTGCGGCGTCAGGCCCGGGCCGCCGCCACTGGCCGGGACGCCATCGTTCTCACGACCCTCCCCCTCCCTGCCGCGACCGCCTGGGGGCTCGACGAGGGTGCCGACGCCCTGTGGGTGCTGGCGCCACGCTGGGAGCTGGCGCAGACCCATGCCGAGGCGGTCCTGCACAGTGCGGGGCGGCGGCTGTCGGCCGTGCGTCACCTGCTGGCGGCCGGAGCCAGGTTGGGGTTCTCCGCCCCGCCGGCACCACCCGTGGAGCTGCCGGGTCGCACCTCGATGACCTCGCCCATGGCGCGTCGCGCGCTGGCCTGGCTGGGCGGAAGCCCGGCCGGACTGGAGGAGGCCGAGCTTGGCCACCTCCTTGGTCCGGGGCGGGAGGTGCTGGAGGAGCTCGAGCGCCTGGGGTTGGCGGTGCGCCGGGGTGGACGGTGGCAGGCCACCACGCCACCGAGGCCGTTCGAGCGCGCACGGCTGGAGAGGCTTGCCTCGGAGCTGCCCGCCGGCTCGGGGACGCGGGCGGCTGCCGTGGCGCTGCTCGGTGGCGACCCCGCCGAAGCCGTGGCCTGGTGCGAGAGCCGCCTGGAGGCGGGCTGTGCGGGCGAGGTGCTGGAGGTGGCGGGTGCCCTCGCTGCGCGCCGGGAGCTGGCGCTCCTCGCCGTCGAGGCGGCTCTCACCGTGGGGCGCCTGGGACGGGCCGAGGGGCTCCTGGAGGCAGTTCCTGGAGAGGGCCGCGGGGATCGCTGGCAGGCCCTGCACGGGTGGTGGGCGGAGGCCGCCGGACTGCCCCAGGACGCGGACGCCTCGGTGCAGCGGGCCCTGGCCGGCGAGGTGCCGCGGCGTCTCGGCGGCCGGTGTCACCTGGTGCTGGCAGCGCTGGCGAGGCGGAGAGGGGACCGAGCCGGAGCCAGGATCCATGCCCAGGCCGCGGTCCGGGCGGGTGGCGGCGAGGAAGCGCTGCTCGAGCTCGCGTCGCTGGAGGGGTCGCATGCGTTGCGTCGCCTCAGGCGCGAGGGCGGTGGCCACTGGGATGGCGACACGCTGGCGCGCTACCTCCACCTGCTGGGAGCGGCGGCCGCGACGCGGGGCGCCATCGTTGCGGCCACCACCGCCTACCGCGCCGCCCTGCGCGCGACCCGGGCGGTGAACCTGAAGCTGGTCGGCGAGATCCACCTGGACCTGGGGGAGATGGCCATCCTGTTGGAGCGGCCAGGGGCCGCCGAGCGGCATCTCCTGCTCGCCGAGCGGCTGCTCGAGCGATGCGGCTCCCGGCGTGTCGTGACGATCGCGCGCCACAACCGGGGCGTGCTGGCCTGCGACCGCCTCGACTGGCGAGGGGCCCAGAGCCTCATCACGTCGGCTCGCGAGCTGCGGGGGGTGGTCGACGACGCATCGTTCTGGCTCGAGGAGCTCGAGCTGGCGCGTGCCGGTCTGGCCCGTGGCGACCTGGCGTGGGTCACCGGCAAGATGCCGGAGCTCGCCCGGGGCGCGGCGCGCCACCCCGACCACCGGATCGTGCAGGACGCCCTGGCCAGCCTGCGGACCCATCTGGCCCTCGCGGCGGGTGACCTGGAAGGCGCGGCGCGTGCCGCCGAGACGGGGGTGGACGAGGAGCACCGCGTGGTCGCGGCGCTGCTCGTCGCTGCTCGCGGGGAAACGCCTCCACGGGGGCTCGTCCGCCGGTGGGGGCTGGCGCTCAGCGTCACCCTCGTGGCGGCGTGGCGTCAGGGCAACCACGACGCGGCGCGCCGGGCGCTGGGAGCAGAGCTGGAGCAGACGCCCCTGCAGGCGGCGGTCGGGAGTGTGCGGGCTCTGGCTGTCGCGGCTCGTCTCGGACTCTCGCCCGATCCGTCCTGGGGCGATCTCTGGAGCCGTGTCGAGGCGGCGCTGGCAGCCGGTGAGCTGCCGGGCTGGGCCGAGATCCTGCGTCACCTGCGGGGAGTCGATGCGGCTGGCGTGGTGGCGGCCCTGGACGATGTCCTGGGAGCGGGAACCGACGCGGTGGCAACGTCGCACCTGGCGGCGCTCGCTCGAGCGATGGGCCTGCCGTGGCTGGGAGCTCGCGACGGCAGCGAGTGCCTGGGGCAGTGGGGAGAACCGGTCGGACAGGCCGAGGAGGTCGCGAACGGCGCCGTGCGACTCGCCAGCCGGGCGCCCCTCTCGGCGCTGGAGCTGGCCGTCCTGCGCCTGCTGGCCCGCCATCTGGCGACGCAGCGGGCCCAACCCAGGGCGCCGGGTGCCCTGCCGGCCGGGGGCCTGCTCGGGGTGAGCCCTGCCCTCGCGGTGGTGCGCCAGCACATCGCCCAGTGGGCGCCACTGCCGGTCACGGTGCTCATTCAGGGGGAGCCCGGCACCGGCAAGGAGCTGGTGGCGAAGGAGCTGCACCGGCAGAGCGGACGGCGTGGGGCATTCGTCGCCGTGAACTGCGCCGGGTTGCCGGCGGCGCTGCTGGAGGCCGAGCTGTTCGGGGTCACGCGAGGTGCCTTCACCGGCGCCGACCGTGACCGGCCGGGCCTGGTGGAGGCCGCCGAGGACGGCACCCTCTTCCTCGACGAGGTCGGTGAGCTGCCTCTGGAGCTCCAGGGCAAGCTGCTGCGGCTGCTGCAGGAACGGGAGGTGCGGCGGGTGGGGGCGACGCGCACCCGGGTCGTGGACGTGCGGTTCGTCGCGGCGACAAACCGTGATCTGCCCGGCGCGGTCGCGTCCGGGGAGCTCCGCCAGGATCTCTACTACCGGCTCGCGGTGGCGGTCATCCAGGTGCCGCCGCTCCGGGAGCGGCCCGACGACGTGGAGGAGCTGGCCCGATTCGTGGTGCACCGTTGCGCGGCAAGCTTCGGCCGACCGGGCGTGCGGCTCGCACCGGCCGCCGTGGAGGTGCTGCGCCGCGGCGCGTGGCCGGGCAATGTGCGGGAGCTGGAGTCGGCGATCGCCCGGGCCGTGGCCGCGGCCCGCCCAGGCGAGATGCTGGGTCCCGACCGGTTCCCCGAGGTGGCGACCACCGAGGTGGCAGCCATGCCTGACCTTGCAGCCTGGAGCGAGGCGGTGGAGGCCTTCCGCCGCGCCTACTTCGTGCGCATGCTCGAAGCGTGCGGCGGCAACCGCTCGGCGGCTGCCCGCCGGGCCGGCATCTCCCGCCAGACGCTGCTGTACCACCTGCGCGAGCTGGGGATCCGGTGACCCACACACCTTCAAGCCCCGAATCCAAACCTGGACCTGGGCCTGGACCCCGATCGAGATGGAAGGCTGACGGAAGGCCCCCCAGCAGCCATCTCACTGCGGACTACCGCGGCAAAGCTCCGGCCATGGATCGGTCCAGGTCCAGGTTTCCGTGATGGGTGAATGGGCGTGTGTGGGGCAGGTCGGATGGTCGACAGCCATCCACAAAAAAAGAGTGGCGGGGGGTACCCGCCAGGAAGGAGGAGGAGGTTGGATGCGTGGGTTCGGGTCGTGGCCGTGACCCTTGCCGCATTCTTCCCTTGAGCAAGTCCCGTGCCAGGTCTCGACCGGCGAAGTCGGCCCCCCGGGCGCGGCACGTGCCGTGGTGGCACCCGTCGACGCGCGGGTGGATTCTCCGCACGTCCCTTCCCGGTGACAGCCGTCCGGAAGCCCTCCCGCTTGCATGGCGGCATGGCCTGTGGTAGAAATCGCCGGCCTCGAAAAGGCGAAGTGTGCGAAGGAGAAGACGCAAATGAATATCGAACAGAAAGTTAAGGACATTATCGTGCAGCAGCTCGGCGTCGACCCCGAGAAGGTAAAGCCGGAAGCCTCGTTCGTCGAGGACCTGGGCGCCGACTCCCTGGACACCGTCGAGCTGGTGATGGCGTTCGAGGAGGAGTTCGGGGTGGAGATCCCGGACGAAGAGGCCGAGAAGATCCGCTCGGTCGGCGACGCGGTCGGCTACCTCAAGGAGCACGTGAAGGAGTCGTGATGGCGCGCCGGGTCGTAGTCACCGGCATCGGCCTGGTGTCACCCCTTGGGGTCGGTACCGAGGCGACGTGGGAGGCCGTGGTGGCCGGGAAGACCGGCATCGGCCCCATCACCCGCTTCGATGCGACCAGCTTCTCGGTGCGGATTGCGGCCGAGGTCAAGGGGTTCCCGACCGAGCAGTTCCTGGAGCCCAAGGAGGCCCGCAAGTTCGACCTCTTCCTCCACTACGGAGTGGCGGCGGCCGACCTCGCGATGCAGGCGTCGGGCTACTCGATCTCGCCCGAGAACGCCGATCGGGTCGGGGTGGTGATCGGCTCGGGCATCGGCGGGTTGCCCTCGATCTGCGACAACAACCAGGACCTGGTGCAGAAGGGCCCGCGGCGGGTGTCGCCGTTCTTCATCCCCGGGAGCATCGTCAACATGACCTCCGGGCTGGTGGCCATCCGCACCGGGGCCAAGGGGCCGAACATCGCCACGTGCACCGCCTGCTCCACCGGCGCCCACGCCATCAGCGACGCCTTCCTGTACATCAAGCACGGCTACTGCGACGCCGCGCTGGCGGGTGGCACGGAGGCGGTGATCTCACCGCTGGCGATTGCCGGTTTTGCCAACATGAAGGCGCTCTCCAGCCGCAACGACGAGCCGGAGCGTGCTTCCCGCCCCTGGGACAAGGACCGGGACGGCTTCATCATGGGCGAAGGGGCGGGCATCCTGTTCCTGGAGGAGCTGGAGTCGGCCCGCTCGCGGGGCGCCCGGATCATCTGCGAGGTGCTGGGCATCGGCATGAGCGGCGACGCCTTCCACATCACGGCCCCGGCCGAGGATGGGGACGGGCCGGCGCGGGTCATGTCCGCCGCGCTCAGGGATGCGGGGCTGCAAGCCGAGGACGTGGACTACATCAACGCCCACGGTACCTCGACGCCGCTCAACGACCGCATCGAGACGGTGGCCATCAAGCGGGTGTTCGGGGAGCACGCATACCGGCTCGCGGTGTCCTCCACCAAGTCGTCCACGGGGCATCTCCTGGGGGCGGCCGGAGGGCTCGAGGCCGGCCTCACCGCCCTGGCGGTGGAGCGGGACCTCGTTCCACCGACGCTCAACCTGGACTGTCCCGGCGAGGGATGCGACCTGGACTACACGCCGCACGTGGCGAAGGCGCGGCCGGTGCAGGTGGCGATGTCCAACTCATTCGGGTTTGGCGGCACCAACGCCTGCCTGGTTCTCGGCAAGCTGCGCTAGGCGGCCTGCCACTGGGTTTCCCCGCCCGCCGCGGAAGCCCCCGCGGTGGGCGGTTGCGTACTGTGCCGCAGGGAGGATTGGCCCATGAAAAGCTGCGTGCTCCTGGCCTCGGTACCCGACACCGCCTCGGTCATCAAGATCGGCGCGGGCGGCGATCGGGTCGACGAGGCCGGCATCAAGTGGATCATCTCGCCGTATGACGAGTATGCCCTCGAGGAGGCGGTACGCCTCAAGGAAGCCCGAAACGGGCACGTCACGGTGCTCACGTACGGTCCCGACCGGGTGCAGGCGACGCTGCGCGAGGGTCTGGCCCGGGGGGCCGACGCAGCCGTCCATGTGAAGGGCGGCGAGACCACCTTCGGCGACGCCCTGGCGATCGCCCGGGTGCTGGCGGCTGCGATCCGCACGACCGGGCCGTTCGACCTCGTTCTCACCGGGACAAAGGGCGTCGGCAGCGACAACTCGCTGGTCGGCCCCATGGTGGCCGAGCTGCTTGACCTCCCGCACGTCTCGGGTGTCCTCAAGCTCGAGGTGGGCGATGGTCGCCTAACGGCCCATCGCGAGGTGGAGGGCGGCACGGAGGTCATCGAGTCCCCGCTGCCGTGCGTGCTCACGGCCCAGAAGGGGCTCAACGAGCCGCGCTACCCGTCCCTGAAGGGCATCATGGCCTCCAAGAAGGCCACCATCCAGGGGTTCGCCGTGGCCGAGCTCGGCCTCGACGAGGCGGCGCTGGCCGGCGGCACCTGTCGGTGGCGTGCCCTGGAGCTGCCTCCCTCCAAGACCGGAGGCATCATCCTCAACGGTGAGGCCGATCCGGCCGCCACGGCCCACGAGCTGGCGCGGTTGCTGCGCGAGCAGGCCAAGGTCATCTAGGAGGCGAGCATGGCAGGCATCCTGTGCTTCATCGAGCAGCGGGACGGGGTGGTGCGGCGCGCCTCCCTGCAGGCACTGTCCCAGGCGGCCAGGCTGGCCGGCGGGTCCGGATGGCCGGTGACGGCAGTGGTCGTGGGGCAGGGCGTGGCGGGCCTGGGTGCATCCCTTGGCGCGTATGGCGCCACCAGGGTGCTGGTGGCGGACGAGCCACGCTTCGCCCACTACTCGCCCGAGGGGTTCGCGGCGGCCGTCCAGACGGCGGTCGCCCAGGTGGCGCCGCATGCCGTGTTCATGGCCGCCACCATCGTCGGGCGCGACCTCTCGGGTCGGTTGGCGGCCCGGCTGGGGGTCGGGTGCCTGGCCGACGTGGTCAAGGTGTGGCTGGAGGGCTCCACCCTCGTCGCCCAGCGGCCGGTCTACTCGGGCAAGGCTCTCGCCACC
>JALOLB010000381.1 GCA_025456225.1 Thermoanaerobaculaceae bacterium
GCCGTGAGGGCCCCGAGCACGTTGCCCGCGGTGTTGGCCAGGTAGAGGAGCCCGACGTCCCCGCCGACCCGGCGGTCGTCCCGCACGGCCACGCCGGCCAGCGGCAGCACCGTCCCCATCAGCAACCCTGGGACCGCCACCACCAGGGCGGCCAGGGCCGCCCGGCCGGCGAAGGTCCCGAGCAGGCCTGCGAGGGCCCCGCTCGCGGCCAACCAGTCCGCGCCCCGGAAGGGGAGCACCGTCGCGGCAACGGCGACCCCGAGGCCGACCAGGACCGCGCCCAGGGTGCCGACCGACCGCCGCAGCAGCGGCGCGACGAGGCTACCGGCCGCGTACGCGGCCAGGAGGGAGCCCAGCACCAGCGCGAACGACAGCAGGCTGGAGCCGAGGATCAGGGCGAACACCCGCACCCAGACCACCTCGGCCGCCAGTGCGGCGAACCCGGACCCGAGCACCACCAGGGCGACGCCCAGCGGTCGCTTCTCCGCGACGGTGGCCGCGGCGGCCGGGGGCGCGAGCCGCAGCGGCGGCTCCCTGACGACGACACTCAGCGCCAGAGCGCCGAACCCTGCCGCCAGGCTCAGACCGGCTCCGACGCCGACCGAGGCCGAGACCCCCAGGACGCGAATGAGCAGGAACGCGGCCGCCAGGGTCCCGGCCACGGCGCCCAGGGTGTTGGCCCCCAGGAGACCGCCGAGGGCGGGGACCACCCGGCCCGCCCCGCCGGCCACGGCCCGGCTCAACAGCGGCAGGGTCGCACCCATCGCCGTGGTCGGGATCAGCAGGAGGGCGAAGGCGGCCAGCCAGCGCCATGGCCCTCCAGCGTCCCCTTCTCCCCCCACGAGCGCACGGACGCAGGTGGGCGAGGCCCAGACCACCACGGCCAGGCCCAGCTCCAACGCCGCGTATGCGCGGATGGGCGCCGGGCACCGGTCGGCCAGTCGCCCGCCGAGGAACGCGCCGAGCCCGAGCCCGCCCATGAACGCCGCCAGCACCGCAGCGGTGGTGTGGACGGTGTGCCCGAACACCCCCTCGAAAAGCCGCGTCCAGGCGGTCTGGTCCACCAGCCCCGCCGCTCCGGATAGAAAGAACACGAAGCCCAGGGCCAGCCACGATCCACGCCGAGTCACGGCCGCGATTATGGCAGCTTCGAGCGGTCAGCAGTCAGCTTTCAGCTCCCCCGCCCGCCCTCCACGGACTTTTGACGGCGATCGCCACGGGGGGGTGGAGGAGCTGAGAGCTGAGGGCTGAGAACTGAAAGCTGAGAGCTTCACACCATCCGGCCGAGGTCGGCGCGGAAGGCGTCGCGGATGTGGTGGACGGTCCACCACCAGCGGCGTCGCTCCACCGTCACCACGTCGAACCGGGTCGGTCGCTCCCAGAGGCCGTGGTCGGACAGGTAGATCGCGGCCACGCGCGACAGCCTCCGCACCTTGGCCGCGTCGACCCGCGCGGCGGCGCCGCCGAAGTCGGCGTCGGAGCGGGTCTTGACCTCGACGAACACCACCGTGCCGCGTCGCTCCACGACCAGGTCGAGCTCCCCCACCTGGCAGGACCAGTTGCGGTGGCGCAGCCGGTAACCCTTCCCGAGGAGCAGGAGCAGGGCGACCAGCTCGCCACGGCGCCCCAGCCCGCGAGTGGGACGGCGCTTCAGCGCGCCCTCTTGCCGCCGACAGGCCCGGTACCGGACAGCATCGCCTTGCGGTAGTCCCGGTTCATCATGGCGATGCCCTGGATCGAGATCTCCTTCGGGCAGGCCGCCTCGCAGGCGCGGTAGTTGGTGCAGGCGCCGAAGGCCTCCCGCTCCATCTGCTCCACCATCGCCCGAGCCCGCTTCAGCCGCTCCGGCTGCCCCTGCGGCAGCGTGCCGAGATGGGCGATCTTCGCCCCGACGAACAGCATCGCCGCGCCGTTGGGGCAGGACGCCACGCAGGCCCCGCAACCGATGCACTCGGCGAAGTCCATCGCCCGCTCGGCGGCATCCTTGCCGATCGGCATGGCGTTGCCGTCCGGGGCGCTGCCGACCCGCGCCGAGATGAACCCGCCGGCCTGGACGATGCGGTCGAAGGCCGAGCGGTCCACCACCAGGTCCTTGACCACCGGGAAGGCCTTGGCCCGCCACGGCTCGACCACCACCTCGTCGCCGTCCGAGAAGTGGCGCATGTGGAGCTGGCAGCAGGTGGTCCCGGGCTGACTCCCGTGGGGCACCCCGTCGATGACCATGCCGCAGGAGCCGCAGATCCCCTCGCGGCAGTCGTGCTCGAAGGCGATCGGGTCCTCGCCGCGGTTGATCAGGTCCTGGTTCAGGACGTCGAGCATCTCGAGGAAAGACATGTGGGTGCTGACGTCCTCGAGCTCGTAGGTCTTGAACCGGCCCGGGTCCCGGGGGTCCTTCTGGCGCCAGACGTGAAGGGTCAGTCTCATTTGTAGCTCCTCGTGGCCAGCTTCACGCTCTCGAACTCGAGCGGCTCGCGGTGCTCCACCGGCGGCGCGCCGTCCCCCGCGTGCTCCCACACCGTGACGTGGCAGAAGCCCTCGTCGTCCCGCCTGGCCTCCCCGTCCGCCATCTGGTGCTCCTCGCGGAAGTGTCCGCCGCAGGACTCTTCGCGGGTCAGGGCGTCGAGGCACATCAGCTCGGCCAGCTCGAAGAAGTCGGCCACCCGGCCGGCCTTCTCGAGCTCCTGGTTGAGGTCGGCGGCCTCGCCGGGGACGCGAACGTCCTTCCAGTAGGCCTCGCGCAGGCCGCGGATGGTGTCGATCGCCGCACGCAGTCCGTCGGCGGTGCGGGACATGCCGCACGCCTCGAACATCACCTTGCCCAGCTCGCGGTAACAGGCGTCGACGCTGCGCGAGCCCTTGGCCCCGAGCAGGCGCTTGACCCTGGTCTCGACCTCGGCCTCCGCCTCCCGGAACTCCGCCTGGACCGGGCTCACCGCAGCCTGCGTGGTGCTGGCCAGGTAGGCCGCCAGGGTGTACGGGATGACGAAGTAGC
>JALOLB010000382.1 GCA_025456225.1 Thermoanaerobaculaceae bacterium
GCGCTTCAGGTGCCAGTCTGGCCGATCGCGCCGAGGATCGCAGCGGCGCCGGCGATGCCGTTGGTCGCTGCGGCGCCTGCCGGCCGCGGCGCCCACCGACGGAGATCGTCGCAGTCGGCTACCGCCGCCAGCCCCGACGCCGCCGATGCGGCGGATGTCGATGCCGCGGCGGCCTTGGCCAGACGCTATGGTCGGGCCGGCAGCGCCGCACCCCGGATGAGGGTCATCGCTCGCTCCACGACGACGGGCACGGCGGCCTCCACCGGAGGCGTCATCGCCCCCCCGACGGTCACCGAGTCCCCGGCCTCGACGGCGACGATGACCACGTCAGTGGGCACCTCCATGCCGAGGGCGCGGGCCAGGTCAAGCGTCTCGAGCAGGCCGATGTAGTGCGGCGAGCCGCCGCGAGGGCCGGCCAGGTCGGCCTCCCTGAGCTCGAGCACCGTGCCAGGGTCGGACGCGCCAGTGACAACGGTGTCGAGGACGATGAGCCGCGCGGCGCCGACCACGGATTCGAGCAGGTACATGCCGGTGAGGGCCGTCGCCACGACCTCGACTTGCCCGACACCCGGCAGGTCGTAGGCGCGGACCGCGACCGCCGCGTCGAAGGGCGGCGCCGGGGGCGACGGCGTACCGGCCACCAAGAGGCGATCATGCAGCTGGTGGGCTGCGACGATGCCCAGGGCGTCGTCAGCGATGAGGTCGTTGCCGAGGCAGAGGACCCGGGTGGGTCCGCCGGGGACGCCGGCCCCGGCGCCGGGGCGGCTACTCGCGGTGAATGCTGCCATCGCCATCACGGCGCACCAGCGAGAGGACCTCGCCGGCGGACCCGCGGACCGTCAGCAACAGGGGCATGCTGCCCGGCAGGGAGTGGGTGGCGCAGGCATGACAGGGGTCATAGGCGCGGAAGGCCATCTCCACCTCGTTGAGGATGCCCTCGGACACGTTCCCCTTGGAGATCAGCCCCTTGGCCGCCTTCTCGACGCTCATGGCCATGCGGGCCGAGTTGTTCTGGGTGGCCACGATCAGGTTGGCCTGCTCCACGACCCCACGATCGTCGGTAACGTAGTGGTGGTACAGCGTGCCCCGCGGCGCCTCGACCACCCCGACGCCCTCGCGCGGCGTCGCGGTCGGCAGAGTGCGCACGTTCGGATCGACGAGCTCCGGGTCGTCGGCCAGCTCCTTGAGCCGCTCGGTGGCGTAGAGCAGCTCCACGACCCGGGCCCAGTGGTTGGCCAGCGTGTGGTGAACGGGCTTGCCCCCGAGCGTGGCGAAGAGCTCCTCGTAGGCCTCCTGCGCGAGCGGCGTGGCCATCCGGTCGGCGGCGTTGAGCCGGGCAAGAGGCGCGACGGAGAAGATGCCGCTCTCGGCGCCGTCGGTGAAGCCCTGCCAGCCGAGCGGCTTCAGGTAGCAGAACTTCACGTAGGACCAGGGCTCCACGTGCTCCGCCACGACGTCGAGATAGTCGGCGGCGGCGAACTTCTTCCACTCCTGGCCTTCGGGAGAGACCACGCGGATCCGGCCGTCGTAGAAGTTCGGCCGGTTCTGCTCGTCCATCAGGCCCATGTAGTAGGTCCGGTGGGTGAAGGCGTCTGACACGATGAGGTCGACGTACGCCGGGTTGGCCAGCACAACCGAGCGGAACACGTCCAGCGTGAAGCGGGCGAAGTCCACCGCCTCGGCGGCCGTCTCCCTGATCTCGACCTGCTGCTCCGCGGTGACCCGCTTGGCCACGCCGCCGGGGAGGCCGAGGACGGGGTGGATGACCTTGCCGCCCGTGAGAGAGATCACCTCCCGGAGGCGGCGGCGCATGGTAATCACCCGCAGCCCAACCTCTTGGCCCACCGTGGCGATGACGCCGAGGATGTTGCGCTGGGCAGCCGGCGCCTCGGGGCCCACGACGAAGTCCGGGCCGCCGAGAAAGTAGAAGTGGAGGGCGTGGTCCTCGGCCATGAAGGCCGAGTAGACCAGCTCCCGGATCTTCTTTGCGGCCGGCGGGGGATCGACCTTGTAGAGGGCGTCCAGCGCCTTGGTAGCCGCCATGTGGTGCGCCGTGGGGCACACCCCGCAGATGCGCGAGGTGATCTGCGGCATGTCCTCGACCGGGCGGCCCTCGGCGAACTTCTCGAAGCCGCGCAGCTCCGGGACCTGGAAGTAGGCCCGCTCCACGTCTCCTGCGTCGTCGAGGAAGATGTCGATCTTGCCGTGCCCCTCGAGGCGGGTGATGGGATCGACGGTGATACGGCGGCGGGCGTAGGCGGCCTGCGCCCCCTGCGAGCCCCGGCTCCACGCCTCCCGGGTGCTGATCTCGTCGGACATGTGTCGGGGCTCCTCAGGCGTCGACGGGGGTCATCTTGCGGCGGCGCAGCAGCGAGCCTGCCAAGCCGTAGCGGTAGAAGGTGCCGACGGGGTCGGGGATGCTGTCGAGGGCGCTTTCGATAGCCTCGTCCTCGGTGGCCGAGAGCATCGAGGCCACGGCCGACAGGTACTTGCCACCCTGGTCGTGCACCTTGCTGGTCGGGCCGAAGCAGCCGGTGCAGGGCATGTTGCCGTTGATGCAGAGCTGGCCGCACCCGGTCCGCGTCGCCGGCCCCATGCACAGCAGCCCCTGGGCCAGCAGGCAGGTGCCCTCGTCGATGAGGATCTCGTGGGGCCGGTAGAAGCGCTCCAGGCTCAGGTCCTGGGGCTTCGTGTCGAGGCGAGGGCACTCCTCGCAGAGGGCGATGTCGGGGGTGAGCACCGTCCCGGACGGGGGCAGGTCACCGCTCAGCAAGGTCGCAACCGCTCCGGCGATCACGTTCGGCGTGGGCGCGCAACCCGGGATGTAGTAGTCCACCGAGGTGACCTGGTCGAGGGCCCGGACCGTGTCGTAGAAGCGGGGGAGGGTGACCCAGGCGCCGTCGTGCGGCGTCGCCACCCGGGGCCGCACGCCGTCGGGGTTGACCGTCGACGGGGACGTGCGGTAGACGGTGTCGAAGACAG
>JALOLB010000383.1 GCA_025456225.1 Thermoanaerobaculaceae bacterium
GGGGTACTCATGGCTGCATTCTGCCAGAGTCGATGCAAGCTTCGGCTTGGGCCTCACCTGGAATCACGGGCGGTGATGACTTGACGGACGCTGCCAGTGTCAGCCGAATATCTTACGTCGTTGTCAGACAACTATTGACAAGTGATCCCCGGCGGTTCAGATTACCCGACAAGTTTGACCTCGGACCGCGGTCCAGGAAAAAGGGGAGGACAGGATGAAGAAAGTTGTCGTGGTTGCGATCTTTGCGGTGTTGCTCGGGGCGACCGCCGTGTTGGCCCAGGAGCAGGCATGGCCGGAGGGCAAGACCTCCGCTTTCCGTGAGGGCGATGCTCCCTTCGTGATCGAGGGAATCGAGTACGCGAGCCAGGAGGCGTTCGTCGCGTCGGGTCACAAGTGCGCCACCCGTCCCGTCGACGAGATGGAGGCCGAGGCCATCGAGGCCCAGCTCGAGCAGTGGCGGGCCGAGCGGCCCTGGGAGATGGAGATCGCCGCGGGGACCATCAAGACCGTCCCGGTGTGGTTCCACGTCTTCACCAGTGCCGGCAAGGGCAACGTCACCAGCACGCAGATCAACAACCAGATCACGATCCTCAAGAACGCCTATGCCAGCCAGGGGTTCGACTTCACCCTCGCGGGCGTCGAGTACATCGAGAACGCCACCTGCTACGCGATGTCCTACGGCACCACTGCCGAGACCACCTGCAAGAACACCTACAGCAAGGACTCGTCGCTGTACCTCAACTTCTACACGGCCAACATCGGCGGCGGCCTGCTCGGGTGGGCCACCTTCCCGTGGGACCGCGCCGCCAAGCCCAAGATGGACGGCGTTGTGATCCTCTACTCCTCGCTGCCCGGTGGCTCCGCGGCGCCCTACAACCTGGGCGACACCGCCACCCACGAGATCGGCCACTGGCTCGGCCTCTACCACACCTTCCAGGGCGGCTGCACGAAGAACAACGACTACGTCTCCGACACGCCCCAGGAGCGCAGCGCCACCTACGGCTGCCCCTCACCGGTGCCCGACACGTGCAGGAAGGACGCCGGGAAGGACCCGATCTACAACTTCATGGACTACACCGACGACGCCTGCATGTACCTGTTCACCTCGGGGCAGGCCACCCGCATGCAGTCCATGGCCACCCAGTACCGCCCGGGCCTGCAGTAACCAACGGCACTTCTACCTTGCGGGGAGGAGGCGCTTCGGCGCCTCCTTTTCTTTTCCACCCAACCCTCCACCCAGGGGAGAGGGCAGAGGGGAGAGGGGAGAGTAGAAAGCAAGAAAGGGAGTGCGAGCTGCAGCGTGGACGCTCGCGATTCCCGAGCCTGACAGGGGGACCCGCCCACTCTGGGAGCCAGACTGCGACGACCGACTGGCTCGTCGAGGATGGTTCTCGAACGTGCTGGTGGTCATTCCGGTTGCGAAGCGCGCGTCAGTTCAGGTCGTCCAGGTCGGGGCCCGGGCCGAGGAATGGGCTCCCGCATGCACACGGTGCCTGTCCTGTCTGTCCTCTCCCCTCTCCCCTCTTCCCTGTCCCCTGGGTGGGAGGGCGGGGGCTAGTGCTTCGGCTCCTCCGGACGGGAGAGGATGTCGCCGCGCTCCTTGACGATCGACCGGTACCAGAAGTCGGGGTACTTGGGGTGCTCGACCTCGCGGGACGGGGTCTTGACGTTGCCGTCCATGAACTTCACGACGAGCAGCTCGCCGAGAGCCCGCCAGCGGGCCACGGTCATCTCACCCTGGGCCACCGAGTACTTCGTGAGAAAGTCGCGGGCCAGCTCGGGCGACTGCTTGTGGAGCACCAGGGCGGCGGCCTCGACCTCCTTCTGGTCGGCGAGGAAGGTGCCCTCGAGCTCCCGCTGCACCTGCTGGACGTCGCGGATCATGTCCGCGTAGCGGGTGTAGGTCCAGTTGGCGACCCAGTTGAAGACCCAGAAGCCGGAGTCCCAGGAGAACTTGAAGAGATCAGCCACACCGACGGCGAACGGCTTCGGGACGGCGCGGATGCCGCAGTACATCGGGATGTAGACGGTGCTGTAGGTGTCGTCGACGCCGAACCACTCGATGCCGCCGATGTGGTCGGGCAGCCCCGCGCGCATCTGCGAGATGAACGAGTACCCGGTCTGCTGGGTGGAGATGGCGCGCTCGTGGAGGTACGACTTGCCGTCCACCTCCCAGGTCATGGGACGCCAGCGGTACGGGCAGGCGAACGGCCCGGCGCCCACGCCGAGTGTGAGGTCGAGGTCGGTGCCCTCGAAGTGGTCGCGCATGAGCGCGAACATGTCGGCGACGGCGATCTTCTTGTCAGGCTTGATCCACAGCGGCAGCGGCTCGGCCTTGGGGTTGCCCTTGACGTACTCGAAGTCGAGCTTCACGGAGGGAGCGGCGCGCCGGAAGACGCTCCACACCCGCGACTCGCAGAAGCGCAGGGCGCCGAAGTCCGGCGGCGCGTAGGCGTCGACGAAGGAGAAGTCCTTGTCCTCGCCCGTGAAGTACCCCTTCTTGCGGGCGAAGGAGACGACGTCCGGGGCGTAGAGGGTGCCGGGGTCGTTGCGGGGGAACGTCCGGATGCGCGCCTGATTGGCGTGGGCCGAGATGTAGCCGTCCGGGACGCGGCGGGCCACCCACACGGCGCCCTTCTCGTCGGGGCCCTTGCTGATGAGGTCCATGATCCAGGCCTCGTTGGGGTCCGCGATGGAGAAGCTCTCGCCCGTGGAAGCGTAGCCGTACTCGGCTACCAGGTCGGTCATGACCTTGATCGCCTCGCGCGCGGTCTTCGCGCGCTCGAGGGCGATGAACATGAGCGAGCCGTAGTCGACCACGGCCTTCGGGTCCTTGAGCTCCTCGCGCCCGGTGAAGGTGGTCTCGCCGATCGACACCTGGTGCTCGTTCATGTTGCCGACCACCCAGTAGGTGCGGCGGGCCTGCTTGATGCGGCCCAGGAACTTGCCGGTGTCCCACTCGATGATGTC
>JALOLB010000144.1 GCA_025456225.1 Thermoanaerobaculaceae bacterium
CTCGAGCTGGTCGCTACTGTACCCAGTGCGTGACGGGTGAGGATGTCCCTATCTCTCTCGCCCCTCTACCCTTCCGCGTGGCGCGGCGCGGAACTTCGGGCTAGTGCCAGGTGGCTGCCGGACGGCAGGGCGCTCCTCGTGTGCGGCAATCAGTCTGGCAACGCGACCTGCTGCTTCGTGCGGGACGCGGCCGAAGGCGCGCTCCGGCCGGTGACGCCCGAGGGGGTCACCGATGCTTGGCCGTCGCCGGACGGCACGGGCATCGTCGCCTGGCAGGCGGGCCGCGGGTATGTCCTGTTCCCGCTCGCCGCCGATGAGCTCAGGCCGCTGCCCGGCCTCGGCCCCGACGACGCCATCGCCCGCTGGAGCCCGGACGGGCGCGCGATCTGGGTCTGGCGCCGCCCCGGGCTCGCCATCCTGGTGGACCGCTACGACCTCGCCACCGGCCAGCGCCAGCGCCTCGCCGAGATCAACCCGCGCAACAGCATCGGCGTGCTGGGCGTCCGCCTCACCCTCGCCGACGACCCGGCCGTCCATGGCTACCAGACCTGGCAGGCCCTCTCCCACCTCTTCGTCGTTGAGGTCGCCCCGGTGCCGTAGACGCCTCCAGCTCGCCTCGTCTGGCCGCGACTGTGCCCAGCTCGTCGCTTTCGGTGGGAACGACGCTCACCCGTGCCCGAGCGCCTCGGTGGTGCTCGAGGACTGGTCCCGTCTGAACGTCAGGAAAACGCCGCCGACCACGATCTCGTCGCCGTCTGCGAGCTCGGCCGCGGCATCGAGCCGCCTGCCGCGCAGGAACGTCCCGTTCCGGGAGCCCAGGTCCTCGAGCCGTGCCCCGCCGTTCCAGACGACGATCCGGGCGTGGCGACGCGACACGTCGAGGGAGTTGATCCGCACGGCCACGGCGTGGTCGCGCCCGATCAGGGTCTCCCCTTCGGCCAGTGTTATCTCCCTGTCGCCGACCACGAGCACGTACGACGCCTCGCTGGTGCCTGCATGAGGCTCCCCGGTCCCGCAGGGCATCACCGGAGCGACCACCCGGTAGCCTCGCTTCGTGACCGTCGCCAGGTACCGGGGGGCCGATGCCGAGTCTCCGAGGGTGCGGCGGATCTCCGCGATCGCCCGCGAGAGCACGGACTCGCAGACGAACCGCGTCGCCCACACCTCGTCGATGATGTGCGTCTTGGCGACGAGCGCACCTCCGCCGGCGGCCACACACACCAGCACGTCCATGACCTTCGGCTCGAGCAGCCGCGCCTCGCTGCCGCGGCAGACCTGGTTGAGGCTCGGCTGCACGAGCCAGTCCCCCAGATGGAAGTCCTGGGCACCGGCCGAAGGTGCAACCCTCTGAGTATCCATGTGTCCCGATTCTAGCACTCGCCGGAGCCCGCACCTCTCGATCACGGTTCGCAGTGGGCGAAGAGCTTCAGCTTTGAGGACCATGCCCACCGCCTACGTCCGGCACGCCTTCCGCACCCTGCTGTTGATCTCGAGAGCACTGGGGCCGGCCGGGTCGAGGGGTCGCTCGGTCTGACCGGCGAAGTGCAGGGCCTCGTGCAACAGGATGACCGCCGCCTCGTCGCTGGTCAGCCGCACGAACCCCGGGCACAGCCATGTGCCCGACTGGCCGACGGCGGTCACCGCGACAGCACCGGGTCGGCACGACTTCGTGGCCGCGGCGTACCTCGAGGCCAGCAGCGTGGCAGCGCCGTCGGCGCCCAGCTCGCTGAAGAGCGCGTTGCAGCTCGGCGACTGGGTGACCAGCTCCATGGCGACCTTGAACGCCACGAGCACCTGGCTGTGCACCTTGCCGACCACCGACCTGTCGAGCCACGGCTCGCCGGCTTCCACGCGGCTGGCCCTGGCCGCCGCGCCGCTCTCGACCGCCGCATCCCCGGCGCCAACCGAGCTCGCCGAAAGGAGGCCCACCAGGAGGGCGGCCTGGACTGCCGGGAGGAGGCGCCGCCGCGGTGCAGGTCCATCGGGGGTTCCGGTCCGGGTATCCATACCGGAAGCCTCGTCCGACCCACGACCCAAGTCCTCATGAAATCAAGAGCTTCTCCCTATCGTCATGTGAGCTCTTGTTGAGGGATTTCCTAGCCCGGGATTCTCACCGACCCTCCTCCGCGCCACCGGGGCTTGCGCGTACCGGAACATGGAGGTGCGTTGTGCGACTACAATTGGGACGGGATCACGGACATGGAGCCGGGCACAAGGCTGGGGCCGTACGAGATCGTCGCCCCGATCGGCGCGGGCGGCATGGGCGAGGTGTGGCGCGCCCGCGACACCCGGCTCGGCCGCGACGTCGCCCTCAAGGTCCTCCCCGCCACCTTTGCCGACGACCCCGACCGCCTGCGCCGCTTCGAGCAGGAGGCCCGCGCCACGGCCGCGCTCAACCACCCCAACATCCTGGCGATCTTCGACATCGGCACCCACGAGGGGCAGCCGTACCTGGTCGAGGAGCTGCTCGAGGGCGAGAGCCTCCGGGCACGAATGCGGGGCGGCGCCCTGCCCGTCGCCAAGGCTGTCGAGCTCGCAGTCCAGGTCGCCCAGGGCCTCGCCGCCGCCCACGAGAAGGGCATCGTCCACCGCGACCTCAAGCCGGAGAACCTCTTCCTCACCAAGGGCGGGCACCTCAAGATCCTCGACTTCGGTCTTGCCAAGCTGGCCCGCCCGGACACCGCCGGCCGCCATGTCTCCGAGGTCCCGACCCACTCGGTGGCCACCGAGGAGGGCCACGTCCTCGGCACCGTCGGCTACATGGCCCCGGAGCAGGTTCGGGGTATGGCCTGCGACCACCGGGTCGACGTCTTCGCCTTCGGCTGCGTGCTCTACGAGATGCTGTCCGGGCAACAGGCGTTTCGCGGGGAGACGCCGGCCGACACGATCTCGGCGATCCTCTCGAAGGACCCGCCGCCGCTGTCGGGACCGGGCCGGGACGTCCCCCCGGCGCTGCAGGGGATCGTGCGCCGCTGCATCGAGAAGCGCCCCGAGGACCGCTTCTCCTCCGCGCACGACCTGGCGCTGGCCTTGGCGGTGACATCGGGGTCGGACGCGACGGTGCCGACGCGAGCAGCGAGGTCGCAGGAACGCCACCTGCTGGCGGGGGCAGCGATCGTTGCCGCCGTAGCCGTGGTGGCCTTGGCGCTCTGGCGTCCGTGGCGCACGATGCCGCACGCGACGATCGGAGCGCCGCCTAGCGTCCTCGCACTCCCATGCACCGTGTACGGCGCACCGGAGGTCGCGTTCCTCACCGATGCCGTGCCCAGAACCATCTCCGCGCTGCTCTCCGGCGTCGAGGGGCTGGACACCAAGGTTCCACCGACCAGCTTCGAGGTGGAGAGGGTTCAGGGCGACCTCGCCCGGCTCGGCGAGCTCTTCGAGGTCTCCTCGTTCATCGTCACCTCGCTGACCGCCTCGCCGGGGAGACTTGCCCTCAACGTCCAGCTCGTCGACGCGGGGACTCGGAGGGCGCGGTGGGGCAACCAGTACGAAGGGCCACGCGAAGCTTACAACGAGCTGGCACACCAGGCGGCGGAGGGGATCCGACAAGCGCTCCGACCCACTACCTCGCGGGTCCCGACTAGCGGCATCTCCGCCGAGGCGGAGCTGGCGTTTCGCGAAGGGGCCTACTTCAGCAGCCGCTACATCACGCTCTCCGAGCAGCACGATTTCGAGGCCTCGCTGGCGGCGTACACGCGGGCACTCGACCTCGACCCGAAGCTCGCCGACGCCGCCGCCAAGATCGGGGGGCTGCTCATGGCGAGGGCCGAGCGCCATGGCGATCTCGAGCGGGGCCGGAAGGACGACGAGGCGTGGGCCCGGCGCGCCCTCGGCATTGACCCCCGCTGTGGCCTCGCGTGGGCTGAGCTGAGCTACGTCGAACTCTACGCGCCCAAGCCCGACACGGAGCGGGCGATTGACTACGCGGTCAAGGCGGTCGCCTTCGCACCACGCGGTGCAGCGAGCACGGCTGATATCACCTGCACCCTGGCGCTCTGGGTGGAGAAGGGCTCCTCCGCGCTTGCCATCGCACCCAACCTGCACGCCTTCGAGCTCGACCCTTTCCAAACCAGCGCGGGCGCGAACGCTTCGTTCTTCCTGAGCCAGCTCGGCCGGCCGGAAGAGGCTCTCGTGGTCGCCGACCGGGTCCTGCGGGTCGAGCCTCGCCGCCCGCATGGCTCGATGGCGAGAAGCGTCGCGCTCCTGCGGCTTGGGCGCCTGGCTGAGGCAGGGCGGGCGCTACAAGAGTCCGAGGAAGCAGCCTCCGCAACGCACATCAATAGCGAGTTGTGGCGACTGATCAGGCTCGATCTCGCGGTAGCGCAGCGGGACGCAGCAACGGCCGACGCGCTCGTCCAAAGAATCCTCGCATCGGCTCTTGACGCCCGGGCGGAGGCATGGCTCGTCAACAATGCCGCTCTCTTCGCCGCGCCGACACTGGCCCGAATGGGGAGGAGCGACGACGCAGTACGGATCCTCGTTCGGAGCGTAGAGGCCAGCGTCGTTCCTGGGTACGACTGGCTTCTCATCGACCCGGGAATCGAGCTGCTCCGCGGCGACTCCCGCTTCGCCACTGTGCTCGCGGCCTCCCGCGACCGAGCAACGAAGGTCGCCGGGGTCCTCCAGAATGCCCGAGTCCGCGGCGAGCTGCCCGCCTACCTCGAACAGCCGCTCGACGATCTGATCCTACTCCTGCGTAAGACGTGACCGGGGGTGCTCTCGGCCCGCCGTGGCCTGAGCACGACCCAGGCTCTCCAGTTGGTTGTCAATCGCTGCCTGGAGAGGCACGCCGAGAACGGGTTTCCCTCCGCACGCGACCTGGCGCCAGAGGCGAGCCCCGGTCCCTGCCCAGAGTCACGGATGAGGAGGCCATCGCCCGCTGGAGCCCCGACGGGTGCACCGGCTTCTCGAAGCGGGGGTTGGCGCGCAACGGCGCGAAGGTCAGACCGATCGAGAGCCAGCCGGGGGGGTGGCGTCGACACCAGCTCAGTCACTACGAGGGCACATTGCAATGTAATTTGACCATTGCACGGTCGTAATGTAGAGTTGACCCATGCTCGACCGCTACCTGTCGCGCCGCCTGCCAAGGGTAGCTCCGCCGCGCCGCCTCGTCGTGCTGACCGGAGCACGCCAGGTAGGCAAGACCACCCTCGCCCGTTCGCTCTACTCAGAGAGCTGTCGCTACCTGAACCTGGACTCTCCGGGGGAGCGCGGCCGTCTCGCCGCCATCCCAGCCGAGGGATGGGGCCGGGCGGTGGGTCCGGCGGTGCTGGACGAGGTGCAGAAAGCGCCTGCGCTTCTGGACTGCCTCAAGTGGGCGTATGACGAGGGGCAGATCGACTTCTCCGTGCTCCTCGGCTCGTCGCGCATCCTCCTCCTCGACAAGGTGAAGGAGTCGCTCGCAGGTCGCGTATTCCTCTACGAGCTGTGGCCGTTGACCGTGGGCGAGCTGGCCCCCCACTTCGGGGGCACGGTGCCGGACCAGCCCCTGATCGCCCGCCTGGTCAATGCTCCAGGTCAGGTTGCCGGCATCCTCGCAGGCCAGGCCCGAGCCGCCGTTGGCCCCGCCGCAGGTGCCGCAGCCGCCGCGATGACCCACATCCTGAGCTGGGGCGGCCTGCCGCCTCTGTTGCAGTACCTCGAGCCCGAGCGCTTCGACTGGCTCGATGCCTACCAGTCCACCTACCTTGAACGGGACCTCGGCGACCTGGCGCGCCTTCGCGACCTCGAGACCTTCGCCACGTGTCATCGCCTGGCAGCCTTGCGAGCCGCCTTGCTGCTCTCCTACTCCGACCTCGCACGGGATGCCGGTCTGCCGGTCACCACGGTCAGACGATACCTGAGCTACCTCGATCTCTCCTACCAGACCCTCCACCTTCCACCCTGGTCCGGCAATGCCGGGGTGAGGCTCGTCAAGGCGCCCAAGCTCGTGTGGTTCGACCCGGGGGTCCAGCGATCGCTGTCGGGGCAAACTCGTGAGCTCACTGGCGCCCAGTACGAGAACGCGGTCATCACGCAAATCCTGATCACCCTTTGGAGCCTGGGGGTGAAGGTGTCGGCTTCCTTCCTCCGCACCTCGGCCGGGCTCGAGGTCGACCTGCTCCTCGAGCACGAAGATCGGCTGATCGCGGTGGAGATCAAGGCCCGCCCCCGAGTCGACCGCCACGACGCGGCCAGCATCGAGCGGGCCCGGCGCCACCTGGGCGACCGCCTGGTAGCGGGCCTCGTCGTCTACCGTGGCCAGGAGCTGGGCCCCCTCGCCGACTCCGTCTTCGCGGTGCCGGACTGGATGCTGATCGGCACCTGACCTGGCAGGCCCTCCTTGATAGAGCCCAATGGAGCTCTCTGCATCACGGCGCGTGGACCCAGGATAGGGTCATGATGCTCCCCGTACGCAGGAGAGGAGCGCCATGGCAGTCCCCGACCGGTTGCTGCAGCTCGTCGACACCTTCGGGCGCAACCTGAACGTGTACAAGTCGGGTGGCTACAACGAGACCCAGGTCCGGGTCGAGTTCATCGACCCGCTCTTCGACCTGTTGGGCTGGGATCGGATGTATGGCCTCACAGGCTTGGAGGTCCGCGTCGTCGAGGAGGCCACTCCATGAGGTTCGACGAGCTCGTGCGCTCCTGGAGACCAACGGGTTCCGGCTGGTGCGCGAGTAGGGCTCGATCCGCTACAACGGCAAGCCGGCGGGCCGCACCTGATTCGGCTGGACTACCATGGGTCGAAAGAGGTGCCGACTGGCACCTGCCTGGCGCTGCTCAAGGCGGCAGGACTGAGGCCGGAAAAGGAGTAGAAATGCTCGGGTTGGGCTACTCGCTGGTGATCGATGCAACGGCTGACCCGCTGTTCTTCAGCTTCTACTCCGACGCTCTCGAAGGCTTCTCCGGGACGGGAAGCTCGGTCGAGGACTGCATCTACAAGGCCCGCCGGGGGATGATTGAGCACATCGAGGTCCTCAAGGAGCAAGGGCTACCCGTTCCGGACCCCGAAACCAGCCCTACTATCCTGGTCCGCGACGCCACCACCTCCCGCCCAGAGTGCAGATGGACTCACCCCCGAGTCTCTGCCCGCGGCAGCGGCCGCGCCCGGATTGGGCCAGCCGCCAGGAGGACAAGCGGCGAGCAGCGGAGCGTAGCCGTAGGCTACGTGAGCATGCGAGGCGCGCAGGCCGACAACCGGGCGAGGCCGGATTCACTCCGGCCGAGCTGGGGGGATCGGGGGGTCAGGAGCGGCCGGGTGGGAGGATGTATTGGCCGCGGGACCCCCCGCACGTGAAACAGGTCCGAGACTGGCGCGGCTCAGGGGTACAGGCGATTCAACATCCGGGGATACGGGATGGCTTCGCGGAGGTGCTGCAGGCCGCACATCCAGCTCACCACCCGCTCGATCCCCATCCCGAAGCCGGAGTGCGGGAAGCCGCCGTAGCGGCGCACGTCCAGATACCACTCGAACGCCTCGCGCGGCAGGTTGTGCTCGCGGATTCGCTGCTCCAGGAGGTCGTACGAGCCGATGCGCTCGGAGCCGCCGATGATCTCGCCGTACCCCTCGGGGGCGATCACGTCCACGGCCAGGGCGCGGGCCGGGTCGTCGGCGTCGGGCTCCATGTAGAACGCCTTGATCGCCGCCGGGTAGCGGGTGATCATCGTCGGCTTGCCGGAGTCGTCGGAAAGCGCCGTCTCCTCGTCGCCGCCGAAGTCGTCGCCGAACTTCGCCTCGTACCCCAGGCCCTGGAGCTTCGTGATGGCGTCGCCGTAGTCGATGCGCGGGTACGGGCGGCTCGCCGCCGGCTCGAGCTTGGAGACGTCGCGCTCCAGCCACTCGAGCTCGTGCTTGCAGCGGTCCAGCACCCGCGCCACGAGCGAGGACACGAACTCCTCGGCCAGATCCAGCAGCTCGGGGAAGCGCATCCACGCGACCTCGGGCTCGACCATCCAGAACTCCATGAGGTGGCGGCGGGTCTTGGACTTCTCGGCCCGGAAGGTGGGCCCGAAGCAGTACACCTTGCCGTGCGCCGCTGCGGCCGGCTCGAGGTAGAGCTGGCCCGACTGGGAGAGGAACGCCTTCTCGCCGAAGTAGTCGGTCTCGAACAGCGTCGAGGTCCCCTCGCACGCCGCCGGGGTGAGGATCGGCGAGTCGATGTTGACGTAGTTGCGCTGGTAGAAGAAGTCCCGGATGCCGAACACGAGCTCGTTGCGCACCCGCATGATGGCGTGCTGGCGCTTCGAGCGCAGCCACAGGTGGCGGTTGTTGAGCAGAAAGTCGGGGCCGTGCTCCTTGGGGGTGATCGGGTACTCCGGGCAGAGCGAGACGATCCCGAGGTCGGCGACCTCGAGCTCGACGCCGCCCGGGGAGCGCGGGTCCTCCTTGACCCTGCCGGTGACCCACAGGGAGCTCTCCTGGGTGGCGCGACCGGCCTCGTCCCACACCCGCTCCTCGACCCCCGGCTTGAAGACGACGGACTGCAGGTAGCCCGAGCCGTCGCGCACCACGAGGAACCGGAGCTTGCCGGACGAGCGGGAGTTGTACAGCCAGCCGTGGATTCGTACGGACTGTCCGATCAGGTCCCTGAGCTGGCGAATCTCGGCGTCGCGCATGACGCACCTCCCGTCAGGGGGCGGATTGTAGCGCAGGGTGGGGGGAGCGGTGGTCGGTGAGCGGTGGTCGGTGAGCGGTGGTCGGTGAGCGGTGGTCGGTGATCGGTGGTCGGTGGTCGGAGGCCCACTCACCCGCCCCTCTGATCACCGAGCACCGACCACCGATCACTGGGGGGCGGTGGCGCGGGCTGGCGGATTGGGGGTGGGCGGCGGAGAATGGCGGGGGAGGTTCTCATGCGACGTGCACTGGGTGTGACTGCAGCGCTCGTTCTGGTGGCCGGCATGCTGCTGACGGCGTGCGGCAGCCTGTTCCCGACCTCGATCGGCGATCTCAAGGCCAACCCCGGCAAGTACGAGGGCAAGGTCGTGACCATCAAGGGGACCGTGACCGCGAGCGCCAACGTCCTGTTCGTGAAGGGATTCTGGGTCGAGGACGAGAGCGGCAAGATCCTCGTGGTGCCGAAGGACGGCGTACCCAGGGAGGGCGAGCAGGTCACGGTGAAGGGGAAGGTGGAGCAGGTCGTCGCTATCGGCAGCTCCAGCACCGTCGTCTTCCATCAGCAGTAGCGGCGCCCCTGCCCTCGCAGTGATCGGTGCCCGGTGCTCGGTGATCGGAGGATCGGGTCGGGACACCTCCGAACACCGACCACCGACCACTGATCACCGCCCTCCCGGACCCCGGACCGCGGACCCCGGACCCCGGACCATCAGACAGTCCACGGCCCCCACCAGCCGCTCCCGACCCCCTGTCTACGGATCCAGCCTCGTGAACACGCCCTCCGGACGGCGGAGTTTCGTGCAGCGGAAGAAGTGGACGCGCCGCACGACCGCGCCGCCGCGGGTCACGAGCATCTCAGGAGCTTCCTCCTCGACACGCTCGAACAGCGGCGCGATCCGGGCCGCAAGCTGCGGCTTCTCGGTCACGAACAGGTAGTCCTTCCCGGTCACCTCGCCGGGCGGATACCAGTACAGCGAGGCGAAGCCGTGCTTGCCGCCGGTCAGCTTCGCCAGCCGGGTGGGCAGCCGGCCACCGGACAGGAACGCATGGAGGTGCACCGCGGTGTAGCTCTCCGAGGCCACGAGCTCGCCGGGTCGCAGCCGCCGCTCGATCTCCCGGGTGATCTCCTCGTGCCCCACGAGCGAGCCGAAAACGGTCGCCTCCTTCTCGTACAGGTGCAGCGTCGGTGCGGCGGTCCAGGTCGCCAGGTGGTCGGCCAGGACCACGAACGCGATGGCTCCCAGGCAGACGGTGAGCCCGAACGCCGCGCCCGCAACCACGACCTTGCGCCCCACACCGTCGAGCGCCAGCAGGACACAACCAAGGACGATGGCGGGCGCCGCCCAGTGCGAGGCCACCTGCTCCCGGAGCGACACGAGCCCGAAGAGGAGGACCGGCGCCAGCATCACGGCCGCCACGACCCGTCGAGCCGGGTCGCCGTGACGGATCCACCGCCACCAGGCCACGGCCATGGCGACGCCCAGGGTGGGTGTGGCGAGGGCGAGGTTCGACAGCACGAACTCCAGGACGTGCTTGATCCCCAGGGTTCCGCCGTCGTGCCGATCCCGGAGCTGGAAGGCGAGGTTGTCACAGTTGTGCTGTACCGCCCAGATCCACACCGGAGCCGTCACGGCAATCGACAGGAGGGCTGCGAGGTACGGGGTGGGCGTGCGCAGGTCCCGCCTCGCCTCGCGGCTGGCCAGCACGGGGACCAGCCCGGCCAGCACCAGCACGGCAGGGAACTTCGCCAGGAAGCCGATGCCGACCGCCACCCCGAAGCCCCACCACGCCCGGCGCTCCCCCTGCACGATGGCGACGGCGGCCCAGGTGCCGCCGAGCATGGCGGCAATCATGGCAGTGTCGGTCGAAGCGTAGAACGAACCGAGGAAGAACAGGGGGGTGGCGTGCAGCAGCAGGTAGGTGACGGCCGCCTCGCGGGTGCCACCGCCGAGGCGGCGGATCAGGGGCAGCAGGAGCACGCCGATGAGCAGGCTGGCCGCGATGGCCGGGGCGCGCACCGCGAGGGCCGTCTCCCCGAGCAGGGCGCGGCTCGGGATCATCGCCCAGATGACGAGAGACGGCTGGTCGAAGGTCGCCCAGTCCAGGTGCCGGGAGCAGTCCCAGTAGTAGGCCTCGTCACCCGAGATTGGCAGCGCAACCGCGAGCAGGGCGTGCAGCACGGTCGCGCCGGCGAGCAGCATCCCGTAGCGTCGAGCGGTCCAGGTCATCGCGCCTTGAGTCCTCCGACAGCCAAACGCCCTCGCAGGTCCGGCCGCTCGATCCTCCTCGACGTGGTCGTGGACGTGGTCGTGGTCATGGTCGTGGAGCCGGTCCACCCATCCAGCAGTCGCCAACACAAGTCCTCCTTCATATTGACGCGGCTATAGGGCCGCTTCCAGGAGGCCCCGGCTCAGTACATCCCCGCGCTGCCTTGGCGAGGCGGGGGAGCTGATCGGCTGAGCCGTCAGATTGCTGACAACTGGTCCGGGTTGACGACCACGTCCACGTTGGAGGAGAGCGCCGGAGCTGAACGCACATGGCCGCGAGTCCCCCTCCCTCGTTTCTACTCCAGGTTCGCCAGTTGCTCCCGGAGGCGGTCCACGGCCGCCTTGGCCTCCACCACCTGCTCCCCGAGCCCGGCCTCACGGCACTTCGAGCCGGCGGTGTTGACCTCGCGCAGGATCTCCTGCAGGAGGAAGTCCAGCTTCTTGCCCACCGGGCCGCCGCTTCCCAGGAGCTTCCGCAGGTGGTCGAGGTGCGCGGCCAGGCGCTCCACCTCCTCGGCCACGTCCGCCCGCTCGGCGAGCAGCGCCGCCTCCGCGAGGAGCCGCTCGTCGGGCACCGCCACGCCGTCCAGGAGCCTGGCGAGGCGCTCGCGCAGCCGGGCCATGAGCCGCTCCCGCACGCCGTCGTTGGCGTCGGCCAGCCACACCCGGAAGCCCTCCAGGATCACCACGTCCGCCTCGATGCGGGGCAGCAGGACGGCCGCCTCCCGCTCGCGCGTCGCCACCAGGCCGTCACGTGCCTCCAGCAGCAGGGTCCGCAGGGCGAGCGTCTCGTCCTCGCTCAGGACCAGCTCCCCCCGGCCCGTGGCGAAGCCAGGCAGCGCCAGGAGGTCGGACAGGGTCAGCGGCGCCAGGTCGAGGCCTGCGGGTCGCTGCGCCAGAGCGTCCAGGAGAGCATCCGCGACGCTCCAGTCGAGCTGGAGGCCACCCGCCGCCTGGCCTGGCAGCCCCTGCAGCTCCAGGGTGACCTGCACCTTGCCCCGCGCCACCCGCTCGGCCAGGACCGCGCGGGCCATCACCTCGAGCTCGGCGGTGTCGAGGCGCGGGTGGGTGCGGATCACCACCTCCAGGAACCTCGAGTTGACGGCCACCAGGCGCACCCGCGCCCCCAGCCGTGAGGAGACCGGCCCTTCGGCCGATCCGAACCCGGTCATGCTCTGCAGCACAGCAGCCATTCTCACCTCGCCAGAGCCACACAACGTGCTCGTGGCATTCTACTCGCCCGGCGGTCCATGCCCATGGCGCGCCGTTGACAGGTCCTGCCTGCCTGCTATCGTGCCCGCAATGCCCTCCTCGGCAACCCCTCCCGCGCCGTCCGACCGGCGCATCCTTCGGCACCGCGGCATCCCCTCTCTTGTCGCGCTGGCCGTCCTTCTGGCCGTGTCGGTCGCCGTGCGGGTGCCCGGGCTCGGCCGCCCACTGGGCGAGGCCCACGACTGGATCACCGCCCAGAGCCTGATCGCCCTGGAGATCCTCGACGCGGAGGGCCTGGTCGCCCACCGGTTCGCCATCCCCCAGACCTTCCCGGGCGATGCCAACCGGTACGTGCGGAACGCGGGGATCCGGCTCCTCGACCCCCAGGGCCGGGGCTACTACACGAGCTTCCCGCCGCTCTCGATCATCGTCCCCCACCTCGTCTTCCGCCTCACGGGAAGCTCGCCCACCCTGGTGGGCCTGAGGGTGTTCAGCCTCGTGCTGCACTGCATCGCCGCGGTCTTCGTGTTCGTGCTCCTGCGCATGGTCGGCCGTGACCGACCGGGGTCCGACCTCGCGGCGCTGGCCGGGGCCGCGGTCGTGCTCTTCCTCGCGCCGAACCTGTGGTACCTGTGCAGCACCTACTCCTGGGACACGTTCTGGCACTTCCTGTGGGCCCCCTGGCTCGTGGTGGCCCTCGCGCTCCTCGGGTCGGAGCAGGAGCCGCGGCCAGGCCGTCTCGCGTTGCTCGGAGCCCTGACCTTCGCCCTGGTCTACAGCGAGCTCATCGGCGCCCTGTGCGCCGCCACCCTGGCGGCCCTGCTCCTCGCCCGCGGCCCCCGCCGTCACCGCCGCACGCTGGGAGTCCTCGCCGCCGCGGTCGCGGCGCCCCTGGCGCTGACACTCGTGCAGTACGCCCTGCTCGCAGGTGTGGGCGCCCTCCGGGACACCCTGGTGTATGCCTTCCAGGAGCGCAGCTTCCTCATGGCGAGCCCGAAGTCCCGGCCACAGATGGTCGAGCTCGGGAGCGCCTCGCCGGTGGTCCTGATCGCCCGCACCTACCTGCGGTGGTTCGGACCGCTGCTCGCCCTCCTGGCTGTCGGAGCCGGCCTCGTGGCCGTCACTCGTCGTCAGGCCGGCACGGCCGGCAACCGGGAGCGCCGGGGGGAGTGGGAGCTGGTCGTCCTCACGGCCGTCCCGATCCTCCTGCACCACGCCGTGCTCCTGCAGTGGACCGCCCGCCACGCCTACTCGGTGGTCAAGACGTCGTTCCTGCTCGCGGTCCTCACCGCCCTGGTCCTGGGGAGGCTGCTGGACGGTAAAATCGCACGCCGCTGGCTCGCGGCCGCGGCCGGCACGGCCCTCCTCGGCGTCCTCGTGGGCGGCGTCCGCGGGTTCCAGAGGGACTTCGCCACGACAGGAGACACCTCCCGCTACACCCGGGTCGGGTCCGAGATCGCGCGCAGGGTGGGACCCGATCAGGTCGTGCTGGCCATCTCGAAGGTCTACATCAACCCGCAGATCGTCCACTACGCGAGGCGCAACATCCAGACGGTCGCGAGCGCCGACGAGGCGCGTGCGTGGCTGGCCGGGCACGGCCGGCAGTCCGGCGTGCTCGTCGAGATCGACCGCACACCGAACGTCGTGTCGACCGCCGAGGTCCACCCGTGACGGGGCACCGCGGCGGTGGACCCGCTTCGCCGAACGGAAGCGAGCACCGGCTACACTGGCGACCCGGAGTGCGGCGGAAATGGAACGTTCCGCATCCGGATGGAGCGTGACGTGCCAGAGCCCCGACTGACCTCCTCGAGGTGGACCACCGGGCTGGCGGCCGGCGGTGTCGGGCTCGCGCTCGCGGCGACGGTGCTCCCCTACACGCTCGCGGGCGGTGGCGTCGCCTATCCCCACCCCACGCGGTGGCTGAGCATCGTCCTGGCCGTGGCATGGGCGGGCGTGGTCGCCTGGATGCTGACGCGCCGGCTGCCCGGGGGGAGCCAGGACAGGCCGGCGGCTTCGCCCTTTCACCTCGCCCTCGTGCTGAGCCCCCTCCTCGTCCTGGGAGCGGCGCCTCTCGTCGGGCTCGCCGCCACGGCGCCGGCGGGTCGCGCGCTGTTCCCGGTGGCGGCTACCGTCATCGGCGTGCTGGTTGTCCTGGGCCTGTGGCGCCGGGGCCGCCTGTCCGGCCCGATGGTCGTCGCCCACCTCGCGTGCACCGCCGGGCTCTGGGCTGCCAGCCTGCTGCTCGGCCCGGAGAGGCCTCTGACACCGGGGGCAACGCTGGTGCTGGGAGCGTTCTGGGGCCTCCACGTGCTGGCGTCGTTCGTCGGCTGGGGCGACCTGCTGGCGCGCGCCCTCGGCCTGAAGGGCGCGCCGGATGCCGGCCTGACGGCCGCCTGGGGCATGGCCGCGGTGCTGGCCCTGGGCGCCGTCCTCAACCTCGGCGGGCTCGTCTCGCCGGTGACGGTCAAGCTCCTCCTCGCGATCGGCACCGCCCACGCGCTGGTGACAGTCGCGACCCGGCACGACCTGTGGGCCCGCTGGGTGCGGCCGGCCGGCCGCTGGCGCCTCCAGGCTCCGGTGCTGGCGGGGGGGCTGGTGCTGGCCGCGGTCGCCGCCCTCCAGCTCCTCGGCAGCGTCCACGGCACCATCAACGACGTGCAGCGCTTCCGGCCGTTCGACATCCACGACGACCTGCAGGCGTACCTGGTCTTCCCCGAGAAGCTCCTCGACCAGGGGAGCCTCGGGCCCGAGCCGTTCGAGCCCCGCCGCATGCTCAACCTCGGTGGCCAGAGCTTCCTGCAGGCCCTGGTCGTGGCCGCCCTGCCGGTGCGGCAGATCCACCTCCTGGACGGCGGGATCGCGGCAGTGATGCTGCTCGGCCTGGTCTGGGGCTGGATGCGGCGGGAGCGGGTGCCACTGCCGCTGGGAATGCTGCTCGCTCTCGTCGCCGCCACGGTGCCGCACCTGGAGGCCCGCGGCAACACCTCCAGCGTCATGACCGGCGTCGTCGTGCTCCTCGCATGGTTCCTCACGGCCACGAACCGGCGGGTGAAGGAGGCGCCGCTGGCCACCCGGGCCATGCTGCAGGCCCTGCTCATCGCCGCTGCCGCCAGCCTCAAGTCCACGTACATCCCGTTCGTGGCCGTCGCGTTCGTCGCGCTCGTGATCCTCGCCAGGCCGGAGCAGGCGTGGCGCAAGCGCCTGCGCGAGGGCGCCCTCACCGCCGGGCTGACCGTCCTCATCCTCGCGCCCTGGATGATCTCGGTCCTGTGGTCCTCGGGCACGCTCCTCTACCCGCTGCTCGGCCGCGGCTTCCACGCCACCCACTACTTCCCCGGGTTCGGCAACGTCAGCGAGGGCGGCTCGTCACCCTGCCCCGCCGCCGCCAC
Source organism: Thermoanaerobaculaceae bacterium (assembly GCA_025456225.1). Classification (GTDB taxonomy): domain Bacteria; phylum Acidobacteriota; class Thermoanaerobaculia; order Thermoanaerobaculales; family Thermoanaerobaculaceae; genus JAAYVZ01. Next base: position 15,468 of record JALOLB010000144.1, read on the forward strand.
CGGGAAGCCCAGGCCTTCGCCGTGGCCACCGCCGTCTCGGCCCTGGCCATCATCTTTCTCGTCGACGCCACCCTCAACCGCAGCCTGGGCCGCTACATCTTCCCCCTCGCCCAGGCGGGGCTGCTGGCCCTCCTCGGCACGTGCCTGGCGTCCCGCGGGACCGGGCGGAGGTGGCCACTCGAGCGGCTGGCTGGCCTGGTGGTGGGGCTCGCCCTGCTGGTGAGCGGAAACGAGGCCTCGCAGCGGCTGCTCACCCGGCTGGTCGACAACCTCGCCGAGGCACGGGCCGAGGACCGCGTCGCCACGGCTCGCGACGAGCTCGCGCACACCCAGCTCCTGGCCTCGGTCCCCGCGGGCGCAACCGTCCTGGCGCGGCTCCGCCTGCCCTACCTCCTCGACTTCGGCGCCCACCGGGTCTTCATCATGGGGTTCCCAGGGATGGCCAGCCCGCCACCGGGGCTGCCCCTCTTCCAGGGGCCCGAGGCTGTGGCGAGCTACCTCCGGGCCACCGGGGTCCGCTACCTCGCCTACTCGACCCGCCCGGCCACCGGCGAGGGGAGCCTCCTCAACCTCTCCGAGGCGGAGATCAACCAGCGCTACCCGAAGTCCCGGACGCGGTGGGCGATGCTGCGCTACCACCAGGACTTCGACCGCACGGTGCGGGCGCTCATGACCTCCTACCGCCGTGTCTTCGACGCCGGCACCGAGGTGCTGCTCGACCTCGGGCAGCGGGCGGACGCGGTGGTCCCCCTGCCCGAAGGCGCCCGGGCCGAAGGGCTGTCGAGTGACGGCTGGGCCGCGCCCCAGGTGCGGGTGTCGGGCCTGCGCCTGCGCGCGCCGGGGAGCGGCGGGTACCTCGTGGTTCGGACTCGCGGCTGGGACCCGCGAGGCACCAGCGCGGAGCTCGTGCAACCGCGGCTGCTCGCCGGTGACCGGGACCTGCCGCTGGCGGCGACCCGGGACCGCGCCTTCGTCTTCGCCGTGCCGGGGGATCTCTCGATCTCGACCCTCCAGCTCACCGTCGCCCCGCTCCGCCCCGAGGAGATCGGCGCCCGGCGGGATCAGGCCCCCCTCGGGATCGACCTCGCCTCGATCGAGCTGGTCGCCAACTCAACGGAGCCTGGCGAGCCCACCGGCCGCCCGCGCCAGCTCCTGCCGCCCCGCATCCTCCCCGAGCAGGTGGCCGACCGGTCGGGCTTCTACCGCGACAACAACTGGACCGACGGCACCGGCGTCCTCGCCTCGCTGGTCGTGCCCGTGCGGGACGGCCGGCACGTGCTGGTCGTGGGCTGCCGTGGCGGCCACCCGTTCCTCAGGGACCCCGACAGGCTCCGACTCCGGGTGCGGGTCAACGGCATCGAGCTGGAGCCCGTCGGCCAGGCCGGCACGGAGCTGACGTTCGCCCTCTACCGCGGTTTCGAGGGGATCGAGGAGGTGCGAATTTCGTCGGCGACGTTCGTGCCGAGCCAGTCGGGGGGAAGCCGCGACACCCGGACCCTCGGGTTCCCCGTGGACTTCGTCGAGCTGCGCTCCGGCGCGCCAGGCAGCGGAGGCGGACCCTCGCAATGACGAGCCACATCAACATCGCCACGGACACCCCCCGGTCGCCGGCAGCGTCGGAGCACCGTGGTGCCGGGATCTGGACCCTGCGCCTGCTCGGCCTGCGGTCGGCCGACCTCGACCTCGTGGTGACCTGCCTGCTCGTGGCCGGGCTTGCGGTCAGCCGCTTCGCCTTCCTGGCCTCGGGCCCCTGGGAGTGGGACGAGACCCTCTTCGCCAGGGGCGTGCTCAAGTTCGACCTCGCCGCGCACTTCCCCCACCCGCCGGGGTTCCCGCTCTGGATCCTCCTCGGCCGGCTGATCCTGCCCTTCGTGTCGGAGCCCCTCAAGGGCCTGCAGCTCCTGTCGGCCACCGCCTCGCTGCTGACGCTCTGGCCCCTGGCCGCCCTGGGCCGCCGGGTGGCCCCTCCCGGCGTCGCCGCCGCCGCGGCCCTCGCGGTGCTCCTGGCCCCGGGGGTGTGGCTGCACGCGGGCCGTGGCTTCTCATCTACGCCGTCGGCGTTCTTCGCACTCTGGGCGGCGGCGCTGGCCGTCTGGGGGCTCGAAGGACGGCGGGCGACCTGGTTCTCGCTGCTCGTCACGGCTGCGTTCCTGGTGCGACCGATCCTGCTCGTGCCGCTCGGGCTGCTCTGGCTGGCCGGCGCCCTCGCCGTCCGGCCCCGCAAGCGCCTGCTGCCCGGTGTGGCGCTCGGGGTCGCGGCCGGGGCCGCCGCGCTGGTCTGGATGATCGTCATGCAGGGCGGCTGGACGCGCTTCATCACGCCGTTCGCCGTGCACGGCTCGACTCACGCCCGCAACCTGGTGGTCAACCAGGGGCCTTTCCCCGACTGGGGCATCGTCAAGGGCCTGGGAGGTGTGCCGCTCGCCGTGGGGTTCGGGGTCCTTGCGCTGCTCGGGCTGGTGGTGTGGGCACGCCGGGTGGGTCGCATGACGGCGGTGGCGTGGCTCCTCGTCCTGGGGACCGGCATCTGGCAGATCGTCGCCATCCAGAACCGCACGTTCCCCCGCTATGCGGTGCCGTTCCAGCTCGGCCTGGCACCCCTCGTCGCCGCCGCGGCCGCGACGGCCGCCCCGCCCGCGATCGCCGCCACGGCGCTGCTCGGGCTGGGCGCCTTCCTCGCCACGGACGCCTACCCGGTCGTCGAGGAGCAGCACACGGTGGCGATGCCCGGATGGGAGGCGGTGCGGTTCGCCGTCGCCCAGGCAGAGAGCCGGAAGCTCGAGCTGGTCGTGGAGCCAGGGCTCCACCCGTTCCTGTCGTACCTCGAGGAGGTCGAGCGGCGGCGGGGCCACCAGTGGTCCTTCCCCTACCACCTCGGCTTCTCGAGCCCCGACGCCGCGAGCCACCCGGAGGGGGCGTACATCCTGGTCACGGACTACCCGTTCCAGCACTTCGGCCCGCTGGTCGGCCCCACCCGGACCTTCAACGAGGTCTCTGCCGAGCTTGTCCCCTTCACGCAGCGGCGCTTCCTGCGGTGCTGGGTGGCGGAGAACCCGCTGCTCCCCCTCCAGGGCTGGTATCTGGCCGAGGACAGCCGCCAGCAGAGCCGGTTCCGCTGGGGCGGTCCGGGGGCGAGCATCCTGGTGCCCCCGGTGCCCGTGGGGACCGAGCTGGCCCTGGAGGTGGCTCCCGCCCGGGGACCGTCGTCCCTGCCCGTCGTCCTGGACGGCCGGCTCCTCCAGGAGCTCGGAGGCAGGGCGCCGCGCACCCCCGTGCGCATCCCCCACGACCGCCTCTCGTCGACCCGCACGACTGTCGTCACCTTCCCCCGTGCCGAGAGCTACACGCCCGGAGGGAAGGACGCGCGGAGGCTGGTCGCCCAGCTCTTCGGGTGCCGCGTGGCCCAGGGACCGCCGCTTCCTTTCGCGGTCAGACTCGCGGATGGCACGGGGCTCAAGGCGGTGGCCGGTCGTCTGGAGGGAACCTGGCAGCCCGAGCAGTTCCCCTTCGGTCGCGGGGTCTGGACCCAGCCCGACGCCCGGCTCTGGCTGCCGATCGGCGAGGGACGCCTGCGCCTGCTGCTGGCGGCACCCCGCCCGACACCGGCGCGTCTGGAGGTGCTCACCCGGGGCGTCCGGCTGGCGGGCCCAGTGGAACCCGGACCCGCTCCGTCCTGGATCGAGATCCCGCTCCCGGCCCCCGACGCGGCGACCGGCGGCCTGGAGCTGGTGCTCCGGACCGTGCCCTACTCGCCCGCCAGAGCCGGCCACGGTCGGGACTCCCGCGAGCTCGGCGTGGTGCTGATCGAGACGGTATACAGGCCGGCACACCCGATTCCCAGCAGCTTCCCCGATCCTGTCGAATCGAGGTAGGAGCGACATTCCTGCCGCAACCTCCGCTACTGCCTCTGTAGGAGCGGCATTCCTGCCGCGAGTGGACGGTGCAAGGATAGGCGCGTCCCGGTCGGGGCAGGAATGCCCCTTCTACTCGGTTATTCCCTGGAGGGCGGCGAGACGAGCGTAGGCGCCGTGGCGCGCCATCAGCTCCGCGTGGGTCCCCTGCTCCACGACCCGCCCCTCCTCCATCACGACGATGGCGTCCGCATGGCGCACGGTGGCCAGGCGGTGGGCAATCACGAGGGTCGAGCGGCCGCGCATGAGGTTCTCGAGGGCCCGCTGGACGATCCCCTCGGACTGGGCGTCCAGGGCCGAGGTGGCCTCGTCCAGGATCAGGATCGGCGGGTTCTTGTACAGCGCGCGGGCCACCGCGAGACGCTGGCGCTGGCCGCCCGACAGCCGCACGCCCGACTCCCCCACCATGGTGTCGAACCCGTCGGGGAACTCCGCGATGAACTCCTCGGCGTAGGCGGCGTCGGCCGCGGCGTGGAGCCGCGTGTCGTCCACCCCGTCCTGGCCGTAGGCGATATTGGCGCGAATCGAGGTGTTGAAGAGCACCGTCTCCTGGGTGACCAGGCCCAGCTTGCCGCGCAGGGAGGCGAGCCGAAGGTCGCGCACGTCCACGCCGTCGATCGTGATGCGGCCCCCGGTGACGTCCCAGAACCGCGGCAGGAGCTGCGCCACCGTGGACTTTCCGGCACCCGAGCCCCCGACCAGCGCCACGACCTTGCCGGCCGGGATCACGAGGTCGAGGTCGCGCAGCACCGGCTTGTCGGGCTCGTAGGCGAAGCTCACGCCCTCGAAGCGGATGCCCTCGCGAACCCCGTCGAGAGGCCTGGCGTCCGGCCGATCGACGATCTCCACCGGCTCGTCCATGATCGAGAAGACCCGCTCCCCCGCCGCCACCGCCGTCTGCATCGCCAGGTTCAGCTTGTTCAGCTTCTTGATCGGCGTGTACATGCTGTAGAGCGAGAAGAGGAACGCCGAGAACGTGCCGAGGGTCATCTGCTTGGAGCTGATCAGGCGCGAGGCGTACAGCAGCAGGAGCAGCATGCCGATGCCGCCCAGCACCTCCATGACCGGGGTGTTGAGCGACTGGATCTTGCGGGCCTTGAGGTTGGCCCGGAAGTGCCGCCGCGTCGCGTCGCGGAAGCGCAGCGCCTCGAAGCGCTCCATGCAGAACGCCTGCACGACCCGGAACCCCTTGAGCACCTCGTCCAGGATCGCGTTCATGTCGCCGAGGCGCTCCTGGCTCTGGTGGGAGCGGTGGCGCAGCTTCCTTGCGTGGTAGACGATCGGCCACACGAGCAGCGGCGCCACGACCAGCGAGGCGACGGCGAGACGGACGTTGAGGGAGAACGCCAGCACCAGCAGGCCCAGGATCGTGAAGGAGTCCTGGAAGAGGTCCGCGAAGCGGTCCGAGAGGAACGCCGTGATCTGCTCGATGTCGTTGGTGACCCGCGACATCAGCACCGCCGAGGGCTGCCGTTGGTAGAAGCGCGCCGACTGCCCGATCATCGTGTCGAAGAGCTGGTCCCGCAGGTCCTTGACGGTCGCCAGGCCGGCGCGGAAGAACGCGTAGTGCCCGAAGTAGGTGAGGACGTTCTTGACGACGATGATCAGGAACGCCAGGGCCAGCAGCGCCGCCGTGTCGCTGGGCACCAGCGAGCGCAGCGACGCCTTGCCGTCCTCGACCCAGCGGTTGAGCCGCTCGACCACGGGGTTGGCGGGAATGGTCGGCGTGTGGCCGGTCGTCTCGCCGCCTCCCTGCAGCGAGAGCACCTGGCTGGCGCCCTGCCCCAGCACCTGGTCGAAGATCGGCCCGATCATGAAGACCAGGGCCGCGAAGCTGATCGCGACGCCTACCATGCCGCCGATCGCCACCACGACCCAGCCGGCATGGGGCCGCGCCACCCGCAGCAACCGGATGATGGTCTTCATGCGCCACCTCCTGCCACGGCCAGCACCGCGGCCGCGGCCCGCGCCGAGGCGCCCGGCTCCCCGAGGCGCTCCCGCACCCGTGCCAGGCCGCGTCGCACCGCCTCACCGTCTGCGCCCAGCAGCCGCCCCACCTCCGCCGCCAGGCGCTCGGGCGTGAAGGCGTCCTGCACGAGCTCCGGAGCAAGGCGCTCCCCCGCCACCAGGTTGACCAGCGCCACGTGAGGCACCTTCACGAGCCACCTGGCCAGTACGTACGACAGCGCGTGGAGCCGGTAGCCCACCACCATGGGCACGTCGAGCAGCGCGCACTCCAGCGTCGCCGTGCCCGACGCGACCATGGCGGCCGCGCAGGCCGCCAGGGCGCGGTGGCGGTCCTCGACCACGACCTCGACCCGCCCGGCCGCCGGGCCCAGCAACGCCTCGACCCGTGCCGGGTCGAGGCCCGGCGCCACGATGAGCCGCCCGCGCAGCCCGGGGCGCGCGGCCGTCAGCAGATCGAGCGCCCGGGCCATTCCGGGGAGGAGCGACTCCACCTCGTGCCAGCGGGAGCCGGGCAGCAACGCCACGACGCCCGGGTCGCGCGGCGGCGGCGCCGTCATGACCGGTGCCAGCTCGTCGACGAGGGGATGCCCCACGTACTCCGCGGCCACTCCGTGGCGCTCGTAGAAGCCCAACTCGAACGGCAGGATGCAGAGCACCCGCCTGACGTCCCGGCGGATCCGCCTGACGCGCCCGGATCGCCACGCCCAGAGCTGCGGGGAGATGTAGATGGTCACCGGGATCCCGGCCTTCGAGAGGTGCGAGGCCAGGGGGAGGTTGAAGTCGGGCGAGTCGACCAGGACGGCCACGTCCGGGCGGCGGGCGATGGCGGCACGTCGCACATGCCTGGACAGCCGCAGCAGGCGCGGCAGCTCCCGCACCACCTCGGCGAGACCCATCACCGAAAGCTCCTCGCTGCGGGCAACGCACTCCAGGCCCTCGGCCCGCAGGCGCTCGCCCCCGACCCCGAACCCCTCGACCCCCGGGTGGCGCTCGCGCAGCGCCCGCAGCAGGTTGGCGGCGTGCAGATCGCCCGAGGCCTCGCCGGCCACCATGAGGAGCTTCATGTCCACACCCGCTCCCACCACCCCAGCACGAGCACCCCGACCCCCGCACCGGCACAGTCGGCAACCCAGTCCGACCACTCGGCCGCCCGGGGCGGGTTGAAGTACTGGAGGATCTCCAGGCCGGCACCGTGCACGACGGCGTAGACCAGGCCGAGCACCAGCGGTACCGGCCACCGGAACGATCTGGCGGTGCGGGCCGCCAGCACCGCCAGCACCAGGTAGGCCCCGGCATGCAGGATCAGGTCGGAGAGCTCCCGCAACGCCCTGGGAACGCTCGGTCGGCTGCCGACGAGCATGAACGCGCACGACACCGTCAGCGTGGCGACCAGCCAGACGATGGCGGCGCGGCGACCTGTCAGTGGGGACATCGGCGCCCGCTCAGGTGCGCGGGAAGGAGTACATCAGCCATCCCAGCGCCACCGCCCCGACCATCAGGGCGCCGAAGACCTTCCAGAAGTACAGCCAGCGCTCACGACGCCCGTGCTTCCAGAGGAACGAGAAGTACACCGCCACCAGCAGGGCGTGGAGGGTCATCAGGGAGAGATGATCCGCCATCACCACTCCTTGCGGCCGTCGACGATGTCATGGATGTCGAGCAGCAGCAGCAGGTTCATCATTCCGGCGGTGAGCAGGAAGGTGTTGCCGTACTCGTAGGACACGGCGGTGACGACCCCCTGCCCGAGGCCCAGGTACTTGGCGACGAAGAAGAGCGTGCCGTTGCCGATGCTGGCGATGGCCGCCAGGTACGACAGCGGGTCCCCGGCGGTCGGCAGGATGAGCTCTCCCTGCAGGAGCAGCCCGACCACGAAGGCGATGCCGATGACGACGAAGAACACCGCGGCTCGCAGGCGCCGCCCGAGCAGGAGGTGGCCGAGCCCCGGCACCAGCCACGCCAGTGCCAGCAGCAGCGAGAGCGGCAGCCGGGAGGCCGGCGTCGGATCGGTGGTTGCAGGTTGCTCAGCCATGGTTCTCGTCCAGTGCCCCGCGTAGCCGCGCCCAGGTCTCGGGGAGATCCTCGGGCAACACCCGCACCTCGCCGGCCACGGACATGAAGTTGGTGTCACCCCGCCAGCGCGGCACGATGTGGAGGTGCAGGTGGTCGGCGATGCCCGCCCCGGCCGACTCCCCCAGGTTGATTCCGAGGTTGAAGCCGTGCGGCTTGTACACCCGCTCGAGCGCCCGCACCACCCGCTGCGCCACGTCCATGAGATCCGCCATGGTGGCCGGATCCAGGGCGGCGAAGTCCGCCACGTGCTCGAACGGTGCGACCATCGCGTGGCCGGAGGTGTACGGGAAGCGGTTGAGGAGGGCGAAGGCCCGGGGACCCCGGCACAGGGTCAGGGTCTCCGCGTCACCGCCCGCGGCCTGGCACAGCACGCAGCCGGGGGCCGCACTGGCCCCCGACACGTACGCATACCTCCACGGGGCGAACAACCGCTGCAACAGCCCCTCACTTGCCGCCGAGCACCGCGCGGAGCTGCTTGCCCGGCTTGAAGTACGGCACCAGCTTCGGCGCCACCTTCACCTTCGCTCCGGTGCGCGGGTTGCGCCCGGTGCGGGCCTGCCGCTTGCGGGTCCGGAACGAGCCGAAGCCGCGCAGCTCCACCTTCTCGCCGTTGCGGATCGCCTCGACCACGCCGTCCAGGACGATCCGCAGCGTCTCCGCCGCCTCGCGCCGCGTCAGCCCCACCTCGTCGGCAAGCACCTTGATGATCTCAGCCTTGGTCATTCCAACTCCTCCTCAAGCTTCAGCCTGCGAACTCAGGCCTTTGGCGCGTCGTCGGACGGCCCGGTTGCCGGCGTCTCGTCGAGCTTCTCGGGCTCGGGCTCCGGATCCGCCACAACCTCCTCGGCGTCCACTACCGCGGAGGTCTCCACGACGGGCTCGGCCGCAGTTGTCTCGTCGAGCTTCTCGACCTCCTGCTCCGGCAGTTGATCCACCTCGACCTCCTCGGCATCCGCCACCGGGGAGGCTCCCATCTCGACGAGGGGCTCGCCCTCGGGCTGGGCGATGCCCCGCAGCGAGAGACCGATGCGCCGCTCGTTCCAGTCGACGCGGATCAACCTCGTCCGCACCTTCTGGCCGCGCTCGAAGGAGGTTGTCAGGGCCTGGCTGCCGTGCCGCTCCACCTCGGAGATATGGCACAGCCCCTCGACGCCGGGAGCGAGCTCCACGAACAGGCCGAAGTCCGTGATGTTGGTGACGAAACCCTCCACCTCGTCGCCCACCTGGTGCGAGGACGCGAACTCCTCCCACTCGTTGGGCAGGAGCTCCTTCATGGACAGCGAGATCCGCTGCGCCGGCACATCCATGGCGGTGATCACCGCCTCGACCTCCTGGCCCTTCTGCACGACCTCGGAGGGGTGGGAGATGCGCCGTGTCCAGGCCATGTCGGAGACGTGCACGAGACCGTCCACGCCCGGCTCGAGCTCCACGAAGGCGCCGAAGTCGGTGAGGTTGCGGACCACGCCCTTGACCTTGCTGCCGACGCGGAACCGGGTGGCGAAGTCCTCCCACGGGTTGGGCTCCGCCTGCCGCAGCGACAGGGACAGGCGCCGCTTCTCGACGTCGACCTCGGTGATGATGACGTCCACGGTCTGTCCGGCCTGCACGATCGAGCGGGGGTTCTTGACCTTCTTGGTCCACGACATCTCGGAGACGTGGATGAGGCCCTCGACGCCTTCCTCCAGCTCCACGAAGGCGCCGTAGTCCACCACGTTGGTGATGCGTCCGGAGACCTTCTTGGAGACCGGGTAGCGGGCCTCGACGTGCGTCCACGGGTCCTCGAAGCGCTGGCGGTATCCCAGCGACACCCGCTCCTTGTCCTTGTCGACGCGCAGCACCACGACCTTCACCTCGTCGCCGACCTTGAAGTACTCGTTGGGATGCCCGACGCGGCCCCAGGAGATGTCGGTCACGTGCAGCAGCCCGTCGATGCCGCCGAGGTCGATGAAGACCCCGTAGTCGGTGATGTTCTTGACCGTGCCG
>JALOLB010000384.1 GCA_025456225.1 Thermoanaerobaculaceae bacterium
CGGGGCTGAGAGGACTCGAACCTCCGACCCGCGGTTTAGGAAACCGCTGCTCTATCCAAACTGAGCTACAGCCCCGTCCGTGGTGATCCTAGCGGCCGGCGCTCCGGTTCGCAACTGCCAGCTGGCTGGTGGGTCGAGATTGCTTCCCTCCTCCGACCACCGATCACGGACCACCGATCACTCCTCCCGGCCCCACGGGGTCGGGAGGATGGCGAAGCCCTCCTGGACGCCGTCGGTGGTGTCGTCGACCGTCACGTCGAGGACCTTGGACATCGGCGAGCCCTGCCAGAGGCGGCCGAGCAGGGCTTCCATCTGGCCGCTGTCGCCGCGGGCCACCGCCTCGACGCGGCCGTCGGGGAGGTTGCGCACCCAGCCCTCAAGGCTCAGGCTCCGGGCCTCCCGGGCCACGAAGTAGCGGAAGCCGACGCCCTGGACGCGACCGCTCACCAGGAAGTGGCGGGTCAGCATCCGGCCTCCGCCGTGCCGCGGTCACGGCGACGGCACGCCATTGGCGTAGCCTTCCTTCCCGACCAGCGGCACGAACGTCACCGCGCCGTGGACGGTGTCCTCGAACACCTCACCCCGGCGCACCACACGGTGCAGCTCCTGGCGGCGCAGGTCGCCCACCGGGATCACCAGCCGTCCTCCCTCCACGAGCTGCTCCTTGAGGGCATGCGGCACAGCCGGCGCGGCGGCGGAGACGATGATGGCGTCGAACGGGGCCTGGGCGCGCCACCCGAGGGTGCCGTCCATGACCTGGATGGAGACATTGGAGACGCCGAGCTGGCGCAGGCGTCCCCTCGCGCCCTCGGCGAGTCGCGACAGGCGCTCCACCGCGAAGACGAAGCGCGCCAGAGGTGCAAGCACGGCCACCTGGTAGCCGGAGCCGGCACCGATCTCCAGCACCCGGTCCCGCTCCCCGATCGCCGCCAGCTCGGTCATCCGGGCGACCACCGACGGCTGGGAGATCGTCTGGCCTTCCCCGATCTCGAGGGGAAAATCCTCGTAGGCCTGGGGGAACAGCGACGGCGGCACGAAGACCTCGCGGGGTACCGAGGCGATGGCCTCCAGCACCCGCTCGTCGCGGATGCCGATGACGGTGCGGAGGTACTCCACGAGCAGGCGCCGGCGCATCGGCACGCCAGCGCTCACGCCCGCTCCTCCAGGTTCCAGCCGGCGGCCACCGCCTGCAGCTCGCCGAGCTGGACGTGGTCGGTCATGTCGCGCTGCAGAGGGGTCACCGAGATCAGCCCGTCGCCGATCGCCATGAAGTCGGTGCCGGGGATACGCTCCCATACTGGTTCACCGCCACCGATCCAGTAGCACGGTCTGCCGCGCGGGTCTGTGTCCTCGATCACACCCTCGGTGTAGCGGTGCTTGCCCAGTCGCGTGAACACCACACCTTTCGGCACGCCGGGCGGGACGTTGACGTTCAGCAGGGTGCCGCTCGTCATGCCGCGCGCCAGCACCCGCTCGGCCAGGACCCGGGCGAAGTGGGACGCGGGCCCGAAGTCCCACCGGCTTCCCGACACCAGGGAGATGGCGATGGCGGGCAGACCCTGGACGGCCGCCTCGAACGCCGCCGAGACGGTGCCCGAGTAGTGCACGTCGTCCCCCATGTTGGCGCCCTGGTTGATGCCGGACACCACCAGGTCCACGGCGCGTCCCTTCAGCACGTGGCCCAGGGCCAGGGCGATGCAGTCGGTCGGGGTGCCGTCGGCCACCAGGTGGCGGGGAGCCACGGTCGCGAGCCGGAGGGGACGCCCCAGGGTCAGGGCGTGGGAGACGGCCGAGTTCTCCCGGTCCGGGGCGACCACCCAGACCTCGCCGAGGGAGTCGAGGGCCGCCGCCAGGGCCTGGATCCCCGGCGAGTTGTAGCCGTCGTCGTTGCTCACGAGAATGAGGGGGGTCGTCACGGGCGCAGTATAGCGGCCGGCAGCCCGGCAGCGGCTATAATCGACCGCAGCATCAACCGGAGAGACCGGCATGAACGAACGTCGACGCGCGCCCCGCTACGTGGTCAAGAACGTCACTGCGATCCTGCTGTCCGGCGTCGAGGGGAAGCTCGTGCAGACGCAGGCATCGGTCCTGACCGTGGAGACCTCGCGCCAGGTGCCGCTCGACCGCCCGTGTGAGGTGCTCATGCGGGCGGGCGCCGGCGTCACGCTCCGGCGCACCGCACGGGTGCTCTCGTGCCGGCTGGGGGAGATCCGCACGTTGCCAACCGGCCGCACCATGTCCGTGTACCTGTCGGAGGTGGAGCTCGCCGACCCGGCCGCCCTCGACCGGGTCCTGGAGGCCGTCACCCTGGAAACCGGCTACTTCGCCGCCGTCAAGAACATCAGCCCCTACGGTGCACTGCTGGAAACCGAGCTCCCGCTGATGGTCGGCTCGACGAGCGTGATGCAGGTGCGGTCGGGAGATGCCTCGTTCCAGGCGAAGCTCTGCGTGGTGTTCAGCCGCGAGGTCACGGACCCGACCGGTAACCGCCTCTACCAGCTCGGCGTGGAGTTCGTCGGGGTCGACCAGGCCCAGCGCGAGGCGATCGAGAAGCTCGTCTTCGGCGCGCTGGCGTAGCCCCCGCCCACCCGGTCAAGAGTCGAGAGTCAAGAGTCGAGAGTCTCCCCCACCCACGTCGGGTCTTGCCTCTCGACTCTCGACTCTCAACTCTCGACTGGCCTCACTCGCACCAGGTGGCGAAGCCCTGGCGGGCGAGGGCACGCCGCCACGGCCACTCCCGCTCCTCCATCACGCCGCCCTCGGCGAAATAGGCGGCCAGCACCTTGAGCCAGTCGCCACTGCGGGTGATTGCGGCCATGGTGGCGACGTCCTGCTCGATCCGTCCACCGGGATAGTTGCCGTACCGGTCCGTGTGGACCATCGAGTCCAGGGCGACGCGCGGGCGCTCCTGCGGCTCCTCCGCCGGCCACCCGATGCACAGGCCGAACAGCGGCACCACACC
>JALOLB010000385.1 GCA_025456225.1 Thermoanaerobaculaceae bacterium
GAGGTGACGCGGCGGCGCACCGTGTCGGTGACCACCTCCTCGGCGGTGGGGGCGAAGCAGAACTCGCGCTCGTGGCGGTCCTTGATGCGGAGCAGCTCCTTGCCGTACACCTGCCAGCGCCCCGACTCCTGCCACAGCTCCGCCGGCTGCACGCACGGCATCACCATCTCGACGGCGCCGGCGGCGCCCATCTCCTCGCGCACGATGCGCATGAGCTTGTCGAGGGAGCGCCAGCCGAGCGGCAAGTAGGTGTAGATCCCCGCCGCCTGCTTGTCGATCATGCCGGCCCGCGCCAGCAACTGGTGGGAGATGACCTCGGCATCGGCCGGGTTGTCACGCAGGGTGTACAGGAAGTAACGGCTCCAACGCATGGTGCTAGCCCCTTCGCCGGCGATGGCCGGCCAGCCACCCCACCCGTGCGAGGTGGGACAGCACGTCAGTCTTGAGGTCTCGGGCGGCGCCCCGGCGCGCCCGCTGCATGAGCTCGCGGGCGCGGTCGCCCTCTCCGAGCTCCAGCAGTGCCAGGCCGAGCTGGGTGAGGATGGCCGGGCTCGCCTGGATCGACGCCGCCTGCTCGAGGAAGTCGACGGCGTCCGAGTTCTCCTTGCGCGCCAGATGGATGCGCCCGAGGGCGGAGAGCGGGTACTGGCGGAGCTCCCGCGGGATGAGCTGCAGGGATGTGTGCGCGAGCTCGAGGGCACGGTGAGTGTCGCCGCCGCTCTCGAGCTCGCAGAGCGCCAGCTCGTAGGCGGCGACGCCGCGCTCGGCATCCTCGGCGCTCTCGCGCAGCAGCCGCTCGCCGTGCCGGCGCAGGGCCGCGAAGCGCCGCGCCGCCCGCAGCGTCTCGAACAGCGCCGTCCAGGCGGCCAGCAGCGGCGCGCCGCGTCGGGGCACCCGCAGCAGGCGGTGGGCAGCGGCCAGCGCCTGCCGGTGCCGGCCGGCCGCCGAGGCGAGCAGCGCCAGCGAGGCCAGCAGGGTGGGGTGCTCCTCGTTGCGCAGGGCCTTCCCGATCTGCTGCAGGGCGCGCTCGGTGCGGCCCGCCTCGAGCTCCACGGAGAGGTCGCGCACCAGGCCCTGGAGGCGCGGCGGCATGGGCGGGAGGACGTCCCGGCCGCCCTCGAGCAGCCGCACCGCCTCCTGATACTGCAGACGCTGGGGGTCCATCTCCAGCACCCTTCGGAAGCACTCCAGCGCCTTGCGGTTCCACCGGCGCTCGAGGTAGGCGAGGCCGAGGTAGAAGATCGCGTCCTCCATCTCGCCGCCGATCTCGTTGGCCCGCAGGAGGGCGTCGATCGCAGCCTGGGGATGGCCCGCATCCAGCTCGATCATCCCCAGCAGGAGCAGCACCTGGGGGATCTCCTCCCGGGCCGCCGCCTCCCGGAGGTGGCGGCGCGCCAGCTCGGTCTCGCCGGTGTTGGCGTAGAACGCCCCGAGCGAGAAGTGGGGCAGGAACGAGTCGGGCGCCAGGGCCAGGGCGCGGTCCAGGTGGCGGCGCGCCTCGGGGGCGCGCCCCATGTCGGCGAGCAGGGTCCCGATGTGCACCAGGACGTTGAGGTTCTCGGGGCTCAGCTTGAGGGCCTCCTGCAGGAAGCCCAGAGCCGCCGGGCTGTCGCCACGCTCGAGCGCCAGCTCGCCCAGCAGCTCCGCGAGCTCGGGGGTCCGGGGAAAGCGCCGGTACGCCGCGCTCAGCACCTCGGCCGCCCGGGCCGGCTGACCCGTGACCAGCGCCAGCTCGGCGCTCTGCAGCGCCCGCTGGAGGTCGGGCCCGAGCACGCCGCCGGTCGAGCGGGCCTTCACCTGCATCGCCTCCCGCCGCTTGCGCAGCAGGTCGAGCAGCTCCTTGCGGGTCATCTCCGAGGTGGCGGCACGCTCCCAGGCGGCCAGGACCTCGGTCTCCCGCACCACCTTGCGCCGCTCCAACAGCTCCACCAGGGCCTGCATCCCGGAGTCGAGCAGGGACACACCCCGCTCGAGATCGTTCACGCGTTCCTGGAGGCGGCCGAGCGTGCTGCCGAGGCGCTTGATGGCCTCCTCCGTGCCGGAGAGCCTCTCCAGGAGATGCTCGTCGAGGGTGAGGGGCTCGCCCTCCTCGGGGCTCTGGTCGGCGAAAAGGGCGTCGTCCTCGAGGTCGTCGTTGACGCCGGAGACGACGATCAGGCGCAGGTTGCAGCGGGCACACGCCTCCCGTTCGTCCGGATTGGCGGCCCCGCACCACTGACACAGCACCGTCACGTCACAGCCCTCTCAGCGAACGCCGCGCGCCGCCTCTTCGCACTGGGCGAGCTCGTCGGCATTGGCCGGCTGCTTGGCGACGTAGGCGAAGCCCTCGTCGTCGTTGGTCACGAAGTTCTCGGGTGCGGTCGTGCAGCAGAGGTTGCAGTTGATGCAGTTGGTATCCACGTACCAGGCGCCCGCGACGTTGCTTCCCACTTTGCTAGCCTTGTCAGCCATCTCGTTGCCCTCTCCTTGCCGTCGGCCTCGCTGGCCCTCGGTCGAGCGCGAATACTACCACACGGACCTGCACCCTACGGCGCGAGCGGCGTTGGCGGGTCGAGGGGCCGACGGAAGGGCCGCTCGGTGCTCTGGTTCTGCCCACCGCCCGACGCGGCCCCGCAGTTCCCGTTGAACACGCAGTCCCACGGCAGCTCGGGCTCGAATCGTTGCTCGAGGTAGACCGGGTCGTTGGTGAGGTTGTCGATGCGGGACACGTAGGCCAACAGGGCCGGCGTCGGGTTCTCGGCGGCGGAGTAGTAGCTCTTGACGGAGATGGTGAGGGTGCCGCCCTTGACCGTCTTGTCGGCGGTGAGACCGAAGTAGTTGTACAGGAACTTGTCCCACTGGGTGTGCGCGAGGGGCTGCAACTGGTCGGTCACGTCACCCAGGACGGTGCCGTCGGGTCCCTTGAGCACGACCTGCACGTTGAGCCAGGTGAGCTGGTCGGAGAGGTTCACGAGCCCGAAGGCGCAGCGGTAGAACGCGTCCTCCTGGATGCCGGAGAACACCACGTGGTCGAGGTTCTTGGACTTCTTGCCGGGGTCGATGTAGTAGTACCAGGGGAGCCCGGGGATGGACTGACCGAACGTGAGGGGCTGGCTGTCGGCGTTCGTCGAGAGGGAGTAGCTGCGGCTGTTGACCTGGATCTTGCGGGGCTCGCCACCGATCGGGGTGGTTGTCTTGTACGTCGCTGCCTTGATGCCGAAGACCAGCAGCGCGCCCTTCTCACCTTCGCCCCACGGCGTCCTGATGATGTCCTCCAGGATGACCGTCCGCCCTGCCGGGATGTCCTTGAGCTTCGCGTCGATGTGTCCGAACCCGTCCTCGGTCCGTCCTCCGAGCACGTTCTCGATGTTCCGGTACCACGAGGAGTTGTTGACGTTCCCGGTGGGCAGAAACACGATGATGACGTCGACCGGCTCCGTGTCGACGTTCATGATCTCGACGTCCGTCCGCCAGTTGGAGTTCTGGAGCCCGACCGTGGCCGCCGCCACCGGCACCACCACCAGGTCCGACGTGCGGAACATCGCCGTCGCCCCGGCCGCCGTCACCACACTGAGCACCACCACGAGCACTGCACGATCGAGCCTCATACACCCTCCGCGGGGAGTCTACACGCTTTTCCCGAGCACCCTGGGCAGGACGATGCGCGCCCGGAGACCGCCGCCCGGGCGGTTGGAGAGCTCCAGACGCCCTCCGTGACTGTCGACGATGCGATCTGCAATCGCGAGACCCAAGCCGGTGCCACCCTTGCGCCGGGAGAAGAACGCCTCCCGGACCTTCCCCAGATCACCCTTTGCAATACCCGGGCCAGTGTCGGTGATGTCGAAGAGCACGCGCTCGTCGTCCGCCGTGACCTCCAGCGTGACCGTCTTGACGGGACAGGACGCCACGGCCTGGCACGCGTTCTGTGCCAGATTGACCAGTACCTGGAAGAGCTGCGCCCGGTCGGCCTGCACCACCGTCTCCGGCGCGGTCACCTTGAGCTCGATCCCGGCCCGGTCGCACTCCGGCCGCAGCAGCGCCTCCACCTCCTGCAGCAGGGTGGGGACGCTGACCGCCTCCGGGCTGGGGACTGCGGGCCGCGCGTAGACCAGAAAGTCGTTGACGAGACGGGCCAGGCGACCCACCTCCCGGCGGGCCAGGGCCGTCGACTCGGGCGGCGGCTGGCGTTCGCCCAGCTCCTCCTCGAGCAGCTCGAGGTTGATCGAGAGAGCATTGAGCGGGTTGCGGATCTCGTGCGCCAGGTTGGCCGCGAGGGTGCCGAGGGCGGCCAGCTCCTCGTTCAGGCGCCGGCGCTCCTCCAGCTCGGCGTTGCGATGGATGAGGTGCCAGATGAAGCCCACGGCCAGCGCCAGCACCGTGAGCAGGACCCCCCCGGCCATACCGGCCCGCAGCAGCAGCCGGGAGCGCAGGTCCTCGATGCGGCTCGCCATCGCCTCCTTGGGGATCCTCACCACCACCGTGCCGATGTCGGACAGGGGCGTGCGGATCTGGTACTCGTTCTGGGTCTCCTCGACGACGGTGTCCTTGGTCGGCGGCATCCAGAGCTCGGGGTTCGACTCCGGGAAGCCGCCGGTCAGCTTGTCGGTGTTGACGGTGCTCTGGTACACGAGCTTGCCGCGGTCGTCGTAGACCTGGACGGACTCCACGACC
The DNA here is from genome assembly GCA_025456225.1 of Thermoanaerobaculaceae bacterium. GTDB lineage: Bacteria > Acidobacteriota > Thermoanaerobaculia > Thermoanaerobaculales > Thermoanaerobaculaceae > JAAYVZ01. The sequence continues at coordinate 4,651 of JALOLB010000385.1, forward strand.
TCCTGCCGTGCCAGCACGTCGGTGAGACGGTCCAGCTTCTCCCGGCGGCGCTCGACCACGTGGTAGAGGGATGCCTCCCCCTCCACGGCCTTGGCGATTTCCTCGGCATGCGTGCGGCCGGACAGCAGCACGTCCTCGAGGTAGGAACGCGAGAGCTGCTCGACGAGCAGGGTGGCGAACAGCCAGAACGCCGCCGCCAGCAGCAGCCCGAACGCTGCCGCCGAGATCAGGTACTTGCGCGAAAACGGCAGATCCTTCAGCCGCATACCCGCGAGTCTAGCAAAGGCCCTGCCACGCCCGCCCACCCGCCCAGGCTTCAGGCCTCAGGCCTCAGACCTCAGGCCTCAGGAAAGACAGGCATCAGGGTCTCCGCCCGCCCCTCCGCCCGGCCTCAGGCCTCAGGAAAGACAGGCATCAGGGTCTCCG
>JALOLB010000386.1 GCA_025456225.1 Thermoanaerobaculaceae bacterium
CTCCCCGACCCCCACCCCGCCGCCCGGCCAGGGCCCCGCCCTCGCCATCGACGCCACCGCCGCCCGCCACCCCATCAGCCCCGACATCTACGGCCTCAACTTCGCCTCGGAGCCCCTCGCCCAGGAGCTGCGCCTGCCGGTGCGCCGCTGGGGCGGCAACTCGACCTCCCGCTTCAACTACCTCCTCGACACCACCAACACCGGCATGGACTGGTACTACGAGAACATCCCCCAGGCCAACGACCACCCCGAGCTGCTCCCCACCGGCAACACCGTCGACCGCTTCGTCGAGCAGGACCGCCGCACCGGCAGCCGCTCCCTCGTCACCGTGCCGCTCGTCGGCCACGTCGCGAAGCGCCGCACCGCCGGCCACCCCTTCGACTGCGGCTTCAAGGTCTCCGTCTACGGGCCCCAGCAGTCGGTCGACCCCTGGGACCCCGACTGCGGCGACGGGCTCCACACCAACGGCACCCCGGTCACCGGCAACAACCCGCTCGACACCTCGGTCGCCGTCGACGCCGCCTTCGTGCAGGGCTACGTCGCCCACCTCGTGAGCCGCTTCGGCGACGCGGCGCACGGCGGGGTCGCCTACTACAACCTCGACAACGAGCCGATGCTCTGGTCCGACACCCACCGCGACGTCCACCCGAGCCCCACCAGCTACGACGAGATGCGCGACCGGACCATCACCTACGCCGCCGCCGTCAAGGCCGCGGACCCCACCGCGAAGACGCTGGGACCGGTGGTGTGGGGGTGGACCGCGTACTTCTGGTCGGCGCTCGACTGGGCGTCGGGGGGCAACTGGTGGGAGCACCCCCAGGACCGGCTGGCGCACGGCGACGTGCCGTTCATCGACTGGTACCTCGGGCAGATGGCCGCCTACGAGACGCAGCACGGGCAGCGCCTCCTCGACCTCCTCGACGTCCACTTCTACCCGCCGGGCGTGGCGCTCTCGGGGGCCGGCAGTGCCGCCACCCAGGCGCTGCGCCTGCGCTCGACGCGCCTCGTGTGGGACCCGACCTACAGCGAGGAGAGCTGGATCGGCCAGCCGGTGTACCTCGTGCCACGCATGAAGCAGTGGGTGGCCGACCACTACCCCGGCACCGGCACGGCGGTGACCGAGTACAACTGGGGCGCCCTCGACCACATCAACGGGGCCCTGGCCCAGGCCGACGTGCTGGGGATCTTCGGCCGCGAGGGGCTCGACGTGGCGACGCTGTGGGGGCCGCCGGAGGCGACGCAGCCCGGGGCGTTCGCCTTCCGGGTGTTCCGCAGCTATGACGGGGCGGGAGCCTCGTTCGGCGAGACCGGCGTGCAGGCCGGCTCGGCGGACCAGGGGGTGGCCTCGGTGTACGCGGCGCAGCGCACCGCCGACGGGGCGCTCACGGTCGTGGTGATCAACAAGACCGGCACCGCCCTGACCAGCCAGGTGACACTCGCGGGCTACGCGCCGAGCGGCGCGGCGCAGGTGTGGCGCTACTCGAGCGCCAACCTCGCCGCCATCGTCCACGAGGCCGATCTCCCGGTCGGCGCCGCCTTCTCTGCCACCTTCCCCGCCTCCTCGATCACCCTGCTCGTCGTGCCGGGGGACCTGGACGACAACCTGCGCCCTTCGCTCGTGACGGTGGACACCCAGAGCTACTCCGGCGGCAGCTCCAACGCCAACGGTGTGCTGGAGGCCGGGGAGCAGGTGGTGCTCTCGCCGAGCTGGAGGAACGTCGGTCCCGGCGCCCAGAGCGTCACCGGCACGCTCACCGGCTTCTCCGGAGCGGGCGGGGGGACGTTCCAGATCCTCGACGCCGCATCCTCCTACGGGAGCGTCCCGGCCGGCCAGACGCGGAGCTGCACCACCACCGGCAACTGCTTCGCGGTCGGGCTCGGGCAGCCCGCGAGCCGCCCGGCCCACTGGGACGTCACCGCCTCCGAGCAGCTCGGGAGTGGCCGCACGCGCACGTGGACGCTCCACGTGGGCGGCAGCTTCGCCGACGTGCCGGCCAGCCACTGGGCGTATGTCGGAGTCGAGGCGCTGTTCCACGCCGGGCTCACCACCGGATGCCTCCAGAACCCCCTGCGGTACTGCCCCGAGAGCCTGCTGAACCGCGCGGAGATGGCGGCGTTCCTGGAGCGGGCGAAGCACGGCCCGGCCTACGTGCCGCCGGCCGCCACGGGCACGCTCTTCGCCGACGTCCCGGCCAGCCACTGGGCGGCGGCCTACATCGAGCAGCTCCACGCCGACGGGCTGACCACCGGGTGCGGGCAGAACCCCCTGCGGTACTGCCCCGAGCAGCAGTTGACGCGGGCGGAGATGGCGGTGTTCCTGCTCCGCCTCGAGCACGGTCCGGCCTACACGCCGCCGGCCGGGACGGGCGCCGTGTTCTCGGATGTCCCGACCGGCTACTGGGCGGTGAGCTGGATCGAGCAGCTCTTCGCGGAGGGGATCACGACCGGGTGCGGTGGCGGGCGGTACTGTCCGGACCAGCCGCTGCCGCGCTCCGAGATGGCGGTCTTCCTCACGCGAACGCTCGGGCTGACCCTCGCCGAGTAGCCGCTGCCGGGCCGGTGGGCGCCGCTGCCGCACGGGTGAGAGTGCGGCCCGCCCCGGACATCAGTTCCAGTGCTTGAGGTCGGGCCACATCTGGGCGAGTGGCGTGCGCAGGCCACGGCAGAGGTAGATCGGACAGTTCTCTTCCGCCATGCCCCAGGGGTGGTGGTGCTCGCCGACCTGCACGACCTCGTTGCAGAGAGGCTCCAGGTGCCGGCGACCCCACTGCAGCCAGATCAGCGAGTCGCCCTTGAAGTCCGGCGGCCCCCAGAAGAAGTGGTTCTGGTGCGCGCAGATGGCCTCGGGCAGCCCGAGGGCCGGCCCGAACAGGTGCAGCGCCCCGGCCTCGCCGTAGTTGCTGGCGAAGATGCCGGTGCGCGATCGCTCCTCCGGCGGCAGCGCGTTGTAGATC
>JALOLB010000145.1 GCA_025456225.1 Thermoanaerobaculaceae bacterium
GTTCTCCTTCCCCTACGGCGTCGCAGCGGACGGCAGCGGCAACCTCTTCGTCGCGGACAGCTACAACCACACCATCCGCAGGATCGCGGTGGCGACCGGGGGGGTCACGACCCTGGCCGGGACCGCGGGCTCGTCCGGCTCCGTTGACGGCATCGGCGCGGCGGCGCGGTTCTACGTCCCCTACGGTGTCGCGGCGGACGGCAGCGGCAACCTCTTCGTCGCGGACACCGAGAACCACACCATCCGCAGGATCGTGGTGGCGACAGGGGAGGTCACGACCCTGGCGGGGACCGCCGGCTCGTACGGCTCCGTTGACGGCGCCGGCGCAGCGGCGCGGTTCACCCACCCCTATGGCGTCGCGGCGGACGGCAGCGGCAACGTCCTCGTCGCGGACTCCTGGAACCACACCATCCGCAGAATTGTGGTGGCGACCGGGGAGGTCACGACTCTGGCCGGGACCGCGGGCTCGTCCGGCGACAGTGACGGCACCGGCGAGGAGGCGCAGTTCGGCTGCCCCAGCGGCGTCGCGGCGGACGGCAGCGGCGATGTGATCGTCGCGGACACCTGGAACCACACCATCCGCAGGATTGTGGTGGCGACGAGAGCGGTCACGACTCTGGCCGGGATCGCGGGATTCGGAGGCTCCGCGGACGGCACCGGCGTGGTGGTGCGGTTCAAGAACCCCTGCGGCGTCGCGGTGGACGGCGGCGGCAACCTCTTCGTCGCGGACACCGCCAACCACACCATCCGCAGGATCGAGGTGGCGACGGGGGAGGTCACGACCCTGGCCGGGACCGCGGGCTCGTCCGGCTCCGCCGACGGCATCGGCCCGGCGGCGCGGTTCAAGAACCCCTACGGCGTCGCGGCGGACGGCATGGGCAACGTCTTCGTCGCGGACACCAACAACCACACCATCCGCAGGATCGTGGTGGCGACGGGGGAGGTCACGACCCTGGCCGGGAGAGCGGGCTCGTACGGCTCCGTTGACGGCGTCGGCGAAGACCACACCATTCGCAGGATCGTCGTGGCTACGGGGGAGGTCACGACCCTGGCCGGGAGGGCGGGCTCGTACGGTTCCGATGACGGCTTGGGCGAAGATGCACGGTTCAACGGCCCCTCCGGCGTCGCGGTGGACGGCAGCGGCCACCTCTTCGTCGCGGACACCAGCAACCACAAGATCCGCAGGATCGTGGTGGCGACCGGGGAGGTCACGACCCTGGCCGGGACCGCGGGCTCGTCCGGCCCCGCCGACGGCACCGGCGCAGCGGCGCGGTTCTCGTCCCCCCGTGGCGTTGCGACAGACGGCAGCGGCAACCTCTTTGTCGCGGACACCGCCAACCACACCATCCGCAGGATCGTGGTGGCGACGGGGGAGGTCACGACCCTGGCCGGGAGAGCGGGCTCGTACGGCTCCGTTGACGGCGTCGGCGAAGAGTGTCGCGGCGGACGGCAGCGGCAACCTCCTCGTTGCGGACAGCTCCAACCACACCATCCGCAGGATCGGAGTGGCGACGGGGGAGGTCACGACCCAGGCCGGAACTGCGGCCTCGTCCGGCCCCGCCGACGGCACCGGCGCAGCGGCACGGTTCTCCTTCCCCCACGGCATCGCGGCAGACGGCATGGGCAACGTCTTCGTCGCGGACATGGAAAACTGCACCATCCGCCTCGGTAGCCCTACGCTTGCCGACGCCGCCACCATCGACCAGCCGTCAGGGCTCGTTGGCCAGGTGCGGCAGCTCGACACCGCTCCTCAGACCGCCACGAGTTGGATGTGGGAGGTCGTGCGGCGCCCGTCCGGCGGCACAGCGCAGCTCTCCGACTCGACGGCGCGCAACCCGACAATCATCCCGGATCGTACGGACCTCTGGGAGTTCCGTCTCACCGCCGAGGGTCCGGGAGGAAAGAGCATCAGCCTGGTCACCTTCCTGGCCCAGCACGACGCGGAACCACGGGTGCGGCGTCGCCTTGCCAGGCTACCGTAGTCCCAGCGACAGACAGAGACGCTTGAGTCGAGCAGGCTGGTGGCGCCCTATCGCAAGCGAACGAGCAGGGCATGCAGCCCCAGGCGCACGAGCGGTGCGAGGGCGAGGATCATCGCCCAGAGCAGGACCGACTCCACGAAGCCGTAACCAAGCGCCGCCGCGGCGCTCACCTGCTGCAGGGCCGGGACCACCCGCAGCATGTCGAGCCCGAAAAGCTCCCAGACGCTCTCGATGGACTGCACCGCGGCCCCCAGCACGGCGAACCACGCCGAGGGGGGTCCGGGCAGGCGGGGCACCCACTCCAGCAGCAGGTACGTGAGGATGGTGTAGATCAGGGTCAGGGCGAACGGCATGACCCATCGCGCTGCAGGCGGCAGCACCAGCCCGTAGGCCGTACCCCAGGCGTCGCCCCAGAACGCGGCGCCGTGCAGCACCATCCACACCACGGACGAGGTGAGCAGCACCATGCGGTGAAGCGTGGCCAGCCGTGGCGCCGGCAGCCGCCTGGCGAGAGCCGCCAGGAAGGCGATGTCGATGGCCAGGATCACCGCGGCGGCGATCCAGTAGGCACGGTCACCCTGGAGCTCGGGCATCGAGGGCATCCTACCTCAGGACGATCGGGCAGACCTCGGGTTGGACCTCGGTGGTAGGATGGGCTCGATGTCGGAATCGGCACGCAAGCTCGCGACCTACGCAGACATCGCGCACCTCCCCGAGGGCACGAACGTGGAGGTTCTTGACGGCGAGGTGGTCCTCACGCCCCGCTCGGTGGCGGCCCATGGTCGTGCACAGATGGCACTCTCACATGGTGTCGGCGGGCCGTTCGACATCGACGACGACCCCGGGGGCTGGTGGATCGTCATCGAGCCCGAGGTGGAGCTGTCACGGCACGACATCTACATCCCGGATCTCGCGGGCTGGCGGCGGAGCCGGGTGCCTGTCCTGCCTGACACCCGCCCGGTGAGGATCGTGCCGGACTGGGTGTGCGAGGTCACGTCGCCGTCGACGGGCCGCAACGACCGCGTCCGCAAGGCCGACGGCTACCTGCGCGGCGGCGTGCCCCACTACTGGCTCGTGGACCTGGAGTCCCGCACGCTCGAGGCGTGGGAGGCGCGGGATGGCGCCTGGGTCCGTCTCGGCGCCTGGACCGAGGACGACTCCGCCCGCATCCCCCCGTTCGACGCCGTCGAGCTCCACATCGGCCGGCTGTTCCCACCTCCCCCGCCAATCCAGCAATCCCGGGAGGGCGGGTAGCGTCCAGGGCGCCGGTACCGCATCCCTCTCGAATCAGGGAGCCTCTCCTGAGGTCACGAATCGAAGGCAGGCCTTGCACCCGAGCGGGGCCGCGACCTGTCTTGACACATGATGTCGTCGATACCAACATGATGTCGGAGGGTTGGAAAATGATCAGGACACAGGTCCAGCTTTCCGAGGACTCGATGCGGGCGCTCAAACGGCTGGCGACCCAGCGGGGAACCTCGATCGCTGCGCTCGTTCGTGAAGCGGTGGAGGAGTTGGTCGCGAGTCGCCGCGTCGCCTCGGCAGATGACTTGCGCGCTCGCGCCATTGCGGCTGTGGGCCGCTTCAGGTCTGGCATCGGCGACCTGTCCGAGCGTCACGACGAGGAGTTCGCCGAGGCTGCCGGACGATGACCACCTACGTCGACACATCGGCGTGGCTCGCCCTACTCGATGCCGACGACCAGTATCACGACACGGCAAGGGCAATCTGGCTCGGAGCCCTCGAACGTCACGCACCACTCCTCACCTCGAACTACGTTGTGGTCGAGAGCACTGCCGTGGTGCAGCGCCGCCTCGGACTGGATGCACTGCGAGCACTCACGCTCGATCTCCTGCCGGTCGCCGAGGTGGAATGGGTCACGCCCGAGGACCACGACGCGGCCACTGCCGCGCTCCTGACGGCTGGTCGACGCACCCTGAGCCTCGTCGACTGCTCGTCCTTCGAGCTGATGCGGCGGCTCGGCATCCGCTCCGCCTTCACCTTCGACAAACACTTCATCGAGCAGGGCTTCGCCGCGCTGACCTGATCGCGGGCCGCCCGGGGCGACTTCAAGAGCGCGCCCAGCGGGAGGTGCGGCGCAACCTCCGGCCCGTCTCGCCGCTGTCATCACCCCTTCAGCTTGAGCTCGCGGGCGGGATCGGTGGTGGCGCCGATGCGGACGGCGAATGAGGTGCGGGCGGCGAGGTCGGCGTCGGTGACGACATGGACGTCCAGCAGGCCGCCGGTGCGGGCGCCGACGCGGCCGTAGTTCACCTCGTCGAGGGCGAGGCTCCAGCCCTCGAGCCAGAGCTTGAGGTCCCGGAGCTGCTCGTCGCTGGCCCGCACGTGGATCAGGAGGTCGATGTCGGAGCAGGGGCCCGCCGTGGCGTTCTTGGCGGAGCCGAGGACGTAGGCCGCCACCACGCCGAAGCGACTCGCGTCGAGCTGGGCGGCCACGCGCTCGGCCATCGCCAGGCGCCAGCGCCAGTGGTCGTCGCGGCCGTCGTGACCGGTCCCCTCCCCTTCCGGCAGCCCGAGGGTCGAGCCGGGCTCGACGAGCACCGCCACGGCCCGGTCCAGCTCGGCGTTCTGCAGCACCCGCAGCACCCTGCCCCTGGTCGCCCGGGGCACGTCGACAACCCGGACCACGGGCGCCAGGTGTGCGAGCTCGGGAACCAGCTCCGGGAGCCGGTTCTCCGACCCCATGAAGAAGCTCTCGGCGAAGACGATGCCGGGGTCGTCGGGGTACAGGGGCAGGTAGCGGATCGAGGCCTCGACCAGGTCCTGGAAGAAGTGGGTGCCGAACGACAGGTCCGGCGCCGCACCGCCGCGCGCCCGCGCGATCTCGATGAGCATGGCGGCGTTGTTGATGTCGGAGTAGGTCACGGTCACGCCCAGCTTGATGTCGCCCCGGCTCCCCCACCGCCCAGGCCCCATGAGGATGAACTGCCGCCGCGGCAGCACCGCGTTGAGCCGGCTCACCGCGCGGCCCACCGCCTGCAGGTCGCCGAGGTCCACGAGGCCGGCGTAGCTGTCCGGGTCGACGTACACGATGTGGGTGATGTCCGGCACCTGGCCGTTGGAGACGAACCGGTTGGCGGTGAACAGCAGCCGGGCCTCCGGCAGGTCGGCCGGGATGCGCGCCCCCACGGCGCCGCTGGCACGGCTCTGGGGCCGGCACTGGAGGATGTAGAGGTCGCGGCCGTCGGAGGCGAACTCCACGTCCACCGGGTTCCCGGTGGCCGCCTGCAGGGTCTTGAGGATGGAGGAGAACTGGCGCAGGAACGGGGTGCCGCCGATGAGCCCGTCGAAGGTCACGACCAGGTCGTCGTGCTCGGGGTCGAGCAGCAGCCCGGACGGGCGCGTCAGGCGGTCGCCCTCGCGCACCGAAACCAGGCGGTGCAGGCCCGGGTAGTCGTGCCCGTGCTCGCGCAGCAGCGCCTGCATGTCGAGGGTGGTGAGGGTGCGCTGGTCGAGGTCGATGACGTCGAGGGTGCGCGGCGCGTAGCGCATCACCTCGTCGGTGGTGACGTTGACGCGCAGGGACGGCTGCCCCGGCGACACCAGCACCGGGAAGTCCTCCCGCACCCGGTCCACCGCCCGCGTGCCCAGCCCCGGCACGAGCCGCAGCAGGCCGTCCTCCCGGCGGATGCGCGGGGACCAGCGGAAGTCGGTGTGGGAGAAGCCGACCCCGGCGAAGGCGGGGGCCCAGTACCGGCCGATGCGCGTCCCCACCACCTCCTGGATCATGATCCCCATCTCCTCGCGCAGGTGCAGGAGCCCCCGCTCGGCGCGGTACTGGATGGGGTCGGGGCCGAAGATCGAGGCGTAGACCTCGGCCACCGCGTCGAGCAGCGCCACGAGGCGCTCCTGCTTGCTCCCGCGGTTGTGGAGGAAGAGGCTCTTGTACTTGCCGGAGAAGATCGCCCCGGCGCGGTCCTCGAGCAGGGACGACGAGCGCACGATGAGCGGCCCCTCGTGGAGGTCGTCGAGGGCCATCGAGAGCCCCTTGACGATCTCCGGCGGGAGCTCGGAGTTCTTGAAGACCTGGATGAGGTGGGGGTACTCCAGCCGCACCTGGTCGAGGTCCTTGTACTTCTGCTCGTAGACCTCCTCGAGGTGGTTGAAGAGCACGAACGTGTGGATGGTGTCGGAGGCGATGTGCCAGGTCTTGGGGATGCGGATCGGGCCGATGTCGACGCCGTCCCGCTCCGCCTTGCGCAGGATCTGCTGGGCGAGGAACAGGCCGGCCGCCTTGCCTCCCACCTTCCCCGGGCTGCCGGGGAGGCACACCAGGCGCGCGAAGAGTGCCGGAAAATCGTCCAGGGTGATGAAGTCCTTCGCCATGGCCACGAACGAGGGCTCGTCGGAGAGGAAGCGTCGGATCAGGATCACCAGCAGGGCGTGCATCCACGACCGCGTCAGCCCGCTCCCGTGGGGCGCCTGCTGCTGAAACCGGCGGATCGCGTCCGCGATGTGGGTCGGCGACGACCCCTGGTCCACCACGGCCTTGACCAGGAAGCTCGACCGGTCCTCCTGGATCCAGCGCTGGATCCGTCCCATGATCTCGTCGTCGGGCAGGTGCGCGGCGGCCAGGGAGAAGACCCGGTCCGCCAGCTCCAGGGGGTCACCGAGCTCCCGGCGCTGGATCGGCAGGTTCTTCTCGCCCGCCACCCGCTCCTCGAGACCGCGCAGCCCGACGAAGCTCTGCAGCAGCTCCTGGGTCTCGGGGATGCCGCTCCACGACAGGTGGTTGGCGAGCTTGCGGGAGATGCGCACGAAGAGGTCCTGGTCGGTGCGGCGCAGCATGTTGAGGGCGACCCGCCACTCCCGGGTCCCCTGCTCGGCGAGGGCGTCGTGGGCGGCACGCCACTCCTGCACCAGCACCCGGAGCTGCTGGTGCTGGATGAAGTGCGCGAGACGGTCGGCGATGGTGCGGATGAGCTTGCCTTCCTCGTTCAGGAACGGCCCCTCCTCGGCGGTCGGGACCTCCTGGCGGTACGACACCCAGAGCCTCCCCACCGGCCGGTCCTGGACGACGATCTCGGCCGACTGCACCCAGGGCGTGTCGACGTATCCCTCCGAGGTGTAGTCGTTCTCCCCGATCTGGATCTTCACCTGGCACAGCTCGGGGTGCTGCCAGCCGGCGGGCACGGCCTTGAGGACGCAGCGCAGCACCTCCTCGATCGGGGCCTCGGGCCGGCTGCAGCACTCCTCGACGTCGTACAGGCACGCCAGCTCCTTGGCGCGCTCCTGGAGCGCCCACAGCAGCCGCTCGGGGGGACGCGTCGGGTCACCCACGGCGCACCACCCCGCGACCGGTGCGGCCGTCAACCCTGACCGACAGCGGCGCCGCCAGCTCGAGGTGGCGCAGGGTGGCCGTCTCCGAGGCGGCCGGCTGTGCCTCGAGCCAGCCCCAGTCGATGCCCCCGTCGTGCTCGCCGACCGAGAAGTAGGTCACCCCCAGGCTCGTGAGGTTGTGGAAGAAGTGCGAGCCCTGGCTCATGTCCTGGCGCATCGCCGGCAGGCTGGCCTCGACGATGACCTTCGCCCCGGCGATCTGCCCCCAGGTGACTGGCACGCCGCCGGTCGGGTCGGAGGTCCCCCAGCGGCCGAAGCCGATCAGCAGGTACCGCCGGCCGGCCGCGAGCAGCCGCTCGTTGAGCGCCGCCAGCTCCCGCGCCACGGTCGGCGTCAGCCCGGCCTCGAACCCCTCCCGCTTGACGAAGACGACGTCCCGGATGGTGTCGTCCAGCCCGTTGCCGAGCACCCGCTCGCTCGCCACCAGCGTGCCCGGCGCCTGCAGGTCCTCCTCAAGCACGTCCACCTGGTCGGTGCCGCCGGCCAGCGCCCGCACCTGCAGGAAGCCGCAGCGGGCCGGCGTGCCGCCGCGCGGGTCGAGGACGACGGCGAGCTCGATCTCCACCCCGGAGCCCACCGCCTCCTCGCAGGCGCGCAGCAGCTCGCGCAGCATGTCGTTGACCGGCGCCACGCCGTAGGAGAGCACCGGCGCGAAGTTGACGAGGCGCGGTCCCCGCACCGACAGCGACGGCGTGATGCGGTTCGACTGTGCATCGAACGTCGAGGCCACGAAGCGCAGCGTGTCGTCGGCCTCGGCGTCGGCGAGGGAGGCCTTGACCATCCACTCGGTCTCGGTGAGGGGGTCGTAGGCGGGCGCAGGACCCATGTTCACGGCCCAGAACCCGGTCTGCGTGCTCTTGAGGAGCTCGCCGATCGAGTTGTACGGCGGCGGGGCCTTGGGGTACGCCGGCGAGTACGCCCAGCCGCCCTCGCCGTCGACGATGGTCTTGCCCAGCCCCAGCGCGAGGATCCCCACGCCGTCGGAGGGCTTCGCGTTGCCCGTGGCGTAGTAGTTGAACGAGCGGCCGACCCCGGCGATGTGCGGGTAGAACCGGTCCCCGAACCGCGAGCCGACCACCTCCTGGATGACCACCGCCATCCGCTCGTCGGCGTCCGGCGCGCCGATCGCCCGGCGGTAGCTCTTGGCGTCCCGGAAGAACGTCGAGGCCCACACCAGCTTCACCGCCTCGGCCAGCTTGCGGAACCGGGAGTCCACATCGAGCTGGTTGTTGGGGGTCATCTTGGTGGCGTAGACGCCCGCGAGGGGGCGTCCCATGGCGTCCTCGAGCAGGGACGACGACCGCACCGCGAGAGGCTGGTGCACCTCCTGCACGAGCGCCCGCAGGTCTCCGCCCAGCTCGATCGGCAGCTCGGCGCGCATGAAGGCGTTGGCCATGCGCTCGTCGGGCAGGTCGTCGAGGGCGGTCTCCCACAGCTCGTTGCGCTCCATGAAGGCGTCGAACAGGCTGGTGGTCACCACCACCAGATGGGGGATCCCCACCGTGATCCCCTCGAAGCGCGAGCCGTCGAGGCGCGCCAGGGGCTGGAGCGCCCCGGCCAGACCCCTCGCCTTGCCCCCCAGCTCGCCGTCCCCGATGTACGTGAACGGCGCCTCCGCCGAGAAGAACTCACGCTCGAACCGCCGGATGTCCCCACCCTGAGCCCTGTCCCCCATGCCACCACCTCCGCTACTCATTGGACACGATAGTAAGCCCTGGAGTGCGCAAGCCATGCTTGCGCCTTGGTGCGCCCGCCGTCCAGGCCCTGCCGCCCCCCGGCGCAAGCCACGCTTGCGCCGCCGGAATCGAGGACAGGCTCGCTCCGCCACGTCTGCCGCGAGCACGGCTCGTGCCTCCCAAGGCAGCAGCATGGCTGCCGCAGTCCGAGGCTAGAAATCGTCCACGACATTGACCCGCTCACATTCGTACGACTGCACCTTGCGGACGAATGCGCTCTCACCGCTCTGCTCGAACCAGGCCGCCGAGCAATACGGGTAGTCCGCCGCCACCGCCACGACCCCATGCTTCACCGCGTTGTAGTGCACGTACCGGAGCCTCGCAAGGTAGCTCTTCTCGAAGGTAATGCAGGTGTCCCAGTACTGGAACCAGACCCGCCGTCCCGGCTTGTCGTCGAGTCGGTTGATCCCTCGTGCGGTCTGCGAATGCAGGCGCTGCAGCATTGGCCGGAGCGATGAGGCGTCTTCCGGAGCCTGGGCCACGAAGTGGTAGTGGTTCGCCAGAATCGCCCACGCCTGGAGTTGCCAGCCATAAGACGAGGCCACATCCGCGAGCGTGTCACGCAGGAGACAAAGGCGTTCTTCTCCCTGGAACAGCAGGACCTTGTCGAGTGTGCCAGCGGTCAGGATGTACGAGCGACCGGGATCGAAGACGTGGGACGGTCTGTGATGCCAAGGTCGTGCTGGCGTTTCCACTCGACTCTCCGCGCGCAAGCATGGCTTGCGCGAAGCCAAGGCGCAAGCATGGCTTGCGCACTCCAACGGACTCACACCCAGCCGCGGGCCTTGCACGCTCCGGCGACGCGGGACACGGCGATCACCAGGGCGGCGTCGCGCATCGAGAGCTTGCGCTTGCGGGCGAGGTCCGAGACGGCGTAGTAGGCGTTGGTCATGCGCACGTCCAGCTTCGCCAGCACCTCGTCCTTCTCCCAGAAGTAGTTGGCGTTGGACTGCACCTGCTCGAAGTACGAGCAGGTCACGCCCCCGGCGTTGGCCAGCAGGTGGGGCACGCTGAGCACGCCCCGCTCGCGCAGGACGGCCTCGGCCTCGGGGCTGGTCGGGCCATCCGCCCCCTCGGCGACGATCCGGACACGGGGCGAGATGCGGCCGACGTTCTCGGCGGTGATCTGGTTCTCGACCGCGGCGGGGATGAGCACGTCGACATCCTGCTCGAGCCACGCCTCGCCGGGCAGCACCTCGTAGCCGAGGCCGGCGGCGCGCTGCCGGTCGATGGTGCCGAAGGCGTCGGTGATGCCCGCCAGCTCGGCCACCTGCACGTGCGGCAGCTTGCGGACCGCGTACGCCTTCTGCTCCCGGGAGTCGTGGGTCGAGATGCACACCACCCGCGCCCCGAGCCGCTCCAGCAGCTCCGCGGCGTGGCGCCCGAGGCTGCCGAACCCCTGGATCGAGGCGAGCGTCTTGTCCGGCCGCAGGCCGATCTCCTTGAGCGCCTCGCGCAGGCAGAACACGAGCCCGTACCCGGGCGCCTCCTTGCGGCCCAGTGAGCCGCCGAGCCCCACCGGCTTGCCGGTGATGAAGCCCGGGAAACGGCCGTGGAACAGCGCCTCGTACTCGTCGAGCATCCACAGCATGTGCTGGGCGTTGGTGGCGAGGTCGGGCTCCGCCACGTCGGAGATCGGCCCCATCTCGCGGGAGAGAGCGCGCACCCAGCCCCGGCAGAGCCGCTCCTGCTCCCCGGCCGAGAGCCCGTGGGCGTCCACCGCCACGCCACCTGAGCTGCCGCCCAGGGGGATGTCCACCACCGCGCACTTCCAGGTCATCCACATCGCCATGGCCTGGACCAGGTCGAGGCTGCCGGTGGGGTGGAAACGGATCCCCCCCTTGCCGGGCCCGCGGGCGTCGTTGTGCTGCACCCGGAACCCCTTGAAGATCCGGAACGACTGGTCGTCCATGCGCACCGAGATGGAGAACCGGTGCTCGCGCAGCGGGTCGCGCAGTAGCTGGCGGGTGGGGAGGTCCAGCTCCAGCATCTCGCCCACGCGGTCGAGCTGCGACTGCGCGACGGCCAGCGGGTTGTAGGCTTGGCTGCTCATGGTGTCGTCCTCTCGAGTGACATCGTCTCCCGAGAATGCCGCCCTCACGGACCACTGTCAACGCCGCCCGGCAAGACAGGCCTCAGGTACTGCAAGACAGACCTCAGACCTCAGGCCTCAGACCTCAGGTACTACAAGACAGGACTGGTTGGGGAGGGGGAGCTGAGGCCTGAGGCCGGGTGGGTGGGTGCGTGGAGAACCTGAGGCCTGTCTTGCCTGAGGCCTGAGGTCTGAGGCCTGGGCGGGCGGGAGGGGGGCTGAGGCCTGTCTTGTCTGAGGCCTGAGGTCTGAG
>JALOLB010000146.1 GCA_025456225.1 Thermoanaerobaculaceae bacterium
CTACCAGACGAGCCGCAGCTCGACCGTGAGCTTGTCGAGCTGGCGGCTGGTGGGGGCGCCGGCCATTGCCGCGGCGGCGTGGTCGCCGTCCACCTCCATATCCTGGCCCGGTGCCTGGCGCCAGGCCACTACCACCCTGTGGTGGGCTCGGGCGACCTGTCCGTGTTGCGCAGCCCGAGCCCGACTGCCGCGACGAGGAGTGCCGACCAGATGGTCCATGCGCTGTTGGACAGCGCGATGACCGCGCCGGCCCCGCTGGTTACGGCGCATCCCCCTCGCCCTTCCCGAAACGGGCGGCCGGCGCGGCGAACCACTGAGCCGGCGGCACGACTTTTGCGGCCGACGGGTCGGCCTCATAGTGCGGTGACATGATCTGGACGCCGTGCTCGTTGAACCTGTCGACGATGCTCGCGTGCAGCGCCGACAGCACCCTGGCGCGCGACACCGGCTCTTCCAGCCTGGCGTTGAGCTGGTACTCCACGTAGAAGTCCGACAGCGCCGTCTGCAGGACGAACGGCCGTGGCTCGGCGAGCAGCCCGGGCGTGCGCTCCGCCGCCGCGATCAGCATCGCGTGGACCTGGCGCCACGGCGTGTCGTAGCCGATGGTCACCGAGGTGTACACGAGGAGCCCGTGCTCGTCGGCGAGGCGCGAGAAGTTCTTGGTCGTCGTGCCAACGACAACCGAGTTTGGGATCGTGACCTCCTCGCCCTTGTTGGTGCGGATCTTGGTGGACAGGATGCCCAGCGTGGTCACCGTCCCCTCGGTATCCCCGATGCACACGTACTCCCCGACGCGCACCGCCCTGGAGTACATGAGGACGAGCCCACTCATCGCCTGGCTGACGACCCCGGACGAGCCGAGGGAGATCATGACCCCGAACAGCACCGAGACACCCTTGAACGCCAGGCTGTCGGAGAATGGGATGAACGGGTACGCGACGACCACCGCGAGGAGCCAGAGGAACGCGGCGACCAGACGACGCGTCGGCTGCGCCACGTCCGGGTGAAACCACGGCAGCTCCACACGGCGGCTCTCGACGAGGGAGAAGAACGAGCCGGTCGCGCCGACCGCCCAGCGGGTCAGGAGAAGCACGGCCGCGATCACGACGAGGCCCGGGACCGCTTTCAGCAACGCCACGCCGAGAGCGCCGAGCTTGGCGAGCAGGTAGTGGTGGATGCCGGCAGAAAGCGGTCGGGTGTACGGGAACTGGTTCAGGGTGAAAACGATCCAGGCGTAGACCAGGATGACCACAGCGGACCGCTGCACGGCGACGTTGACAAGACCGCCGACCTTCTGCAAGCGTCGGCGGTCGATGAGCGACATGCCGAGAACGTCGACGTGCCAGTTGTGCTGCATGGTCAAGGAACGCAGCCAGGCCCGGCCGCGGCGGCCCAGGTACCGGTTGAGCTTCAGGAGCGCGAGGAGCAGCACGAACGCACCGACCGTGAGCCCCGCGGCCCGCAGGTTCCGCGACAGGCTCCGCTGCTCCTGCAATGCCACCAGCGCCGCATCGAGCCTGTGCGCAGCCTCCCTTGCCGCCGTCTCGGGCGCCTCGCCGGCCAGCACGTCGACGTCGCCCGGAGTGACGTAGAACATCCACTTGCCGGCGAGCTCGACGGCGAACGCCCCGTTGCTAACCGGCTGGGCCGTTGCGGGTCCCAGCACATCGACAGCGACCTGCGCATCGATGCGCTTCATGGCGGCGGCTACCCGTTCGTCCGGCCCGAACCCGAGCACGCGGGTCCGCATCGTGGCTACCTCGCGGTTGAACACCACGAGCACCGCGGGCTCCGGACCTTTGCTTCCCTGCCCGGCGATGCCCAGCGTGGCCGCGAGCGGCGTCTCCAGATCCGCCCCCGACGCGGCGGGCGCCGGCAGGGTGGCCGGCGGCTCCTGCGCACGCGTCGCGAGAGCCCCGGTCACCGCGACACACAGCGTCACAGCTACTGCCATCACTCGCAACCTCATGGCGCCCTCCATGAAACCGCTTTCCGACAGCATACAAGCTGCCTGCTCGGCCTGGCTGTTCCCCGCCCCGAGCGACACGGTTCGGCGGGCCGGCCACGTCGCTCGAGCGCCCAGTCTCAGAAGAAGAAGTAGAACGAAAGCTGGTAGGTCTGCCAGGTCGCGGTGCGCTCCGGCAGCACCGACGAGATCCCCGCGCCGGGCAGGAAGAAGGTGGCAAGCCCCTGCACGAAGAGGTTCTTGCCGATCATCCACTGCAGAGTCGGCGAGATCTCCTGGCCGAGGTAGCTGCCGCCGTAGGTCGACACCGGCCGCTGGCCACCCAGGTTGTTGCGCTCGTCGGCCGTGAAGTAGTAGTAGTCGACAAGCAGCTCCAGACCTTCCTTCGGCTTGACGCTGAATTCGACCCGGTGCGTGCGCATGTTGCGGTTGATGGCGACCTTGATCATGTCCATGCCCTGGGCCCAGTCGCGCTGCACGCCGCCCGTGAGCGTGTCGAACCGCTCGTACGTGTCGGTGGTGGGGTCGTCGCCCGTCATGACCGCGTACCGGTACAGGACCGCCGGGCGCCACGCGGCCCTCGTGAACGTGTAGCCGGCCCAGATGCCGCCTCCGTCGGCCGACATCGAGAACTCGGTGCTCCACTCGTGCGCCCACTCGGCCTCGAGCCACAGCCCCTCGACGCCGAACGCCCCGTTCCAGCGCACCCGGGGGTTGGCGGCGCGCAGGCCCTCGCGGCCGAGGACGCGGCCGTCCGGGGTGGGGTAGCGTGCGTCGGAGCTCGGTACGCCGAGGAGGGTCAGCGAGGCGTCGAGGGAGGCGTTGTCGTTGTAGCGCAGGTTGAACCCGGCGAACCGGCTGTGCGAGTCGTTGGCGGGCAGCTCGTCGGGGTCGGCATACCAGGCCTGGAGCACGAGCGACCCCAGCCGCCAGCGCGCGTCGAAGGTCATGTCGTAGGCGTTGCGCGGCGACAGGTTCGAGGCGGCCCGCTCGCCGCCGTTGGAGGCGCCGAGCACGTGGCCGATGAGGAGGTTGCGGTTCAGGGTGAACTTCTGCCGCCCGGCCGAGACGTTGAGCGAGCTGCGGGTGCCTTTCCTGGCCACCAGGACGCCGGCGTACAGGTCCTCGACGCCGCCGTGCACGCGGGATGTGTCCGCGGAGAACACGTCCCGGCCCTGCGTGGTCGAGCCGACCCACGACGCCGCCCCGTACAGGTAGGCGTCGCTCCCGCCCAGGCGCGTGACACCGCCGATCCCGAGCTCGAGCCCCGCCTCGACCACCCCGAGGTCTCGTGGCTGGTCCGGCTGGCGCACGAACGCGCCGGGGTTGCCGAGCCAGGCGTCGCGGTCGGCGTAGGCCCCGAATGAGGGGTTGACGACGAGCTTCGCCAGCGAGCGGTCGTCCTGCCACAGCTTCGGCAGGTCCCGAAGCGATCCGCCGGAGGCGAGCGCCCCCGAGGGCGCTGCCACCGGCGGCGGGGCCGGGCGCGGCGTGACCAGGACGGCGACCGTGACCTGGGCGCCGCCGTCCGTCGAGTACACCCGGTACTCGGCGCCGGCCACCCCGGGCATCGCGCCGACCCTTGCCAGGCCGGCCTCGGCCAGCAGCACGTTGAACGCCTCGCCCGGCCACATGCCGAACACCTCGGCGACCTCCCGCCGCACCGCCTCGTCGGCCGCGGGGTCGCTCCCGGCCCCGATCAGATGGACGTAGACGCGGACCACCGTCCCTCCCTCGGCGAGAGCGGGTGGGACGCGCTGGTGGCTGTAGGGATCGGAGCCTGCCGGACTCCGCCCCGACGGGGGGCCCGCGGCGACGACACCGGCACACAGGCAGGCGGTGAGGCCAGCCGCGAGCGCGAGAGCCCGGGCGACACGCATTGGCCTCGGGATTGGCGATGGCTTCACGCGAGGGCCCTCCCCTGGGCTACGGTGTTGCGGGTGCCGGACCGACGGTCAGGTCTCCGGCATAGAACGGCTTGCTCCGGGTCCGGAAGCCGTCGTCGATGGTCACGGTGTCCTTCTCGATGCCCTGGCCGCCGTCGGTGATCGTCCATGCGAGGTTGAACGCCTCGAACCGCGCGGTCTTCCCGTCGATCGCGATGGCCGTGATCGGGTAGGTGCGGTCGGGCGGCGGACCGCCCATGTGAATACCCTCGTCCCACTCGAAGACCCTGACATCCCGGTCGAGGTCGAACATGTAGTACTTGAGGAACCCCTCCTCGGGCCGGAAGCCGGGGGCGCCCTCGTCACCGACGGCGGGCCTGCCAAGCACGTCCATCCAAAACTGGACCCTGTTGCGCTGCCCGTCACGGTCGTAGTCGAAGCGCACGACCTCGGTGACCGCGAACGAGCCGGACACCTGAAACTCCTGGGCCCACGCGGGCCCTGCCGCGGTCAGGACGACGAGGCCGAGACCTGCGATTGGAGCCCTCACAGCGATCCCCCTTCCCGCGTCGGCCCTCCGCCGACCACCTCGCGCGCCTGGCCGAGACGTTCCGCGATCAGCTCGAGCAGCCGCCGGCAGCCTTCGACGTAGCTCGGCGCCTCTGCGGCGATCCCCCGCACCGAGACCGCCAGATCGCGGTCGCCCACGGCGTCCTCGACCCACGCGGCGGTCCGCTCGAACCCGACTCCCGGGAGCGAGCGCTGGTCCGGCTCGAGATGCCGGAGCAGCTCCTCGAGGCTGCGCACGTCGCCTGCCGTCAGCCCGACCGGCGGGACGAGTCGACCGACCTTCATCCGGTGCGCGAAGGGCACCGGCGCGAGGATCCTCGCGGCGAGCTCGTGAGGCGGAGGCGCCAGCCTGGTGGTCACGCGCCCTCCCGTCCCAGGCGTCCGGCGGCCGCAAGGGCGTCCGCGACGAACTTCATGTCCATGGCCTCGAGGGTCCTGCGCGTCGGCCAGCCGGAGGCCGTGTCCCACCCCTCGAGGGTGTAGAAGGTCGTCTTCCACTGCTCGAACTTCGCCCGGTCGAGCTTGCGGCCCATGAGGTCGGTGTACGCCCACTTCCCGTCCCCGTCGCGGCACGGCCACATGTAGAACGGGAACAGCTCGCCGTGCTCGTACTCGTGCTCGTAGAGGTATGGTGCAAAGTGGACGATGTCGCGGTGGCGGCCCTGCAACGTCCAGATGGCGTTGTCCAGGTTCCAGATCTGCCGCCCCCGCTCGACGCCGCCTTCGAACGACAGGTCCTCGCCGGTGACCGCCTTCCAGAACACCTGCTCGCCGCCGTCAGGCGAGCCGGTGGCACCCTCGAGGCTCGGCACGTTGGTGTTGTAGAAGTCAGGCCACTTGAGGTCGCACAGGATGGTCGAGTTCTTCCAGAAGCGGCAGTAGTGCTGCTGCCAGCGGACGAGCTGGGCGACCGCCTCGGAGTACATGTTGGCGTCGGAGAAGTCGAGCACCTCGGGGCGGTCCTTGGCGTACGGCGCCAGCTTCTTCGCCACGAGGGACACGAGCTCCCCGGCCTCCAGCCGCAGCGGCAGGCCGTAGGCCACCGCCGCGCTGACGCTCGTGAAGATCGCGTTGAAGCAGTGCGTGTTGGTGTCGCGGTCGCCCATGATCGAGCCGTAGCCCCACTCGAGCTCGGCGCGCGGGTCGTAGCCGTGCTCCGGCCACCCCCAGTAGCTGAACTGCAGCGCCCCCGTGTGCAGGTCCTCCTCGCGCCCCCACTTCCGCGCCGCCTGGACCCAGCCGTCGGCGAGGTCGGCGCCGATGTCGGTGCGGGTCGACAGCGCCCGGGTGAGCGCCTCGGCGAACTCCAGCGTGCCGAGCTGGGACCACGGCAGGTCGGAGTGGATCCTCCTGCCCGGCCCGAGGGCGCCCTCCTCGACGAGGTGCTCGAGCCAGTGCAGCCCGGTCTGGTAGACGAACGAGTTGAAGCCGTATCGCTGCACGATGTCGGCGGCCTTGAGGTTGATCTCGCCGGCCTTGATGCGGTCCTTGACCAGCCGGCCGATGAACGGGGCGTACCACGAGGTCTCCTGGCACGCCGACTCGTTGCCGTAGCCGACCGAGAAGCGCAGGCGGCAGCCGTTGTTGCACCCCTGGCAGGACTGCGGACGGCGGTCGGGCGTGGGGGGCGTCGACTGGATGATGGGCCTGGGGAGGTTGCCCAGGCGGCTCCACGTCCAGAAGTCGGGACGTTCCCAGCTCGCGGTGTACTTTTCCTTGACCACGAGACGGGCAGCGAGCAGCGCCGCGGGGTCGGCGACCTCGATCGAGCCTGTCCCGATGACGCTGATCGCCTTGAGGTTCTTCGAGCCCCACACGGCCCCGAAGCCACCCTGCCCGGCGCCGTTGCCGGCGTCGTGGATGAGCGCAGCGTGCGCCGTCTGGTGCTCGCCGGCCGCGCCGATCGTCATGATCGCCGAGAGCTGTGTCGTGCGCCCCTGGTCGGCCGCGCCCCACTCGGCCCGGTCGTTGAGGTCGTGCCACCCGGTGCGCGTGCCGCGCCGGCGCCGCTGCAGCCGCCAGATCTCGTCCTGGGTCGCCCAGGTGTCGAGCCCCCACAGCCGGGTCGCGTCGCGGAAGCGGACCTCGGAGTTCTGGATCTCGACCCACACCGGCTCGCTCGCCCGGCCCTCAATGACAACCCCGTCCCAGCCGGCATACTTGAGCATCGCCGAGAAGCGGCCACCGATCGCAGAGCGGGTGTACCACGAGATCGGGTCCATGCCCACGCCGACGCCGGTGACCTCGCAGCGCCCGCCGCCCGAGGGCACGATCGTCCCGGAGAACGGCCCCGGCATCACGCAGCACACGTTGGCGGGATCGCGGCCGTCCTTGATGGTCTTGTCGCGGCAGAAGTCCCAGAACAGCGCCGAGGCCATGCCGTGCCCACCGCCCCAGCGCCGGTAGCGCGCGGTGTCGACGGCGGTCGCCTTGCGCGCCGTCAGGTCAAGGCGGAGGATCTTGCCTGCGTATCCGTAGAGCGCCATGCCGCCTCCCTCACTTCACGCTCATGCCGAGCTTCGCCCAGGCACGGTCGCGCAGGTTGACCTCGTAGGAGTGGAGGTCCTTCTGGTCCGGCATCGTTGCGGTGAACGAGATCGCCTTCTCCGGACACACCCTGACGCAGGTCTGCACCCCGCCGGGCCCGCCCCTCGACCCGAGGTGCGGCGTGTCGGCGCAGAGGTCGCACTTCAGAGCGACCTGCCGCGCGTGGTCCCACTGCAGCCGCGCCGGCGTGTACGGGCAGCGCGCGACGCACGAGCGACAGCCGATGCACTTCGCTGGATCGATCCTGCGGACGTTCCCAAAGGCCGGGTCGGGGGCGTTCGCCCCGGTCGGGCACACCCTCACGCAGGGGGCGTCCGCGCACTGCCGGCACGTCGCCATGAAGACGTCATCGGGGAAGCGCGCGAAGGAGTCCTGCTGGATCTGGATGCGGGCCAGCGTGTACGACGCCGTGCCCGTGTGGGCCAGCGCGCACGCCATCATGCACGTCGAGCACCCCTGGCACTTCTTGAGGTCGACGAGCAGGAAGCCCTGCGAGGCCGGGATCACGAGCGTGCCGTCGGCCAGCAGGACCTGGGCGCCGGCCGCGACGGCGCAGCCGGCGAGCGAGGTGTCGCGCAGGAACCGGCGCCGCGTGACGGCGCCAGGAGTGGTGGTGTCATTCTCGGCCATGGGCGTCCTCCCCGCTCGTGCCGCTACGGCTTGGCCGGCCAGTGGTTGAGGTCGTGGGCGGTGTGGTGGCAGTCGGCGCAGCCCGCAAAGCGCGCCATGATCGCCTCGGGGTGCAGCCGGCCGTGGCAGTCGCCGCAGCCCATGGTCGCCCCGTGCTCCGCCCTGTGGCACACACCGCACGACAGCCGGCCGTGCTTCGTGGTTGAGGCACCGAGCTGCGCCAGGGCGTCCTGGTGGCAGGCGCCGCAGGCCGCCGAGGGCACGCCGACCGCGTACGCCACGCGCTTCGGGGCGTGGGCGCGGTGACACGCCGCGCAGTCGGCGGCGGACGGGTCGGCGGAGTGCGGCTCGTGGCAACCGGTGCATACCGGATATGGCTTCCTGACCTCCGGCGGGTGCCCGTCGTGACAGCTCGTGCAGCCCACGTCGACGTGCTTTCCGCCGCCCTTCGCCATCGCCTCGACCTGGCTCCTGTGGCACCGGACGCAGTCGGCGTCCCGGTACGCCGCGGAGGCCGCAGCGATGCCGGCCATCAGCACTCCCAGGCCAATCCCAACGGCCAGTGAACGTGCCCTTCCCGTGCTCATGCCGCTTCCTCCTCTTCTCTCGACCATCCAGTCACGCGATCCGCTCCCCGGGCGTGCACACGTCGAAGCGGCCTGTCCCCGCGTAGCCGACCAGCGTGATGCCGAGGCGATGCGCAAGCTGCGAGGTTGCGGGAAGACCTGGGCCGCGGCGCGCAGTGAGAAGGCCGTCGGCGTGCCTGCGGCACTCCAGTGCCCTCCACCGGCGAGTGGCCATCCCCCCATAGTCGGAGCGTACAGCAAGTCTACGGTATGTCAAGCCCAGCGGTTGCACCGCGCGCGGTAACGGTGCTGTATGCTCTGTGGCTGCATGGTCACGCGGGGCACGCGTCAGCCGCCAGGAGCGCCTCGCAGGGGACGGGGACGGGGCGGGAGCGTCCTGCCCGTCGCCCCCGGCGAGCTCGATCTCCTCTTCGACGCGCTCCCCGATCCCATCGCCGTCCTTGACCTCGACCACTGTGTTGTCCGGGTCAACCGAGCGATGGCCGCGCGGCTCGGCCGTACCCCGGCGGAGCTGGTGGGCCGGCGGTGCTTCGAGGTCGTTCACGGGCTCGACCACCCACCCGAGGGCTGTCCTCAGCTCGCGCTGCTCGAGGACGGCGAGGCGCACACGGCGGAGGTCGTGGAGCCGCGGCTGGGCGGCGTCTTCACGGTGACGACGTTCCCGCGCGCTGACCTGATTGGTCGGGTCGTCGGCAGCGTCCACGTCGCCCACGATGTCACCGCCCAGCGTCGGGCGGAGGACGAGCTCAGGGCCAGCGAGCAGCGCCTCTTCATGGCCCTCGAGTCAGCCAGGATCGGTGTCTTCGACTGGGACGTGGCGTCGGGGAAGGTCCTCTACGTTTCCTGGGCCACGCAGGGGGTCGACGAGAGCCCGCGCTACCAGGTGACCGACGCGTCGTCGTGGAGCGGCCTTGTGTGCCCGGAGGACCTCGACGCGGCGCAGGCCGAGACCGAGCGGGCGCTGGCCGGGCAGACGGACGTGTTCACTACCGTCGTGCAGCGCCGCGCCGAAGCGGACCGCTCGGGCAGGCTGTACCACGTCAGAAGCCGCGGGCGGGTGGTGGCCCGGGACGCGGGCGGCAGGGCCACCCGCGTTGTCGGGACGTTCGAGGACATCACCGAGGAGATCCGGCGAGAGCGCCTGGAACGTGTGCGCACGGAGGCACGCTCGCGCCTCGCCGGGCTGACCCGCCGCGAGCGCGAGGTCGCCGAGCTCGTCGCCGATGGGCTGACCTCGCCGGAGATGGCGGCCCGCCTTGGCCTCTCCGTGCGCACCGTCGAGATGCACCGGGCTCGCCTGCGCCGGCGCATTGGCGCCGCGACGACCGCCGACGTCGTCGGTCTCGTGCTGCGTGGCCGCGGCGCCGGGTAGCGGCGCGCCGGAGGTCGCCGACAGGCTTGCTGGCCCGTCGGTGACCTACGGCATGCGCCCGTGCCCGAGCATGCGCCGCCCCGGGCCTACCTTTTGCACATCGCTGCCGTGACTTCTCGTGAGCAATCGAACGGGGTGAGTGGGGCACCGGTAGGTATCTCGCCGCACCCCAAGAAGCCTGGGGGCCTGGAGCTGAAGCTCGGTGAGGTCGGGATGTCGCTGGCCACCAGGCGGTGAGGGAGCTTGACCTCGCTGGGGTGAGAGGGAGAGACCGTCCTCCGCGCCGGATGTGCGCATCACCAGCGATCCCATCGCCATACCGGCCAAGCAGTAGACCGACGCATTGAAGCGAGCGGACGGCAGCGCGAGCTGCCGCCCGCTCCCTTGGTGCGCCTCGAGGCTCGATGTGAGGTCGCTACCAGACGAGCCGCAGCTCGACCGTGAGCTTGTCGAGCTGGCGGCTGGTGGGGGCGCCGGCCATTGCCGCGGCGGCGTGGTCGCCGTCCACCTCCTGCCCGAGGCTGCGGGACACCGCCACGCTCCAGGCGCTCCCCTGGTCGTCGTTGTTCTCGGCCGTCTGGTCCCTGTCCTCGACCTCGAAGTCGTCCCACCGAAACGAGCCGCGCCAGGCCTCGCCCCGCCAGCCCAGGAGCACGTAGGTGGCCGTGAAGTCGGCATCGACGCGCGTCCCCGTGGTCGGTCCCATGCCGGTGGACCCGGACATCCACTCCGCGGCAAGGGTGTACCCGCGGCCGAGGTCGATCGTGGTCCCGGCCTGGTCGTAGGCCGTGGCCCAGGCGTACTCATCGTCGTACAGCGCGCGGTCGCCCCGGTTGTCGAGGTGGCTGGCGACCACGCTGATCCCGTTGGGGTGGCGCCAGCCGGCTCGGGCCTGCCAGCCCTCGCGGCCGTCCAGCTCCTCGAACGGGCTCGTCCCGTCGTAGCTCTGGCCACCAAAGGGCCCACCGTACTGGATCGTCGGCAGGGGGGGCAGCGGCAGCATCTCGCCGAACAGGCTGAGCCGGTCCCCCAGCGCCCACCCCCGCCAGGCCAGGAGCGTGCCGGCGGTGTCACAGCCCTGGAACCCCATCCTGGACCGCCAGCTCGACGCCTTGCGGCCTCACCTCCTCGGCGACCCACGAGGAGATGGCGGAGAAGGTCGGAGCGTAGGGCGACGCCCAGAGCCGGGCTACGGCCTCCTGGGTCACCCCCGGGTAGAGTGCCCCGATCCGGCCGCGAACCTGCCACGGCCCCGCGTGGGTCGTGGCGATCTCCAGGTGGCCCGCGGTGACCCCAAACGCCTCGGCGTGGTACTCCTGGCCGGTCCGGCCCACGCCCTGGACGTGAAGGCGCAGCCACGGGGCCACGCGCAGGTCGATCCCCAGGGA
>JALOLB010000014.1 GCA_025456225.1 Thermoanaerobaculaceae bacterium
ATTGTGGAGTGGGCCATCAGGGGATGGCGGAGAGGGGGGGATTCGAACCCCCGGTCCAGGTTTACCCTGGACAACTGCTTAGCAGGCAGCCCTGTTCGTCCACTCCAGCACCTCTCCGCGCTGGGCTCGCAGTCTAGCGCCTTGCGCCCGGCCTTTCAACCACCCGCCCGCCCCCCGCCCGGTCGAGAGTCCCCCGCCCGGCCGGTCGAGAGTTGAGAGTCGAAGGTCGAAAGTCCTCCGCCCACCCCGCACGGAACGGCAGCCACCCGCCCGCCCACCTCCACCGATTTCCTCGCGGGGATTCGCTGGTCATGAGGGCGGGTGGTCTCTCCAACCTGGAGCCTCTTGCAGAGTCCGACTTCTCAAGGGTTGCCGCTCCGGTCCCCTCGCCCCGCGAAGCGGGGAGAGGGACAGGGTGAGGGGCACTTTGTTTTTCAGCCACAATGACGTGCACCCCCTCAACCCGGTCCTCTCCCCCTGCGGGGGCGATCGGCAGGAACGGAGCAGCGAGAGTCTTGCCAGCGGCTCTGGACCTGGACGTGGACCTCGATTTCGACCTGCACCTGGCGTCGCGGACGTTCTGGGTACCTCACCTCGTGGCACACCAGGGCGAAGGCGGGAGCCGACAGCCCGGAACCGTGAACCACGAGCTGTCTGCACCCCGCTTGACGGCGCACGCGGCGATTGCTACCGTTATAGGTCCCCACGAGTGGGGTTGTTCTTTGTGAGCCCAGAGGGTTCAAGCCGCAGGAGACGGGGCGTGGCGCAGCCTGGTAGCGCACCTGCCTTGGGCGCAGGTGGTCGGAGGTTCAAATCCTCTCGCCCCGACCAGTTGCCCGGCGGGGCGGCCGGCGGTCCAGACCCGATCTTGCCACCGATCTGCCTGTAGCTCAGCTGGATAGAGCGGCGGACTTCTAATCCGCGGGTCGGAGGTTCGAATCCTCTCAGGCAGGCCAGACATGACTGTGGTGGGCGTAGCTCAGATTGGTAGAGCATCGGACTGTGGCTCCGATGGTCGGGGGTTCAAATCCCCTCGTCCACCCCATTGAGTTTTCCCGTGTGTGCCCGTAGCTCAGCCCGGATAGAGCGTCAGACTCCGGATCTGAAGGCCGGGCGTTCGAATCGCCCCGGGCACACCATCTTTCCCTCCGTCCTCATCGCCTTCCAGCACCACCGCCCGCGCCCGGACTCACGGTATCCTCGGGCCGGAGACCTGCGCTCATGCCCCAGAACTCCGTGATCCTGGTGATCCTCGGCCTCGTGGCGGTGCTCGGGGTGGTCTGGGCGCTGACTCTCGCGAACGAGCGGAAGCGGCGCGACGCCATCGCCGCGAAGGCGCTCGAGATGGGGCTCAGGTTCGCCGAAGACGCCGCGTACTTCGTCGAGTCCGCGCCGCCGTTCAAGCTGTTCTCGCGCGGCAGGCGCAGGAAGGCGCGCAACCTGCTCTCCGGCTCCCGGTCCGGGATCGACATCACCATCGCCGACTATCAGTTCACCGTCAGCTCGGGGAAGAACTCCCACACCCATCGCCAGACCATCTGCCTGCTCAGGGCACGCGGCACGGAGCTCCCGCACTGCTTCCTGCGGCGGGAGGTGGCGCTGCTCGATGCGATCGGCGAGAGGCTGGGCGGCCAGGACATCGACTTCCCCGAGGACCCGGACTTCTCCAGGGCGTTCGTGCTCCAGGGCGCCGACCCCGAGGCGACGCGGCGCCTGTTCGGCGGCGCCGTGCGGACCCACCTCATGCGCCATGCCGGCACACGGATCGAGCTCGAGGCAGGCGGCGACGCACTGCTGCTGCACCGTGGCGGGCGAGTCAAGCCGGACGAGCTGCGGGAGCTGCTCGAGCACGCTGCCGAGGCATTCCGGTTGCTCCGCCAGGGATAGTCCGGGAACAGTCGTCGCGCCGCGGGAGAAACCGCACGAGCCGAGCCCTCGTATTCGTGGACGACGGCGCCGCCCGCGTTCGGGCGGGGGTCGCCGCTCGAGGAGGTGTCCCCGTGACACGACCGCGCATGATCCGCGCGCTCACGGCTGCCGCGGTGCTGTGGCTCGGCGCGGGCCGCGCCGCGACGGCGCAGGACCCTGCTGGTCCCCGCACGGCGACGCTGCCGTTCGTGCTCGACCACAACCGGATGATCGTCGAGCTGCAGCTTGTCCGCCCCGACGGCACGCTCCGCTCGGCGCAGGCCTGGGTGGACACCGGCAATCAGCACCTCCTCGTCTGCAAGCAGCTCGCGCAGGAGCTCGGGCTCGAGGCCGCGGGCACGGGCGAGGAGGGGACGCAGGTCGCCCAGGTCTGGGCCACGACGACACCTGGAATGCGGCTGGGCGGCCTGTCGCTCGACACGGCCGGGATCAGGACCAAGATCCTGCCCGGTGCCAGCGTGCTCCCCGGCGTGCCCGCCGAGGTGAACCTGCCCTCGTCTGCCCTCCTCCACGATCGCTTCGTCCTCGACTACCCGGCACGACGGCTGACCGTCGCGCGGCCCGGGTTGTCGAAGCCACGAGGAACCGTGATCCCCTGCCAGGTCAACGCCTCGACCGGTCTCTTCCAGATCGCCGCGAGCGTGGACGGCGAGACCGTGCAGCTCGGGGTGGACACGGGCTCGGCCGGCACCTGGGTCTCCAACCTCCTCCTGGGGAGGTGGCAGTCCCGCCACCCGGACTGGCCTCACGCCATCGGCGCCGTCGGGTCGGCCAACTTCTTCGGCTTCGGGTTCGAGACGGGCGGCGTGCTGACACGCCTGCCGGTGCTGGGAATCGGTCCCCTGACCGCTCGTGACATCGGCGTGCTCGGCCTCGACCAGAGCCTGTTCGACTGGTACTCGGGCAAGACCGCCGCGCCCGTCGCCGGCTTTGTCGGTGCGAACGTCCTGGTCGGCTTCCGGATCGAGACCGACCTGTCTCGGGGCATGACCTACTGGGAAGCCGGACCGGCGCCCCCTCCCGGCGATCTCGACATCGTCGGCCTGACCCTCCGCCCGGAGGCGGACCGCTCCTTCACCGTGGCCGGGGTGGTGACGAGGGACGGCAAGCCGGCCGTGGCGGGCGTCCAGGCCGGCGACACGCTCCTCCGGATCGATACTCTCGACGCCACCGGAGCGACGATGGGCGCGGTGGTGGCCGCCCTGCGCGGCACGCCGGGTGCGGCACACTCCCTCGTCCTCGCCCGGGCGGGCACGCAGCTCACCGTCGAGGCCAGGGTTGCCCGCCTCCCCTAGCCCTCCTCAGGGCGAAGAAATCGAGAGAGCGATTGGCCAGGCGGTGAAGGCCCTCACGGCGTCACCCTGGGCGTGGACGTGGTCGTGGACGTGGACCCGGGTTCGTGCGTCGGGACGTTGTGAGGCAAGCAGCAGTCGCATGAGGTATTCGTTGACGGCCCTGCGGTGGACGTCAGGCTCGCGGCACGTCCGTCCACGTCCACGTCCACGATGCCAGCGGTCACCATCGGCGTCCCGAACGTCCTCGCGCCATTGGTTCACGCCCTCTCATGGCCCGGCAAGGTGGCGCCGCGGGATGTGGGCGACGTGGAGTATCCGAGCCAGGGTGCTGGGGGAGCCACCTTCAGGGGTGACGGTCAGGCGGACCCGGTAGGCACCGGCTGCAACGCCAGCGGTGCTCCAGCGGAAGGGCACCCTGGTCTCGCCGCCGCCCGGCACCTCGGTCTCCACGGGCTCCAGCGAGGCCAGGGGCTCGCCGTCGGGATCCTCCACCAGCATCTGCAGGCGGACCTGGCGGGGAACCCCCAGCAGGTTGGTGGTGGTCACCGCGTAGATGGCGGTATCGCCCGCCTGGACCTGGTCCGGCCCCTCGAGCGCCGCGACCTGCCCGGCCAGGACGGTCACCGGACGGCTCGCGGTGACAGCCGGAGCTCCCCCGACCAGGAGCGTGACCCTGACGACGAAGGTGCCCTCCTCCAGGGGAGCCTGACACGTGGGGGTCGCGGTGGCGGCGCCTCCGGCCGGCACGGTGATGGTGCTGCCGGTCGCCTGCGACATCTCCTGGCCCTCCAGGTCGAGCACGGTGATCCGGGTGCCGACCTGCACCTCCCCGGCTCCGGCGTTGACGATGTCCGCGGTGGCGGTCACGGTTCCGGCAGGACCGACCCGCACGGGACCAACGCTGAGCTCCCGGAGTGCCACCGGCACGTCGGCGGTGTACGTCACGCTCACGGTGAGCGCGGTGGCGAGGGTGGCCTGGCCCGTGGCCGCGTCGTAGGTCACCGGCATGACGTGGAGGTGGGCCACCTGGCTGCCCTCCGCCGGTGCCAGGTCGATGACGGCGGCCTGCGTCGGTACCGTGCCGATCTCGGCAGGCGTCGCGGACCAGCTCTGGGGCTGGCCCCCCGGGTCGATGGGCACCGCCGGGGTGTAGGTGGGAATCCGCAGGGTGCCGAGGCTGGTCTCACCGGAGCGTTGCACGGTGATGGCCGTGATCTGGGCGCCCGGCGGCAGCACCAGGTCGAGCTCCCTGGCCGGGAGCATCGGTCCGACCTCGCTGGAGGGAGCGCAGCCCTCGATCGTCACGAGGTCGAAGCCGGGCGCGGTGGTGCGGTCGAGGCTGTACGCGGAGGCGTCGACGGTGGCGGTGGTGGAGTAGGTCGAGGCCGCCACGGCCACCGGCGTCGAGAACGACACCGGCGTGGCGGCTGTCGCCCTGGCCGCCGGGCGACCGCCGGAAATCCTCGGGATCCTCGCCCAGGGAATGCCGAAGTAGGTGAGCTCCATGCTCGCCTTGCGGTCCGCCGGACCCCAGTACCCGGCCGAGTAGTCGCCCTTGGCCTGGCGCAGCGCGTGGGCCAGGCTCGCCTCGCCGCCGTCCTCCGGCAGGGCGCGCCGCCAGAACTGGTTGAAGATCTCCTCGGTGTACTCCTGGGAGCCGCCGGGGAAACCGATGGTGAGCCCGGGACTGGCCACGACCCCGGAGGCACCCTCGCGGATGAGCGCGTCGATGAGACTGTCCTCCACCAGCGAGAACCCGGCACGGCACCCGCCGAGACCGAAGAACGGCCGCAGCCGCACGGTGTCCATGGTGATGGAGTCGCGGTAGTCCGTGCCCGACACGTCATCCTTGGAAGGTGGCGCGGTGGTGTGGGTCTGATTGGAGTGCGTGCCGTTGACGAGGACGGTGAACTGGCTGCCGATGGCGCTGAGGTAGTCGCTCCGGCGCCAGTCGTCGTTGTCGATCATCCCGTCGCCGGCCCCGAACCCCCAGTCCTGAACGTACTCCAGGGGATCGTTGCCGAACCCGAACAGGCGCAGGTCGAAGCCATCCCAGCTCGCCATCACGGCGCGCGGCGACGACCCGAGCGCCGGCCCCTCGAGGCCGTTCTGGAGGAATGTCATGAGGTCGAGGGCGGTGTCGCCCACGAGCCGGCCCACGGTCAGCTCCAACCGGCCGTGGTTCCAGTCGCTGCCATCGGTGTCGCCGTAGGGGTTGTCGGTGAGGAAGAAGTCGTTGTTGACGACCGGCCCGAGCGCGGCATCCGTGGAGGTGTGCGCCGACTCGGTGCTGTCTCCTGTCTGCGGGTCGGTCTTGCGGAAGAACGGGATCACGTCGTCGTCGCCGACCAGCACGACGTAGGACGGCATTCCCTCCCCGGCATCCTCCGCCCAGTCGTCCAGCAGCGCATCGATCTCCCACGCCGCCTCGTTCGCCGTCGACTCGCTGGTGGCGTTGAACGTGAGGTGGTCCCAGGCCGCGGCCAAGGGCGAGTAGTCGTCGACATAGAAGATGACTCCCGGCAACGTCCCCCTGGTCGCACGGTAGGGGTTCTGTGCGAGGGTCGTGAGCATGTCGAGCAGCAGCGCCGAGCCGAGCAGGTCGTACCCGTGCGCCGCGTCGTACAGGTGGTGCCGGCTCGTCAGGAAGACAACCGGAGCGTGGGTCACCAGCCGCACCCGTGGCGCCTCGTCGCTGGCGATCACCGGCTCGTCGGGTCCGTACAGCAGCTCGACCGTGGGCCGCACGCTCCCGGCCGTGGCCGTCGACTCGATTCCGAAGCGGAAGCAGACCAGGGTGGACGCTCGCGAGGAGGTGCTCTCCGGGATGTCGACGACCGCCTCGTAGCGCCCGGAGCCGAGGCTGTCCCAGCTCACGACGTCCGTCGGCTGGGCTCCCGCCGAGGTGCGCTGGGTGACGTCCTGGAGGCTCCCCAGACGGTCGTCCGGCACCTCCACCAT
This sequence comes from Thermoanaerobaculaceae bacterium, assembly GCA_025456225.1. Taxonomy (GTDB): domain Bacteria; phylum Acidobacteriota; class Thermoanaerobaculia; order Thermoanaerobaculales; family Thermoanaerobaculaceae; genus JAAYVZ01. The sequence goes on from JALOLB010000014.1 coordinate 6,186, forward strand.
GACATGGGCCCGGATCCCGTCGCCGGTGTACGCCGTGATCCTGACCATCACGTCGACGAAGGTGACAGGGGCCGGGTAGTCGACGTCGGGAATGAGCTTGAAGACCTCCGGCGTCGAGAGCCATCCCTCGTCGATCCACGCCACAACACTGCCCCCCGTCATCTCGGTGTCGACCTCCACGGTGTATGCCAGCCCCGGGTCGGGCGCGCCGGTCCAGTCGGCGACCTTGAGGAAGTAGTCACCGGTCCGGGCGGCGATGCCGGTGAGACGTTCGGTGTGCGCATCGGGCTCCGAGGGCTCGAGATCGACCTGGCCGCCGTCAGGGTCAAGGACCGAGAGGTGGTAGTTCGCGTCGGCGACCAGATCGGCCGTGATGCGCGCCCCGGCACGCACCGGGAACCGGAAGAAGTCGTAGTCCGTGGTGTCACAGATGAAACCGGTCCTGGCGACACCGAGGGTGAGGGGCTCGGCATCCGCCGTCGTGTTGTTGGGCTCATTGGGGTCGGCGCAGGTGGAGAACGGCGAGGTGTTGCCATCGGCATCGGTGGCGGTGGCCCGAAGGAACGCGAGCAACCCCCCCACCGAGGCAGTCCAGGCACCGTGCTCGTCCGCGGTGGTGGCGCCCTCGTAGATGGCCCCCTCCCCGTCGAGGTCCGTGAACACCTCGACCCGGCAGCCGGCGCAGGCGATGCCGTCGACATAGGTCGTGGTGACCGCACCGATCTGCGGCGGGGCCAGCATCCCGTTGCCCCAGTCCTCGAGCTCGATCCCCTTCCCGCCGTTGCCGGTGATGCTGTTGCGGGTGATGGTGTTCGACCGGCTCTCGGTGTCGCTGACGCGCACGCCGGCGCCGCCGTTGAAGGCGATGGTGTTCCAGGAGCCGACCGTGTTGTGATGGGACCTGTGCCCGATGTTGACGCCGTCCAGCCCATTCCCGAGGTGCACGATGCCCCGTGCGTTGGTGCCGATGAAGTTGGCCGCAATCACGACGTGGTCAACCTGATCGAACAGCACCACACCATGGTCGCCGTTGCCGGAGATGATGTTGGCATGGTCGGAGTCACCATCACCGATGGTGTTGTCGCCACAGCGCTGGAGCTGCACGCCGTTGCCGTCGTTGGCGATCGCCACACCGGCAGTCGCATCGACACCGATGCGATTCGCCAGGATGCGGTTGTCCTCGACCGCCCAGCCCTCCAGGCGCACACCGTCGCCGCGGTTTCCGGAGATGACGCTGCCCTCGCCCGCCGCCACCCCACCCACCGTGCAGTCGGCCGTCGAGCCGTGCAGGTACACACCGTGGGACCCGTTCCCCAGGTCGGTTGTCCCGGTCCGTCCGACGCCGATCAGGTTGGCCCGCACCCGGCAGCTCCCAGCGTCGACCAGCTCCACGCCGTAGCGGGTGTTGCCCGAGATCACGTTGGCCTCGCCCGCCGCACTGCCGCCCAGGCGGTGATGGGTGCCGCGCACCACGATGCCGTCCTGGTTGCCCGCCGCAACCGTTCCGGTGTGGTTGGTGCCGATGTAGCACCCCTTGACGCTCGACTCCCGCCCACCCAGCACCTGCACACCCGCCGCGCTCCACCCGTTGACGACGAGAGTCCAGATCGTGCACCCGGCGACGCCATCCACCACCAGGCCGCTCGCGTCGGCGCCGGCGAGGGTCCCGTCCAGCACGATCTCGGGCCCGTCGGGATTGGCGTTGCGGACATTCGTGGCCTGGGTGCGACCGTCGAGCTCGACCATCCGACGGATCGAGGGCAGGGCCGAGGTCGGTCGGATCGTCCAGACCCTGCCGCTGTATCCGGGGTCGGTGGGCGGGATGGCGAACTCGATCCGGCGCAGCACCGTACCGTCGCCCGAGTTGACGGCATTGATCGCCTCGCGCAGCGAGCAGTGGGCCGACGTGCAGGCTCCGTCGTCCGAATCGGCCGTGGTGTTGACGACCAGCGCCGGCGGGATCGTCGAGCTGACCGAGATCTTCAGGTGGTAGCTCCTCGTGGGGTCGAAGGCGCCACCAGCGCCGAACACCCGGACCCGGTACTCGCCGGCGACGTTGTTGGCCTCGAACGAGAAGGTCTCGTCGGCCGTGCCGGGGTGGCTCGAGGTCAGCAGGAGGCTCCCCGACGGGCTGAGAAGCTGCAGGTCGTAGTCCCTGGGCAGCTCGGAGAGGGTGACGTCGATCCTGTCCCGGAGCACGGCCGTGAACCGGTAGTAGTCGTCGTCGGCCGCCGAGCAGATGTACGAACGGTATCCCGCTGGATCCAGAGGCGACAGCAGGGTGGCCGTGGCGAAGGTGTTGTTGGGCTCCATGGGGTCGCTGCAGACCGGGGTGGGGGTCGGGGTCGCCGTCCTGGTCGGCGTGCGGGTCTTCGTCCGGGTCGAGGTCGGGGTGGGGTTGGCCGTGGCGGTTCTGGTCGCGGTGGGCGTGGCCGTTGCACGACCGGTCGGGGTCCGGGTGGGCGTGAGCGTCGGTGTCCTGGTCGGCGACATCGTCCTCGTCGCCGTCGGCGTGGCCGTTCTCGTCGGTGTGGTGGTCCTGGTGGCGGTTGGCGTCGGAGTGCGGGTGGGTGTGGGGGTCGGCAGGGAGTAGGTCACCACCAGGCGCGGTGCCTGGCTGCCTTCGCGGCTCGAGAACGTGCGTGCGAACAGGCTCCCGGACGCCGGGCCGGTCAGCGCGATGCCGTAGTTCGTGTACGTTCCGGCCATCCAGGCCCGCACCAGGCTCGTGGCGTTCCACGAGACCCACCCGGTCGAGCTTCCCACGGATCTGGACGAGACGAGTGAGTATGTCGGGCGGTTGTTCCAGGTCACACCGCTCTCGGTCCAGGTCGAGCCGACACGATAGAACGACACGCTCACGCTCGTCAGGCCCGTTGCCTGGTTGAGATAGCCCTCGAACGTCGCGTTGTCGATGGTCGCCCCGGACGGGATGCTGGCGAGGTTGAAACGCACCAGCGTCTGCTGGCGGTTGTTGAACTCGCCGTACAGGGACACCCACAGCGTGGTGGCGGTGCCGTAGTTCGCGTTGGGACCGCCGTTGTCGACGTGGGCATCGGCCACGGCCTGGAGGGTGACAGTCGTGGCCAGCGGCGCCGGCAGGGGCACGCCCGCGACGCCCTCATGGCGGCTCGCCAGGGCCGTGGACACCAGGCCGGCCACACCCAGCCCGAGGATCACCAGGGAGCCTCCGCGACTCCGGAGACGCGCCTGCATGGTTCCTCCCTCTCGCCACCAACACCGGCGGCGTGCGCAGCATCTGTCGCTGAAGCCAACATCGGTCGCGTCGACGCGAATGGGAATGTCCCGGCACGACACCTCCATGTCTCGACGCGACACGATCCGTCATGGGAGCGCCATGCCATCTCACCTGGCCGGGGCGGTCGGCGTGCCGGAGCCCTCCGAGCTCGCCGCGCTCGGCGGCCCCCGTCCAGAGTGCTCGGCTATCATGCCGTCATGATCAACCTCAAGTTCCTGGGGGCAACCGGCACCGTCACGGGGTCGCGCTACCTGGTCGAGGCGCACGGCAAGAAGGTGCTGATCGACGCGGGCATGTTCCAGGGGCCCAAGGACCTGCGCCTCCGCAACTGGGCGCCGTTCCCGGTCGAGCCGTCGTCGCTCGACACCGTCATCCTCACCCACGCGCACATCGACCACACCGGTATCCTGCCGCTCCTGGTACGCCAGGGATTCGGGGGGCCGACGCTCGCCACGCCGCCGACCCTGCGGCTGCTGCGCGTGCTGCTGCCGGACGCCGCCCACCTCCAGGAAGAGGACGCGCGCTACGCGAACAAGGTGGGCGCCACCAAGCACACGCCGGCCCTGCCGCTGTTCAACCTCGAGGATGTCAAGCAGGCGCTGCGCACGATCCGGCCGATCGCCTTCGGAGACTCCTACACGGTCCACCTGGGCATGCACCTGCGCTACCACCGCCAGGGCCACATCCTCGGCGCCGGGGCCGCGGAGCTGCGCATCAAGGCAGCCGGCGAGCACGTCACGATCTACTTCTCGGGTGACGTGGGCCGCTACGACGCGCCGATCCTCCCGCCTCCGGAGCCCTACCCCGGCTCCACCTACCTGGTCGTCGAGTCCACCTACGGCAACCGCCTCCATGCGGCCACCGACCCCCGGGACGACCTCGCCGAGATCATCAAGGAGGCCGTCGAACGAGGGGGCGTCATCCTCATTCCTGCGTTCGCCATCGACCGCACCCAGGAGGTGCTGTACTACCTGCGGGAGCTCGTGCAGGACGAGGCGATCCCGCCGGTGCCGATCTACCTGGACTCACCGATGGCGCGCGAGGCGACGGCCGCGTACCGCGACACGGTGCGCGAGCACGACGTGGAGACCCGCCACCTGCGCGAGAACGGCGTCGATCCTCTCACGCCTCCCAACCTGACGATGGTCGGGCGCACCGAGGAGTCGAAGCGGCTCAACAACCTCCGGGGACCGGCCATCATCATCTCGGCCTCCGGGATGGCCACCGGTGGCCGCATCCTCCACCACCTGCGGCACCGCCTGCCGCGCCCCGACACGACCGTGCTCTTCGTGGGCTACCAGGCCGAGGGGACGCGCGGCCGCGACATCCTGGAGGGAGCCGAGTCGGTCAAAATCTTCGGCGAGATGGTGCCGGTGCGCGCCCAGGTGCGCTCGATCTCGTCCCTGTCGGCCCACGCCGACGCCGACGAGCTCGAGATCTGGATGGCCCGCTCGGAGACGCAGCCCAAGACGGTCTTCGTCACCCACGGGGAGCCTGCGGCCAGCATGGCCATGGCCGAGCGCATCACCCGGCGTTTCGGCTGGCCCTGCGTCATCCCCACGCTCGAGGAGTCCTACCGCCTGGTCTAGCCCGCGCGCCGGATACCATCCGCGCAACAACCTGGACCTGGACCTGTCGAACCCGGCAGGGCGCTCAAGGCACCCAGAACGATCAGATACCAGCGAAAGGCCACATCAGCCTGGGCGCTTGGGGTCCAGGTCCAGGTCCAAGTCGAGGTCCAGGTCCAGGCTAGCGTTGAGGAGGCGTTCCTCATCCCGGACCCCGGACCCCGGACCCCTGCCTCTTACCTCGCGTACTCCACGGCCCGGGTCTCCCGGATGACCGTCACCTTGATCTGCCCGGGGTACGTCAGCTCGCCCTCGATGCGGCGCGCCAGGTCGCGGGAGAGCCAGATGGCGTCCTCGTCCGAGAGCTTCTCGGACTCCACGATGATGCGCAGCTCTCGACCGGCCTGGATGGCAAATGCCTTCTGCACACCCTTGAAGTCGGCGGCAATCGCCTCGAGCTTCTCGAGCCGCTTGAGGTAGCTCTCCAGGATCTCCCGGCGGGCGCCCGGCCGGGCGGCCGAGAGTGCATCGGCGGCGGTGACCAGGACCGCCTCCACGGAGTGGGGATCCACGTCGCCGTGGTGGCACTCCATGGCGTGGATGACCTCCTCCGACTCGCCGTACTTGCGCAGCAGCTCGCGCCCGAGGGTGAGGTGGGTGCCCTCCATCTCGCGGTCGATGGCCTTGCCGACGTCGTGGAGCAGGCCCGCCCGCTTGGCGACCCGCACGTTGACCTTGAGCTCGGTGGCCATGTACCCGGCCAGCCACGCCACTTCCTTGGCGTGACCCAGCACGTTCTGCCCGTAGGAGGTCCGAAACTGCAGACGGCCCATGAGCTTGAGAAGCTCCGGGTGGACGTCGGGAAAGCCCAGCTCGAGCGCCGCCGCCTCACCGTCCTTGAAGATCTTCTCGTCCAGCTCGGCCTGTACCTTGCTGACCACCTCCTCGATGCGTCCGGGGTGAATCCGGCCGTCGGTCATCAGCCGGGTGAGCGCCAGCCGGGCGACCTCCCGGCGGATCGGGTCGAAGCAGGACAGCAGCACGGCTCCTGGCGTGTCGTCGACGATCAGGTCGACGCCCGTGGCGGTCTCGAGGGCGCGGATGTTGCGGCCCTCCCGCCCGATGATCCGGCCCTTCATCTCGTCGTTGGGGAGATCGACCACGGATACCGTGCTCTCCACCACGTGGTCGGCGGCAACACGCTGGATGGCCAGGGAGATGATCCGCTTGGCGCGGTGGTTGGCCTCCTGGGTCGCCTCCTCCTCGATGCGCCGCATCGACTTCGCCGCGTCCATGCGTGCCTCGGTCTCCATGGCGCGCATCAGCTCCGCCTTGGCCTGCTCGGAGGTGAGCCCGGCCACCCGCTCGAGCTGTGCCCGCTGCTCGGCCATGCGCGCGGCGATGGAGTCCTCCTCGAGGGAGATCGCCTCCTCGCGCTCGTCGAGGGCCTGCTGCCGCCCGTCCATCTGGCGCGCGCGCTCGTCCATCTGGTGCGAGCGCTCGTCCACGGCCAGGGCCCGCTGCTCGATCTTCTGCTCCTGGAGCAGCAGCTCCTGCCGGTACTCCCGCGTTTCCCGTTCGAACTCACTGCGTGCCTGGAGCAGCTTCTCCCGGGCCTCGACGGCCGCATCCCTGACGAGGTGCTCGGCCTCCTGCTGCGCAACCGCCAGCAGCCGGCGGTGCTCCTGCTCGGCACCGGCCCGCAGACCCTGGGCCTCCGCGCGGGCGCGCTGGAGCGTCCGGCGACCAAACAGCCAGACGCCCACCGCAGCGAGCAGCACCAACGCTGCAGCAGCGATGAGTATCACCGTGCCGTTCATTCCGTCCCCCTTTCAAGGAACAAGGGGTACGGCCCGAGAATGGCGGCGAAGCGAAAGGAGAAGAGGCCCCCGCACTCGGCCGTGTGAGCAAACCCATTTGAACCTGCTGACCACAGGTTGGGCACCTGCCCACCCGCATCACTCGCCGTCTGGCTCGATCAACGGGGAGGGACTGCGGCGCCCATCAAATAGGTGTTGGTTCAAGAATAGTTTCGCTCATCACCAACCGCGCAGGGGCCTCCTTTTCTCAACTCGCTCCAGTGCACGAGGTGGTCAGCACCTCGTCCAGCCTTGCCACCAGTCCGCTAAGTCGCTGGCGAACTCTCTCGGTCCGCAAACCAGGTTCCGTTTCGAGCTCCCCGAAGAGCTCATCCGCAATGTTCAGTGCTGTGAGGACTGCGAGCTTCGCCGTGTCGACGTGCGGGGAGACCTCGGCAAGCTGGCGCATGCGCTGGTCGACGAACTTGGCGAGCTCGGTCACGCGCTCGCCGGAGCCCGTCGCACGCAGCTCGTACCGCCGTCCAAAGATCTCCACTGTCGTACGGCTCTCCACCGCAGTCACTCTCCTCACCAGTGAGTATACACTGCCCGTCAATCGCCTGATTGGGTAAGCAATTAGCGGGTTTTCGCGGGCGAGGGAGGGGCCGGCGTGGCCGTGGAGGCAGTCATCTGCACGCGTCCTTCCAGCCTGGCGCCCTCGATGACGTGCAGCGCCTTGGCCTGGAGGTCGCCCCGCACCACGGCGGTGGCCAGCAGCTCCACCAGCTCCCGCGCCACCACGTTGCCGCTCACCGTGCCGGCGATGCGCAGGAGAACGCCCTCGACGTCACCCTCGATGGATGCGCCCTCGGTGACCTCTACGGCCGCGGACACGCTCACGCTGCCCTTGAGGGTACCTTCGACACGGACAGGGCGCGTGCCGCCGATGTCACCCGTGATGCTCGTCTGGGAGGCAATGATCGTGGCTGCAGCTCGGGGCTTCAGATCGACCGCCTCGTGAATGGGGTCCTTGCCGAAACTCAAAGCCCCTCCGGGGGATGGAGCGGGCAACGGGAATCGAACCCGCGACTTGCAGCTTGGGAAGCTGCCACTCTACCAGCTGAGTTATGCCCGCTCGCCATTCGCTGGCGAGATGAGCGTAGGGTGGCGCCCCTGACCTGTCAAGAGCAACCCGCCCACCCACCAGCCAATCAGCGGGTCAGGAGAGCCGCTTGCAAGACTCTCGGCGCTCCGTTCCTCCCCCTCGCCCCCGCAGGGGGAGAGGGCCGGGGTGAGGGGGTGCAACTCATTTCTGTTCAAGAACAACGCACCCCTCACCCTATCCATCTCCCCGCTTCGCGGGGCGAGGGGACCGGAGCGGAAACCCTTGAGAAGTCGGATTCTGCAAGAAGCTCAGGAGATCAGCAAATCAGCTCCCCCACCCTCCCCAATCACAGGAGAAGGGCTGCTTTGGCGGTTCCGACCCGCTGACTCCCTGATTCGCTGATGCACTGATCTGCTGACGCGCGGACGGGCGTCAGCGGGTCTGCGTACCCTCGGGCCACTGCACGAAGCCCCCGATGGCGAACACGATGTCGTCGTTGAAGCTGGTGGTCGGCCCCCCACGCCACGAGCCTCGATTGGCCACGTGGTCACCACCTCCGGAGTAGATGGTGTAGGTGACCCCCGACGGGTCCAGGATCACGCCAATCGACTCGCGCCACCCATCGACCCGAGGGAGGGACCGGATGTACGTGGGCGTCAGCGGGGCCTCGAGCTGCTGCGTCCCACCTTCCTCCCCGCGCGGGTAGCACTGGAAGTCGACCGAATACGCCTCGATCGCCGTCGCCAGGGCCCGCAGGTCCGCAACCGTGCGCTTCTGCCGACCGCGGTCCACGGCATCGGCCAGGCTGTAGACGGCGATCCCGACCACGAGCCCCAGAATCGTCACGACCACCAGCAGCTCCACCAGCGTGAAACCTCGCTCCGTCTGCATCCCTTGCCTTCCAACCCGCCGAAAGCAACGGCCGTGCCACCGACGGCGCCTTCGCCGTGGAGCCGAGTGACGCAGTCCGTCGCTGACTCGGCTCGGAGTGCCGCTGGACGTCGTCGCGTCTCCGGGACGCCCGCCGGCCTGAGGGCGCATGAACTGCTTGCGCTCCGAGTGCCGCCCACGTATTCTGGGGACCGTGAGAAGCTCTCTTGCCGTCCTCCTCCTGCTCACCGCCCTCACGGCTGGCGGGGAGGACCTCTTCGTCCCGATGGTGGGCCAGAAGCAGGGACAGGACGGCACCTGGTGGAGCACCGAGGTGTGGCTCGTCAACACCGCGTCATCGACGGGAGGGTACGCCGTGGTCCTCCTGCCTGGAGGGCAGGCCAACGTCGAGGGCCTCCAGGCCGAGCCTGCCCTCGAGGACCTGCCACCTGGCACCACGGTGTATCGGAACGACCTCGTCCCCCAGGGTACGACCGGTGTCCTGCGCGTCCTCACGACCGGCGGGGTGCTGGTCTTCGCCCGGGTGTTTTCCGCGGCCGGCCGCGGCTCCTTCGGCCAGGGCATCCCGGCCCTGCCCCGCAGCGCCGCACTCAAGCCTGGCGAGGTCGCACACCTGCTGGGCCTGCGTCGCGGCCCCCAGTTCCGGACCAACATCGCGATCTTCAATCCCTCAACCGAGCCCGGTGTGGCCCGGATCAGGCTCGTGCAGGCCCGGGGCGAGGTCGCGGGAGAAGAGACCTACCGGCTGGCCGGCGGCGGCTACCTGCAGCTCGATGACGCACTTCACGCCTTCGGTGTGGTGCGCGGCGACAACCTGCGTGCCGAGGTGAGCGGCACTGTTCCCCTGCTCGCGCTCGCCTCCGTCGTCGACACCCGCTCCGGGGCCCCCACCCTCGTCCCCGCCCAGCGCTAGCCCCAGTCGCCGCGATCGACTGGAGTAGAATCACTGTCTTTACCGGGGTGGCACCACGACCCGGTGACAGGGAGACCTCATGAAGAACACCGTGACCGTCCTGCTTCTCCTGGCGCTCTGCGGCCTGCCGGCCGCAGCCCAGGAGCCGGCTCAGGCCTTCGCCAACCAGAAGGACAAGACCAGCTATGCGATCGGGGCCGACATCGGCAACTCGTTCAAGAGGCAGGGCTTCGACCTCAACCCCGAGCTCGTGCTGCGCGGCCTCCGCGATGCCCTCGGCACCGGCACGACCCTGCTCACTGACAAGGAGATCCGTGACACGATCATGGCCTTCCGCACGGAGCTGCAGGCCAAGATGCAGGAAGCCATGAAGGCCCAGGGCGAGACGAACCAGAAGGAAGGGACCGCCTTCCTGGCCGAGAACAAGAAGAAGGAGGGCGTCGTGACGCTGCCCTCCGGCCTTCAGTACAAGGTCATCACCGCCGGGACCGGCCCGAAGCCGACCGCCAATGACTCGGTGAAGTGCCACTACCGCGGGACGTTCCTCGACGGAACGGAGTTTGACAGCTCCTACAGCCGCAACCAGGCGGCCGTGTTCCCGGTGCGAGGGGTCATCGCCGGGTGGACCGAGGCGTTGCAGCTCATGTCGGTGGGCTCCAAGTGGCAGCTCGTGATCCCCTACGAGCTTGCCTATGGCGCCGGCGGCAACCCGCCCCGCATCGGTCCCTACGCCGCGCTCGTGTTCGAGGTCGAGCTGCTTGGCATCGAGCCGCCAGCCGAGAACACCCAGCCCAAGCCCGCGGCACCGCCCCAGCACTGACCTGGTTCACCTCCCCAGCGGAGGGTCCAGGCTGGCGCTCGAAGGCCCCCGCCCCATTTCGGGACGGGGGCCTTGCTGTCGGTGCGCTCAGTGGTAACGGGGCGCGAAAGGGCGAGCCAGGGACGGTGTCACGCCAGCGAAATCTGGATGGTCTCCCCGGTGGATCGGCACGCCCCGTCGCACACCATGACCGTGGAGGAGCTGCTGCAGCTCCTGACCTCCCACACCTTCACGGTGCGTGGTGAGGTCAGCTCCGCCGGCTCGGATCCGCTGGCCGGCAGCAACCGCCGCTCCGCCACGGTCGAGGTCGGTCGCCCGCCATCGCACGTCTGCCGCCACCTGGGCGGGAGCTGGACAGGCGTCCCAACCGGAGCTATAAGCGTCCCGTGCCGAAGCCACTCAACCTGTGGGAGCGGCTCATCTTCGTGGCCGTGGCGATGGCGATCACCGTGCTCCCCGAGCGGGCCAAGAGCCACGATCGGTTGCAGCCCTACGTCTCGACGGCCGCGCACGTGCTCTCCGCGTACCTCGAGGTCGCCCTGGCCGCCGGCCTCTTCGTCTGGGGCATGATCTCGTGGGTCTCCCGGTTCAGCCACGGTGCGGGCTGGACCTACCTGGCAAGCCAGCCCACCCTCGGGTACGGCGACTTCTTCGCCATGGGGGCGCTGGGCTACATCAGCTACCTCTTCCGCCCGACCACCTGGCTGATCATGTACTGCTTCGCGGAAGGCGTCGTGCGCGCCCTGGAGGCCGCCTTCTGGGACCGCCCCGTGGGCCTGGGGGTGGTGTCGCTGGGGTGGCGGGTCGCCATCTGGGTGCGAACGGCCGCCCGGCGCCGCCGGCTGGCGACCCTCATCGGTCCCCCGCGCCCTGACGAGATCGTCCTCCCGGCCCGGACCCGCAGCGGCCTCCTGGAAATCTACAGCGTCGAGGAGAAGCCGTGGTCCGACTACCAGGTCGTGAAGCTGGACGATGAGTTCTACCAGCTCGCCACGCGGCAGGTGGTGCCCCACGGCCCCCACCACGCCTGGCGCTACCAGCTCCACCGCATGGAGACATCCGAGGTGCTGCGCGGCGGCATCGTCCACCTGACCATGGCCCCAGCGTCCGCAGCAGACAGGGAAAGGGCCCGCACCCCCAGCGGTGCGGGCCCCGAGGATCTCACCCCGAGCGACCCTACGCGCCCCGGGACCCCAGCTCACGATCGGTGAAGAGCAGCCCGACCATGTTGTCCCCGATCTTCTCGAGCCTCCTCGCGATCGGCTCCGCGGTCGCCTCTTCCTCGACCTGCTCCTTGACGAACCACTGCAAGAAGTTGACCGTGCCGTGGTCGTGCTCGGCCGCGGCGGCCTCCACCAGCCTGTGAATGCAGCCGGTGATGTGGCGCTCGTGGCTGAGAGCGGCAGCGAACGCCGCTGCCGGCGACGCCCAGGTGACCTGTGGCGCGTCGATGGCGGCGAGCACCACCGTGCCACCGCGCTCGAACACGTAGTCGAAGAACTTCATCGCGTGTCCGTGCTCCTCCTGGGCCTGGGTCCGCATCCATCGTGCCATGCCCCGCAGGTCGAGGGACTCGAAGTAGGCCGACATGGCCAGGTAGAGGTAGGACGAGTAGTACTCCTCGCGGATCTGCTCGTTGAGAGCCTTCTCCATTGTGCTCGACAGCATCGCGATCTCCTTTCAGGACGTGGCGGCTGTGGCCGCCGCTACAAGACCAACACCACCGGTTGGCGTAGTAATCCTTGTGCCAGCGCGACCCCTCGAATCTAGCATCGGCCCCGCTCACCTGTCCAGCACCACCGTCGCAGCAGGCCCGGTGGTCGGGTGACCGAGGCAGCGCTACACTCGGAGACGCCATGCCGCACTGCCTGTCCTCAGTGGTCCCCGCCTCCGCCCCCACCAGGAGCGCATGACCCATGGCCCTCGATCTCGGCCTCCACCAGCACAGGGACCCTCACCTCCGATACCGCTTCATCCGCCTCGGCGTGATCACTGGGACCGTGGTCCTTGTCGCGCTCCTTGCCGGGCGCGTCTTGGGCGAGGGCACCCTCTCGACGCTCAGCCAGGTCGTGCTCTGGGTGTGGCTCTCGGTCATGACGCTTGTAGGCCTGGGCTGGCTCTGGCGCCGACTGACCTATCGGGTGGGGGTGCGGCTGTTCCTCTCCTACCTCATCGTCGGCGTCCTCCCGTTCCTGCTCCTCGCGAGCCTCGGCGCCGTCCTGGCCCTGATGGCCGCCGGGCAGTACGCGTCGGTGCGCTTCGGCAGCCTGCTGGACCGCACGTACGAGAGCCTGACGACCCTCGCCACCCAGGCGGCATCCCTGCCCCATCGCGAGGCGACCGATCTCCTGAGCCGCGCCCACGCCGTGCCACCTGCGAACTCCCCGTCGCTTGAGTGGGTCGTGGCCAGCGGCACGGAGGTCAGGGCAAGCCCAGGACTGAAAGGCGTCGGCCCGCCCGACACCAGGCTGTTCCGGGACTGGAGCGGCCCGCTCCTGCTGGGCGGGAAGCCCTACCTGGCTGCGGCGAGGCACGTCGGCGACCGGCTCGTGGTCGCCCTCACGCCGCTGCGAGAAGGGGCCGAAGCCGCGGCGCGCCAGGCGCCCTGGTTCGCCGTGGGTTTCTCGGATGCCCTGGTCGTCGACGGCAAGGGCGGGGCGCACCGGGTGACGATCGACGCCCGCGACGAGGGCTCGGCCGACACCCCGGCCGTATCCGCACCGGAGACCCTCCAGCCCCCCCCCTGGGACCGCGAGGACGTTCAGCCGGTGCCGTCGGCACTCTCGCGGGGGCTGCTGGCCCGCAGGCTCGTGATGTGGCCCCGCATCTCGAAGGTACCCCTCGACTGGGCCACCGGCGAGCCCCAGCCGAGCCTGCGCCTCGTGGTGTTCCTGCGCACCTCCCTGGCGGAAGCCTGGACCGACTTCGTGCGCGCACCCTATCAGGTGGCCAAGGAGGCGGAGGCGGCTTTCGTCGCCGTGAGCATCTTCTTCGCTGTGGTCTACGTCCTCGTCGTGAGCCTTGCCGTGGTGATGATCGTGTCGATCACGCGCTCGACGGCCCGCCTGACGCGCGGCGCCCGCGCGGTGGCCGGCGGCGACCTCTCCCACCGCATTCCCGTCAAGCGCCGGGACCAGCTCGGCGACCTGGCCGTGGCCTTCAACGCCATGACGGAGGCGGTCGGCCGCATGCTCGTCGAGGTGGCGGACAAGGAGCGCCTCAAGCGCGAGATGGAGCTGGCACGCGAGATCCAGCAGAGCTTGCTGCCGACCACCCAGCTCCAGCACGCCGGGGTGAGCGTCAGCGCCCACTTCTCGCCGGCCTCGGAGGTCGGCGGCGACTACTTCGACATCTTCCCCCTCGCCGGTCGCAAGGTCATGGTCACGGTCGGGGATGTGGCCGGCCACGGCGTCTCCACGGGCCTGCTCATGGCCATGCTGAAGTCCGCCATGGGCACCCTGGTGCTGGAGGGGTACGGCGGGTCCGAGCTGCTGGAACGCGTCAACAGACTGCTGCTGCAGCAGTCCGTCAAGCACCGCATGGCAACCCTGGCGATCGCCACGGTCGACGCCGGGGCAGGGCTGGCGGAGGTGACGAGCTGCGGCCATCCCCCGGTCCTCTTCATCTCGCCGGCCGGCGGGGTGGAGGAGCTCCTGCTGTCCTCGCTCCCCCTGGGCACCCGCCTGCCGGTGGAGCCGGCCTGGCGCCGCCTGGCCTTCCCCCCCGGCAGCACGCTGCTGCTCTACTCGGACGGGCTCACCGAGGCCGCCAACGCGGCGGGCATGGCGTTGGGCCAGGAGGGGCTGCGCCAGATCGTGCAGGCGAACGCGGGGCGCCCCGCCCAGGAGCTGGTGACCGCCGTCCTGGAGGGCCTCGTCGCCCACCTCGCCGGCACGCCACTCACCGACGACCTCACCGTGCTCGTCGTCGAGCACACCACCGTGAAGGCTCCAGTCGAGAGTTGAGAGTCAAGAGTCGAGAGTGTGCCCCGCCCGCCCCAGCGACATCCTGTCTGAACCCGCGCCCGCAGCTTCCCGACGAGCTGACCTTCCGGTTTCCTGGCTCTCAACTCTTGACTCTCGACTCTCAACTCCTGACTCTTGACTCTCAACTCTCGACTTTCAACTCAAAAGGAGGAGCAGGAGGAGCTGCACGAGGGCGGCGGCCAGCCCCGCTGCCAGGTCGTCGGCGACGATGCCCCAGCCTCCGGGCAGGCGCTCGAGGGCGCTGATCGGCCAGGGCTTGAGGATGTCGAAGGCGCGGAAGAGCAGGAACGAGAGACCCAAAACCCAGGGCTTCGGCACCCCGGGGCGCCACGCCGTGAGCACCGCCAGGGCCAGCCACTGCCCGACCACCTCGTCGAGCACCACTGGCCCCGGATCGGTCACCCCCCGTCGCAGGGCCTCGGCCCCGCACGCCCAGACCGCCAGGGGCAGGAGCACGACCAGGCCGAGCGCGGACACGACCCGGGGCGATGCCGGCAGCAGACGGGTCACCAGGGCGAACAGCAGCACCCCGGTCAGGGATCCCACCGTCGTGCCGGGTGCCGGAAGCACCTCGCCGAGGCGGCAGACCGTGGCCAGCCAGCGCGCCAGGGGTGTCACGACCCCTCTCCCAGCGACCCGAGCAGACGCCGCGGCAGACCATCGAAGTCCCCCGAGGACATGCAGATCACCACGTCACCCGGACGCAGCTCCGAGCGCAGGCACGCCAGCACATCCCCGTCGTCGGGCACGGCGACGGCACGGGTACCGCGACGACCAAGGGTTTCCACGAGGCCCTTCCGGTCCAGGACGTCGCCTGCCGCCAGCCGGTGGCGATGGAACACCGGCGCCAGCACCGCCACGTCGGCCTCGGCGAGCGCCTCCTCGTAGGCGGCGGCGAACGACGACCGCCCCGCCGTGAGGGAACGCGGCTCGAAGACCGCCACGACCCGGCGGCCGGGGAAGCGGTGCCGCGCCCCCTGCAGGGTCAGCCGCACGGCGGTCGGGTGATGGGCGAAGTCGTCGACCACGACAACGCCTCCGACCTCGCCGAGCACCTCCAGACGCCGCCGCACGCCCGGGAACGATCGCAGCGCGGCGTCGATGGCCCCGGGGTCGAGCCCGGCCAGGAGCGCGCAGGTGCAGGTGGCCAGCACGTTGTCCAGGTTGTGCCGCCCCACCAGCGGGGCCTCGACGGTGAACACCGAGCCGCGCCACGACAGCGAGGCCACGAGGCAGCCGTCCGCATGGCCCCAACCGATGCAGCGCAGGTCGGCTCCGGCGTCCAGCCCGTACCAGGTCACGTGCGCGTGACCTCCTGCCACCGAGCGCGCTCCGGCATCCCCCAGGTTGGCCACCACCTGGCCCCCGGCTCCCACCAGTGCCGTTCCGGCGCGAAACGCTGCCAGGATGGCATCGAGATCCGGGTAGATGTCGCCGTGGTCGAACTCGACGTTCCCAACCACGAAGAAGTGCGGGTTGTAGTGCAGGAACTTCGGCCCCTTATCGAAGAAGGCCGTGTTGTACTCGTCCCCTTCCACGACCGTCCACCCGCCCCGGCCCAGCCGCCACGGGCGCCCACCGCGGGGCACGCCGCCGACCAGCACCGTGGGGTCCAGCCCACAGCTCGTGAAGACATGGGCCACCAACGCCGTGGTCGTGGTCTTGCCGTGGGTCCCCGCCACCACGACCGCCCGCGCCGACCGGCAGAACCGCTCGCCGAACGCCGCGGCCTGGGAGGTGTAGGGGATGCCCCTCTCGAGCACCGCCTGCACCTCGACGTTGCTGCGCGGCAGGGCGTTGCCGATGATCACCTGCCCCAGGTCAGCCGGCAGCGCGCCGGGGTCGTACCCCAGGCGCACCGGGATCCCGAGCCCTCCGAGGATCTCCGACATCGGGGGGTAGAGCGCCGAGTCGACCCCGCAGACCGCCACCCCGGCCTCGTGGAGCAGCCCGGCCAGGGGGGCCATGGCGGTGCCGCCAATGGGAAGGAAGTAGAGTTGGCAAGGTTTCTGCATCGCCGATAGCGCGCTCCGCCGCGCGGGTGTACTCTACCACCCCCGGCACCGCCGGGGCGGTCGGAGCAGGGAGAGGAGGCTTTCGTATGAAGTTTCGCGCGTTGATCCTGGGGGCGTTTTTGGTAGCACCAGTCATGGTCCTGGCGCAGCCGGCCACACCGTCGGCCGAGCCGCCGAAGCCGGGCGGGCCCCTGCCAACCATCGACATCGTCGAGAAGGTCAAGGACTTCGGCGTCGTCGCCAAGGGCGAGAAGCTGCACGCCGAGTTTGTCGTGCGCAACACGGGTCAGGCCCCCCTTGAGATCACCCAGGTGCGCCCGACCTGCGGGTGCACCGTCGCCGACTTCGATCGATCGATTGCCCCCGGCACGACCGGCAAGATCCGGGCCGAGGTCGACACCGCTGCCTTCTCCGGGCCGATTGCCAAGGCCGTGCTGGTATTCTCCAACGACCCCCAGACCCCGCAGCTCAACCTTGTGATCAAGGCGGAGGTCCGTTCCTTCGTCGAGGTCCTGCCGCGCGCCCTCATCCTCTTCAAGAACCTCCTGTCCGGCGAGGCCGCGACCGAGAAGGTGACGCTCGTGTCGGCCGACGGCTCCGACTTCACCGTGACCGGCGCCGATGCCGGAGGAGGTCCCTACAAGATCGAGTACCGCGCCCTCCCCGAGAGCGAGCGGATTCCCGAGCGCAAGGGTCCCCAGTGGGGCGTCACGATCACGGTCCCGGCCGACGCCCCCGAGGGCATGCTCAACCACCGGATTCTGATCAAGACAACGGCCGCGAAGGCCACCGAGGTGCCCATCAACGTCACCGGCGCGGTGCGACCGATCGTGCAGATCATCCCCGCCCAGGCCAATCTCGGTCGCGTCAAGTCGGACGCCCCGGTGGGCAGCAACGTGCTCCTGGTCAACAACCGCCAGGGCAGCCAGCTCGAGATCACCGAGACCGCGGTCGACAACCAGAACTTCAAGGTCGAGGTCATCCCCCTGCAGGCCGGCCAGCGCTTCCAGATCGCCATCTCCCTGCAGGTCGGCGCACCCAAGGGCGCCCAGAAGGGCACCCTCCGCATCACCACGAACGACCCGCTGCGCAAGGTCATCGAGGTACCGGTCACCGCCCAGGTCGAGTAGACCCTCGAGCTCGCACGACCTCAAGGCCCGGGGACTCCCCGGGCCTTGTTGATGTGTGGCGCCCTGATGCGGGGTTCGAGGCGTCGGGCACACCTCCCCCGCGACGTCCTCGACCTGCTTCAGGCGTCCTCCCGCTTGAGGATCTCGTCGACCCTGAGGTTCAACCGGACGATGGCCGGCCAGTCCTGCTCCACGAAGTCCTGGGCATGGGCGAGGTTGTCGCGGAGGGACTGGATCTCGGAGAGGGCCTTCTTTGCCTGGGACCTCGTCTTCGCCCCGAGCGACTCGAGGAGCCCCGGGTGGTTGAGCACGAGGTGGACCTTGTCCCCGAGCTGCAGGCAGTCGACGAGACGTGGGTTCTGGCCCCGCCGCTTTCGCTCGGCGCGCAGGCCCTCCGTCTTGGCGAGCCGCTCCGCCGGAAGGTGCGGGGTCCAGGCGTCGCCAGGCCAGGCCGACTCGATTTGTCGGGTCAGGTTGATCTCCAGGCCGGTGAGGAGACCGAACAGCCACATCCGCACGACCGGCCGCTGGAGGTCGGATCGCCCGATGACCCCCGCGACCCGGCCATAGGCCAGCACGAAGCACCACCTGTACCGCGTGAGGATCTGGATGACGTCCGCGAAGGACGCATCGTCCTCCACGATCAGGGCCGGCGAGAAGGGGCGAGTCTGCGGGACGATCGAGTCGTCACCCCGGGCTGCTCCACTGAGATAGCCCACGGGCTCCCCGTCCTCCAGAATTCCCGCGACCTCCAGCCCCTGGGCACGCATGACCTCCGCCACCCGGGCAGGCTCGTCCCTCCCGTCGAACCAGCGCAGCGACTGGGCGAGCTGGGCCGCACCGAAGAGACGGGAGAACCGCTTCAAGGCGCGGATCTCGCTCCGCGTCACCGGAAATCGGCGGAGTGAGTCCGCGGCCTCCGCTGGACCGGGGCCGATCCTCGGGCGACCGCCGGGAAGGTCGAGCTCCCGGGCGCAACGGTGGGCCAGGCGAGTCGCCCGCTCCAGGAGGGTCGGATCACCCTCCTGGAGGACCTCGAGCAGGTCCAGCATCTCGGGAATGAAGACCGCGGCGAACCTGGCGTTGTGCGTCGTGATGTCACGGGCGTTGTCGATCAGGTCAGCAAGCTTGATGGTCTTCGCGCGCGCCGAGGCCCGCTCGAGATGCGCCAGGTCGATCGCCTTCCGAACCGACCGGACACCGTCACCGGGGCGGCTCACGTCGGTCAGCTCCTCCACCAGTCGGGCGACGGCGCGACCGAATCGCGATTCCACCTCGTCGAGGGTGAGGGGAGTGTCCTCGACCGCGTCGTGGAGCCACGCCGCGGCGATCATCTCGGGATCGTCGGTGACGGACGCCACCATGGCGGCCACCTCCTTCAGGTGGACCTCGTACGGCTTCTGCGTGTACTTGCGGCGATGGCCGATCTCACGGTGAGCCTCGGTGGCGAAGGCTCTGGCTTGCTCTGGCAGGGATTTCATCGCGCCTCCGTGGGTGCGTCGAGCGGCCGGGGGGTCGGTGGAGGCTGGCTCTCGATCGTTCGCAAGGTCGCTTCCAGGCGTGCCACGTCGCTCCGGTCGAGCCCCAGCAGGTTGTGCTTCCCGGCGTCGGCCGGGAGCAGCGCGACGAGCGCGTGCGCCCGGGGCGCCTGGCCCGGGGCGAGCAACCGATCCACGGCCCTTCCCGAGTGCTCCCGCGCCAGGCGCCGCACCGTCGGGTCGGGCCGCTCGACGGTGAACCCGAGGAGCACGTGCTCGGGGTCGAGGGCGGCGAACACCTCGGCTGCGGCTCCCGCGCCGAGCCTCCCGGTCAGCGCATGGCGGTTCGCGAGCCACACCGGCGGACCGTCCAGCTCCGCCGGCTTCTGCGGGGTGCCGGTTTCACCCTCCAGAACCGTGACAGACACCTGGCTCCCGTCAAGCTCGCGGTCCTTCATCGAGACTCCCTCCAGTTCCTGCGGTACACCACGCCGAGCCAGCCTCCATCGTACATGCCACCCGCGGCCCGGGCAGGGAATCGGAGAGCGGATGGTATAGTTGCACAGACAACTGGGAGGTCCGAGATGCGACGAGGAGTTATGGTTTGCGTCCTGCTTGCCGCCGTGGCTGTGGGCGCCGAGGAGCTGACGGTCAACTCGATCCTGACGGCCCACAAGATGGGGGCTCCGGCAGACGGGATCATCGCCATGGTCAACAATCCCGCCAACACCCTCAAGATCAGCTCGGCCGAGCTGCCAACGCTGCGCAGCGCCGGTGTGCCGGAGAACGTGATCGCGGCGATCCAGCTCCGCATGCCGGTACCGACCCCGGTTCCAGCGCCCACCCAACCCGACACCCCTGGCCTCGTGGATCTGGTCAAGCTGGTCAAGTCGGGGCTGTCCGAGACCCTCATCATCGAGCAGCTCAAGGCGTCCGGGAAGACCTACAGCCCGACCATCAACGACCTCGTGTACCTCAAGGAGAACGCCGTACCGGAGCCGATCATCAAGGAGCTGCTCTCGATGCGCGGCCCGGCCCCCGCCGCCGGTGTGGCGGCTGCTGGCGCCGGCGCTGCGGCGGCGACAAAGGCGGCCCCGGTCGTGCAGCCCGAGGAGCTGGTCTTCGATGGCCTGGTGCTGCAGAAAGCGACCTTCCTCAAGAAGAACCGCCCCGGGCGCCTGACCCTGAAGAGCGACTCGCTGTCCTGGGTGGACGGCGTCGACCCCAGGGAGAACTTCACGTTCCAGCTCAACGGGCTGGAGAAGGTGTGGCTCACCTGCCAGGCCCGCACACCGGAGAACTTCTGCTATCAGGCCAACTTCCAGATCGTCAAGGGGGCGCGGTACCGGTTCCAGGACGTCAGCCGCGACGCCGGGTCCAACGCCGCGGTCCTCAAGCTCAGGGACGCGCTCCGCACCTACCATCCGACTCTGCCGTACGGTCCGCCCGAGGTTGAGAACTAGCGGTCCCGAGCCGCGGGGCCGCCGGCCCTACCGCGGCTTGATCAGGCCAGCCGGTGCGCCGGAAATGCGCGAGCCGGCTGGCCCGTTCCGTCTCTGCGATGAGCGTGAGCGCAGGGCCTCGAGACGTCACGGTTGACCCACCGGCTCGCCCTTGCTACCTTGAGCATCCGCAACAGGGGCTGGCGTCCGCCCCTGCTCGACCCCGCCGGGGGAGGTCAGAGTGATCACACCGCCCGACTTGTCATTGATCTTCATCATGCTCTGCTTCTGGGCGGTGTTCTTCGTCGTGTCCTCGCAGATCGTCAAGCCGCTGGGCCGCGTTCTCGACGAGAGGGAGGCCCTCTCCCGCGGCGCACGCCAGCGTCTCGAGGAGGCGCGCAGCGCCCTGCAGGCGGCCATGGCACGCACCGAGAACGAGCTTGCCGCGGCGAGCGTCGAGGCGACCCGGGAGCGGGCGTCCATGCGAGCCGAGGGCGAGGCGACCCGCCGCGCCCGTCTCGATGCCGCCAGGGAGCGCTCACAGCAGACCCTTGCCCGCCTCGGCCAGGACCTGGACCAGGCGAGCGCCGAGGCGCGGGCCGGGCTGCGCGCAAGCACCGAGCACCTGGCCCGGGAGCTGGCCAGTCGTCTGCTGGGAAGGGGGCTGCGCGCGTGAGGAGAGCCGTCTGGCAGGCTGCTGTGCGTGCGTGGTCTCTTCTGCTCGGATTGATGGCAGCAGCTCCAGCCCTTGCTTCCGGGGGTGAAGGCGGGCCCGAGACCGTCTGGGGCCTCCCGCCGCTGTTCTGGAAGCTCTTCAACTTCCTGCTCTTCTTCGGGGTTCTGGGCTGGCTCCTGCGCAAGCCGTTGGGGCAGTTCTTCTCGGGCCGCCGGGAGGCCATCGCCCACCAGCTCGCCGAGGCCACCCGTCAGCGCGAGGAGTCGGAGCGGCTGCAGCACGAGATGGAGGTCCGGATCGCGGGCCTCGAGACCGAGATCTCGACCCTGCGCGAGCGCCTGCGGCTGGAGGGCGAGCGCGAGCGTCAGGCCCTGGAGCAGCAGGGCGAGGCCGAGTCGGCTCGCTTGCTGGCGCAGCTCGACCTGGAGGCGGCGCGGCGCGTCGAGGCGGCCCGCACCGAGCTCGCCCACGAGGCCGCCGAGACCGCGGTGGCCCTGGCCCGCGAGCTGCTCGCGCGCGAGCTCGGCCCTGCCGACCGCGACCGCATCTTCCGCACCACCCTCGAACGGCTGCAGCAGACGGGAGGCGGGGCATGAGCCGGCGCATCGCCCGACCCTATGCCGCCGCCCTGTACCACGTGCTGGAGAAGGAAGGCGTCACGGTGCTCCGGCAGGCCGAGACCCAGCTCGCAGCAGTGGCCGAGGTGCTGCGCCAGGACCCGGCTTTCCTGCGAGCGTTCGAGGTTCCCTCCGTCACCCCGACGAGCAAGCGCGAGCTCATCACCACGGTCGCGAAGGCCGTGGGCCTGCGTCCCGAGACGACCCGCCTTCTGGAGGTCATGACCGAGCACGTGCGGCTCCGGTTCCTGCCGGAGGTGGTGGACATGCTGCGCACGCTGGCCGACCGTCGGGAAGGGCTGCAGCGCGGGCGGGTCGAGGTTCCGGCCGCCCTCGACCCTTCGCAGGTCGCTGCCCTCAACACCGCCATGGCGCACCTGCTTGGCGGCCGGGTGGAGCTTGCAGCCGAGGTCCGTCCGTCACTGCTGGCCGGTTTCGTGGTCCGGGTCGGAAGCCGGGTGTGGGACGCTTCCATCGAGGCACAGCTCCGCCGCTTCGCGGCGAGCCGTGACATCAGCTAGGAGTCCGAAGGCATGCACATCAGAGTTGACGAAATCACCGACATCCTGCGCCGCCAGATCGCCGGCCTCGAGACCTCCGTGGACATGGCCGAGGTGGGGACCGTGGTGAGCGTCGGGGACGGCATCGCCCGCGTGTTCGGGCTCGACCACGTCATGGCCGGAGAGATGGTGGCGTTCCCCCACGACGTTTTCGGCCTCGCCCTCAACCTCGAGGAGGACGGCGTCGGGTGCGTGCTCATGGGCGAGACCCAGTCCATCAAGGAAGGCGATGAGGCGCGCCGGACCGGCAAGATTCTCTCGGTACCGGTTGGCAAGGCGATGGTCGGCCGCGTCGTCGATCCGCTCGGCCGGCCCCTGGACGGCAAGGGCCCCATCGTCGCCGACGACCACTACCCCATCGAGCGCATCGCCCCCGGCGTGGTGCGCCGCCAGCCCGTGAAGGAGCCGATGCAGACGGGCATCAAGGCGATCGATGCCATGATCCCGATCGGCCGCGGCCAGCGCGAGCTGATCATCGGCGACCGCCAGACCGGCAAGACGGCGATCATCCTCGACGCCATCATCAACCAGAAGGGCAATGGCGTGATCTGCATCTACGTGGCGATCGGCCAGAAGCGCTCGACCGTCGCCCAGGTGGTGAAGATCCTCGAGGACCGTGGCGCCATGGCCCACACCATCGTCGTGGTCGCGTCGGCGTCGGAGCCGGCGCCGTTGCAGTACCTGGCCCCCTACACCGGCTGCGCCCTGGGCGAGTACTTCCTCTACAACGCCGGCCACGCCGTGTGCTTCTACGACGACCTCTCCAAGCACGCCGCGGCGTATCGCGAGATCTCGCTGCTGCTGCGCCGGCCCCCGGGCCGGGAGGCCTACCCCGGCGACGTCTTCTACCTGCACTCCCGGCTGCTGGAGCGCGCCGCCAAGCTGCGCGACGATCTGGGCGGCGGGTCGCTCACCGCCCTGCCGGTCATCGAGACCCAGGCCGGGGACGTCGCCGCCTACATCCCGACCAACGTCATCTCGATCACGGACGGGCAGATCTTCCTCGAGTCCGACCTCTTCTTCTCAGGCGTGCGCCCGGCGGTCAACGTCGGCATCTCGGTGTCCCGTGTCGGCGGCAACGCCCAGATCAAGGGGATGAAGAAGGTGGCCGGGTCCCTGCGCATGGACCTCGCCCAGTACCGGGAGCTGGCGGCGTTCGCCCAGTTCGGCTCCGACCTCGACAAGACCACCCAGCGTCAGCTCGCCCGGGGCGAGCGGCTGGTGGAGATCCTCAAGCAGGGCCAGTACATGCCCATGCCGGTGGAGCTGCAGGTCGCCTCGGTGTTCGCTGGCACCCGCGGCATCCTGGACACGTTGAAGGTCGAGGCGGTGCTCGCCTTCGAGGCCCACCTGCACGACTACCTCAGGCTCCACCACCAGGCGGTGCTGGACACCGTCGTGGCCACGGGCAAGCTCGAGGGCGAGACCGAGAAGAGCCTCACCGCCGCGTGCCAGGCGGCGCTGGCGGCCTACGTCCGGGAGCACCCGGAGGCGGTCCTTGGCCACTAAGGCCGACCTGCGTCGGCGCATCCGCTCGGTTCGCTCGACCCAGCAGATCACCAAGGCCATGAAGATGGTGGCCGCGGCCAAGCTGAGGCGTGCACAGCAGCGCATCATCGACGCCAGGCCCTACGCCTCCGCGCTCGGAAGCCTGCTCGGCTCCCTGGCGGCGCGGGCCGCGCACCTCCAGCACCCCCTCCTGGAGACACGACCGGAGCGCCACGTCACCCTGGTGGCGGTCACCGGCGACAAGGGGTTGTGCGGCGCCTTCAACAGCAACGTGCTGCGCGAGGCCACCCTACAGCTCCGCTCGGGGCGGTGGGAGGAGGTGGAGCTGGTGGTGGTGGGGCGCAAGGGCCCCGAGTTCTTCCGCCACCGCGGCATCACCCCGTCGGCCGTGCACCCCGAGATGATGCGGGTCGTGACCGTCGACGCCGCCTACGCACTGGCGCGCACGCTCGCGGACCGCTTCGCGAGCGGCACCACCGACGCGGTGTACTTCGTCTACAACCAGTTCCGCTCGGTGATCACCCAGCGCGTGCAGCTCGAGCGGTGGCTGCCCGTGGAGACCGCGAGCCTGGCTGCCGGCACGGCCGACAGCGGGTGTCTGATGGAGCCGTCCACCGCCTCGCTCCTCCATCAGTTGTTGCCGCGCCACCTGCAGTTCGGCCTGCTGCGGATTCTGCTGGACTCGGCAGCCGCGGAGCACGCCGCGCGCATGACCGCCATGGACGCGGCATCCAAGAACGCCGCCGAGATGATCGAACGCCTGACCCTCACCTACAACCGGGTGCGGCAGGCCACCATCACCAGGGAGCTCATCGAGATCGTATCCGGCGCCCAGGCGCTGGCCGAGAGGTAGGGGAGCAGGTCTATGGATGCAAGCACGAAGGGTGTCGAGGGGCGGGTGATCCAGGTCATCGGACCCGCCGTGGACGTGGAGTTTCCCGAAGGTCACCTGCCCTCCATCTACAACGCCATCGAGGTCCGGGACCGCTCGGACCGTGGCGAGATGGAGGTCGTGCTCGAGGTGGCGCAGCACCTGGGCGAGAGCCGGGTGCGCTGCGTCGCCATGGAGCCCACCGACGGCATGGTGCGCGGCATGAAGGCCATCGACACCGGCGGGCCCATCACCGTGCCGGTCGGCCGCGAGACCCTCGGCCGGGTGATCTCGGTGATCGGCCGCCCGGTGGACGAGCGGGGTCCGGTCCAGACGGCCCAGCGATGGCCCATCCACCGCGACGCCCCGTCGTTCGAGGAGCAGTCCACCGAGGTCGAGATGTTCGAGACCGGCATCAAGGTCGTGGACCTGCTGGAGCCCTACTCGAAGGGCGGCAAGACCGGCCTGTTCGGCGGCGCCGGCGTCGGCAAGACCGTGCTCATCATGGAGCTCATCAACAATGTCGCCCTCCAGCATGGAGGTTTCTCGGTGTTCGCCGGGGTTGGCGAGCGCACCCGCGAGGGCAACGACCTGTGGCTCGAGATGCAGGAGTCAGGCATCGTCGACCCGGCCGACTGGAAGAAGTCCAAGGTCGCCCTGATCTACGGCCAGATGACCGAGCCGCCGGGAGCGCGCCTGCGGGTCGCGTTGTCCGGCCTCACCGTCGCCGAGTACTTCCGCGACGTCGAGGAGCAGGACGTGCTCCTGTTCATCGACAACATCTTCCGCTTCACCCAGGCGGGCTCCG
>JALOLB010000387.1 GCA_025456225.1 Thermoanaerobaculaceae bacterium
CCGCACCGTGGCTGCTCAGGCTCGGACGCGTCATCGGCGCCGAGCTCCACCGGCGCGTCCCCGGTCGCGAGATCGACCCCGTCCTCGACTACGAGGACGAGCTGCTCGACCTCGAGAAGATCCGCCGCATCGAGGCCGACTGCGAGCTCAAGGGCCTCGTGGTCAAACACTACGGGCGCGCCGACCAGCGGAACTTCGCCTTCACCATTTCGCCCTCGGACATGCGCTACATCGTTCTCAGCCTGTGCCGGTCGTTCCACGTCGAGAGCGTGTTTGTCCCCACGGAGCTCGACGTGTACACGAACGTCTGCCGCTTCCTCAACGTCGTGCTGTACCTCACCGCCCGCGGCAACCTCCAGTACCACGAGCCGACCGGCGACTGGTACTTCGTCAAGCCCGCCTGCGGCCCGCCGCCCAGCTGGCTGCAGACGAGGATCCTGTCCCGGATCTACCTCGAGCGCGTGCTGCAGTTCGACGTCATCTACGAGCTGACCGGCCTCGAGGTACCGCAGCATCCGAACGCCAGGTACCCCTACCCGCCGGCGCCGAAACCCAAGACCATCCACTTCCCGGTCGAGGGCTACGCCTTCGACGTCGACCGGGACTGCCTCCGCATCCGCACCACCGACTACCACGCCGACACCCTCGTGCTCTTCTGGCAGGAGCTGCTCGACATCGCCAACGGCGTCGGCCTCGACCTCGACCGCGGCGCGCCGTCGTAGAGCCACCGTTCACCACCGCGAGTGAGGGCGAGGTGCTTCCTTGGGCAGCCGCTGCAGCTTGTCCCCCGCCTCGCGGCCGATGACGCCCTCCAGCTCGCCGGACCGCATCAGGAACCGCAGCACCTCGATCTCGCGCCGCCGCGCGTCCCGGCTCACGTCGCTGAACGACCGCCGCACCCACCCCGTCCACCGCTCCAGCGCCTGGTACACCCACGGCACCAGCAGGAAGTTCTTCGGCCGGGTCTGGATCGTCGTCGTCTCGGGAAACAGCAGATTTCCGGATCCTTTCCTGAACCACCGGATCCGGCGACAGAACCTCCGCGGCCACCTCACCCTCGTCGTGCAGCCTGTCGAGGAACTCTTGCTCGGCCGGGCGCCAGGCCAGCAGCCGTGCTCCCACTCCCTCCAGCTCGTCGTCCAGCCGTTGCTGAAGCCACTCCGCGTCCGATGGGGTGCTGCCCTCCCCAACACGGAGCATCGGAAGCAGCTGCTGATCGACGGCCCGGACCTCCGGGGCCAGGCAGCGGATCTCCAGCTCCCGGGGGTCGTGCCGCCCGCCCGCCATCTGGCACACGAAGCACAGCCGGAAGCCTTCGTCCTCGAGCAGCCCAGGGACGAGCCGGAGCAGATTCACGGCGTCGAAGGCGTCGCGGGCCACCGAGCGCTGCACCAGCGCGGAGAGCTTGCCCGCCGCGAGCTCGACGAGCGCCAGCGTGGGCACCTCGACCGGTTCCTCAGGAGGAAACCGCGTCGCGAGCCGAGCTCGATCCAGCAGCGGCACGCGGGCGACGTAGCTCACGTCCACCTCGAGGCTCTGCGACTCGCCCACCACGCTGTCGAATCGCAGCCTGAGCTTGCCGCCGGCGTGATCGGAGGGCGCGCGCCGCACCGCGCAGCCGGCCCGCTCACACACCGAGCTCAGCGCGCCTTCGAAACCGGGGCGGGCAGCCAGCATCCCCTCGCGGTCGACCGCGCCCGTGAAGTTCAGGTCGATGTCCACCGACATCCTCGGGACGTCGAGATACAGCAGGTTGAGGGCCGTCCCACCCTTCAGCACCCACTGGCCGCATGCGGTCGGGTGACGGTCGAGCCGCTCGAGGATGTCGCACAGCCGCAGAACCTTCTCGACCGCGCCTGGCCGGAACCCGGTGTCGCGGGCGACGTGCTCGACACGGCGGCGGGTGATCACCACGCACCCCCTGCGGCCCGACCGACCAGCTCATCAGGCACGATCAGATTCCAGCGGCTGATCAGCCGGCCTCCCAGCGACCGGTCCAGGTACACCGCCTGCCGGGGGCGCATCGACTCGAGCTCGTCGAGCGTCACCCCGGGCACGGCGAGCTCGTCCCCACGGACGTCCAAGAAGTACCCCACCCGAGCCGCCACCGTGTGGCTCCCGAGCGCCCGCACGTAGCCGAGCAGCGGTTCGGGGTCGACCGCCGGCACCGACGCCAGCGAGCGCCACACCTCCTCGGCGCCGCCCGAGATCGACGGACGGTCCAGCACGTCGACAACCGTGCGCTCCACGCTCGTCACCCGCGCCTCGAGACCTGCCCGATCCACGAGCTCGACCCACGGCGCCCCGCCGCCGTGGTCCGCGAGTGGCGCGCGAGGGCGAACCGGCACGAACCGGCGGCCCAGGAAATCGACCGGCTTGACCCGTGTCCGGGTTACGAAGGTGAACCGCTCGAACAGGCTCTGGGCGAAGCCGTGCGCCTCCAACGCCGTGTGGTACGCAGTCACCGCATCCGGCGCCATCCGCGACGCCAGAGCGACGAAGTCGGGAAGAGACGACGGCTGCGAAGCCCCACCCGCTTCGCTTCGCACGTACACCCCGTTCTTGACGCGGAGGATCCGGCCCTGGCGCCGCCACCGCGCAAGGTGCGCATCGATGGTGGCGGGCCGCCGCCCGTGCAGAGCCTCGGCCAGCTCCTCCCGCGTGAAGAGGCTGTGGCTGGCGAGGAAGGCATCCGGTTTCATCGATCTTCTTCTCCGATACTTGTAATTATTTACAAGTTTCGGGCAACCCCGTCAAGTCCTTGAGGCAATTCGGACGAGCAATCACCAAAGAAGCTTCGGCCGCAAGTCAATCTGCAACAACCCCCGCAGCGCCTCCAGCCGCTCCGGCGGCACGCGGTCCACGAGATACGCCAGCAGGTCCTCAGGGCGGGGTTGACCGAAGACCATTCGGTACACCGCTAAGGAGCGGCGGAGGTCCTCGTAGCGGCGTTCGTCCTGGCTGTGGGGGATGGTGGGGACGTGGCGCTCGATCGCGGCGCCTCCCTCGGGGTCGAAGACCCAGAACGGGACCATGCCGCGGTGGAGGTCGGGCAGCTCGGCGCAAGCAATCTGGAAGAGGGCCTCCCATGGGTCGCTCACGTCGAGGCCCTCGAGGCGGTGGCGGAACACGCGGGTAAGGCATTTCCTTACATGTAGCTGTGAAGGCGAGTTCTTGAACCGAGTACTCCGCAAAATTGGTGCGATGGTGACCTAGGCACCCATCCGGCACGCACCCCCGGGACACTTATGCTTGGCTGTGCTGCACCTGAAGGCCATCCAGATCTTCTTCATCCGGGAATGATCTGTCACCCGGCATGTCCCAGACAAACACAGCCAGACGAGCCAGCATCTTCTGACGGCGTTCAATCGAATTGGAGTTCCATTCACCAAAGGAAATCAGGTGCTCAACAGCCCGATTCAACTGTGTGTCCACACCCACGTGTGGTTTTTCCGCCAGTGATTTTGTTAGCAGATATGACGATTGACGGTAGCCGGGCAGCTTCTTGATGTATAGATCGTTGGAAACTGACGTATTGATGGTCTTCTCCAGCAGCGTGAGGTTACCCATCCGCTCCACGTAGTCGTAGTACTGGTCGTCTCGGTCAAAGTCATCGCGCACTTGTTGATTCGGCGTTTGAGGAAGAATGTGCTCCACCTCAACGGTGCTCGCGATGTACTGGTCCAGGCTCTCGTGAGCGGGGTTTTTCCAGGCTAGCTGTTCAATAAACTGTGTCAGCT
>JALOLB010000388.1 GCA_025456225.1 Thermoanaerobaculaceae bacterium
CCGGCCCGCCGGCGTCTTCTGGTTGTAGAAGGGGCATTCTTGCCCCGACCAGGACCGTGTGTTCGGTCGGACGCTCGAGTCGCGGCAGGAATGCCGCTCCTACGCCCTCTTCGTCGGTGGTGTGGCAGGGGGCATCCCTGCCCCGACCGGCCGAACCGCCGCGTGTCAGTGCACCGACTTGACCTCGATGCGGGCGGTGGCGCGCGGCCGCAGGACAGGTGGACCGGCGGTCTCGAACGTGGCGGTCACCGCATAGAAACCGTCGGCCAGGGGCGTGTCGCCCGCGCGCACGAGGCGCAATGAGAAGGGGAGCACCAGGGCGTCGCGCACCAGGCTGACGGGGATCGCCGTCCGGCAGGTGCAGCACCCGCCGTCGTCGGCGCGGGCGGTCAGGACGACCTCGCCTTCGGCGTCCACCACCTCGATCGCCGCGCTGCGGCACCCGTTGAACAGCATCTCCACGGGCGTCTCGGTGTGGTTGAAGATGCCGACCTGACCCTTGAGCACGGGAAGCTCCCGGGGGTCCACGGGGGGCATGAGGTTGTTGACGGCCACGGTCCGGTCGAGCGCGATCGAGGTCACGTACGGCAGCCGGACCGGCCAGATCCCGCCGACGTTCGACTCCACGAGCTCGCTGACGACGGACCCGGCCAGGGAGGTCTCGTCCCTGCGGATCAGCCCCACTCCGGGCGCGAACCACTCCGTGGTGATGCCGGCATCGGAGCACGGGGACCGGAAGTCGATGCGCACGACCTCGCTGAACTCCCCGGCCGGCACCCTCAGGACCTCGCGGCGGCCGGCGACCTGCAGCCTCGACCCGGCGATGCACTCGGCGCCGGTCAGGGGCCCGGCCGCCTCGGTCAGCTCGAGCGTCCAGGGCACGCCTACGGGTGACCGCAGGAGGTACCAGAGGGCGTCCCGACCGCCCTCGGGGCGCCCCTCGGTGACCACGTCCAGGGGCCAGACCCGGACGTGCCGCCCGGGACCCGGGAAGTAGCCATCCAACCGCACCGCCCTGCCGGCGGTGCCGGTGGCAGGCTCGGCCACCACCTCGGCGCGCCACGAGCTGGTGCCAGCGGGGACCCGGCGCTCGTACACCCAGTAGTTGCCCGCCTGGACCGGGAAGTACGAGACCGGCCGGAGCTCCTGGCGCACCCGTCCCTGAGCCGTCGCCCCGGCTGGCGCCACCAGGGGAGCGAGCAGCAGGACCGTGATGGCAACAACCGTTGCGCGCGTGCTCCGCATACGGACCTCCAGGGCCTGAGCCCCTTTTCCATGACCAGGGTAGATCCCCGCCGGGCCAGAAGCCAGGCCCTGAGGTGGCGTTGGCCACGCGGTCCCGCCACCTCCGCCCGGGGACGGGTCGCTACACCCCGGGGAGCCCCGGGCGGGGAATCGGCCCATGGGCCTGCCAGCGACGCTCGAAGCACGACCATGCGTGCTCGGGGTCGAGCCTGAGCTCCCGGGCGTAGGCGATGACGAAGCCGCGCACGAACACGCGGGCCGGCAGGGCCGGAAAATCCTCGGCCTCGATCGCGGCCAGGCTCCGAGTCTGGATGCGGGTCCGTTTCGCGACGGCTTCCAGGGAGAGGCCCCACGCCTCCCGGGTCTGCCGGAGCAGGTCTCCCGTCACCGCGCGGCCGCTGTTGATCTCCTCCACCAGCTCGGGCGGGCCCGTGCGGGGCGGAGAGGTGGGGTGTGTCTGGGCGGGTGGCGGGGGCGCCGCGGCAGGCCGGGCGGGAGCGGCCGGTCGGCTCGCCTCGGCCGGCGCCGGCTCGTTGGCGCCGGCGGCGCGCAGGAGGCGTTGATAGGCCGTGCGGAGCTGGCGCTGCAGGAGGACCTGCTCCTCGGGATCGACGACGGAGTAGAGCGCCAGGGAGCCCGGGGAGAACGCCAGGTCGAGCCGCTGGAACGCCTGCCGGATCTCGTCCACGGAGGCGCCCGGCGGGACGCCCAGCAGCTCCCAGGGGTCGAGGTCGTCCCAGGGCCTCATGCGCCGGCCTCCTGACCTCGAGGGGCCAGCAGGCGCGAGGCGAGGCCGGCAATGTCGGCCACCACCTCCCGGCCGAGGTTCTCCGGCACGACCGGCAGGCGGCTCCGGATCGCCCGGGCGAGCAGCTCGCAGTGGTGCACGTGGCCGAGCAGGTCCAGCCGCACTCCCAGCAGCCGGCGGGAGACCTGGCTCATGGACTCGCCCAGCGCCAGGTCCATGGGACCGCGCACCTGGTTGACCACGAGATGGGGCCGGAACGAGGTCATGAGGCGGTGCAGCACCTCGGCGGCAGCGGGTGTCTGGCGGATCACCTCGGCGACCAGCGCGGCGGGGGTCCGGGCCTGAGCTCCGCCGTCGCCGGCGGCGCCCAGGGCAGCGTCCTTCATGGCCTCGCCGAGACCGGCGTTCCTGACGCGGCGCAGGAAGGCGACCTTGAGGAACCGGTAGGCGTTCTCCACCGCGGTCGGCTCCGGCGTGACGACGAGGATCCCGTGCGTCGCGAGCAGGAAGAAGTCCACGACGTTGTAGTGGGAGCCCGCGCCGAGGTCGAGCACGATGACCTCCGTGTCCAGGGAGGACACGGCGCGCATCAGACGGGTGCGCTGCTGGTGGAGGAGGGCGCCCTCCTGGGTCGCACCGCCCGGCCCGGCGATGAGCGAGAGCCCGGGCACCGGCGTGGTCAGGGCGAGGCTGGCCAGGGACTCGGCGCGCCGCGAGAGGAAGTCAGAGACGCTCACCCGTGGCGGGGACATGGCGAACAGGCTGTGCAGGTTGGGGCCGCCGAAGTCGCAGTCGATCAGCGTGGTTCGCAGGCCGCGGCGGGCCATCTCCACGGCGAGCATGGCGGCGACCGCGCTCTTGCCGATGCCTCCCTGGCCGCCGCCGATCGCGACCAGCCGGTCCGGCGTGGCGGTGCCGGGCGGGGGACCCTGGGAAGGAAC
>JALOLB010000389.1 GCA_025456225.1 Thermoanaerobaculaceae bacterium
CTTGCGGATGCGCCCCCCCTCCACGACCGCCAGCACCGCGCACTTGTTGGGACACACCTCGCAGGCGGTGGGGACCTCGCGCGTCTCCCCGGAGCCCGCGCCACGCTTCCTGAGGAACCTGGCGCAGCCGAGGTGGGGCGCCAGCGCGGCCGCCGCGGCCGCACCCATGGCACCCCGCAGCACGGCACGGCGCGAGACCGGGGCACTCACGGCGTCCTCCTTGGCGTGGCCTCGTCACCCTTGGGTGCTGGTTGCGCCTCCCGGAGGCGTCTGACGAGGTTGTCGAACAGCTCCGCGTACTCGGTAGCGCCGGGGAGCTCCGACAGCGAGGACGGCACCGTCAGGACCCGCGCCGTCGTGCGGCGCCGGAATGCCTCGCCATATTCGGGCGGGGCGCTGGGGTCGAGGACGATCACGTCGACACCCTGCTCGGCAAGCTGCCCGGCAAGCAGCTCGGCCGGGGGAAGTGAGCCCGGCGTCTTGCGGCAGGTGATGAAGGTCGGACCACCCAGCCGCGCGAGGTTCGACCACCCGCAATGGGTGAAGAAGACCTTCACATCGGCGAGGCCAGCCAGGTCACGACGCCAGACCTCGATGCGGTCGCTGACCTCCCGAGCGAAGACCTCGGCGTTGGCGCGAAACGTTTCACCGCGCTCCGGTCTCAAACGAGCGAGCCCCTCCGCGATGTTCCGCGCGATCGCCGGACCGTTCCCTGGGTTGAGCCAGACAAGAGGGTTGCCGTGCATGAACTGGACATCGACGTACGCCTCACAGGACGACACCGGCACGTTGACACGGGCTGTGTCGCGCGACACGTCGATCCAGAAGGGCTGGCCCAGCTCGCCTCGCCGCTCGGCGGGCAAGGCTCGGATCGCTGCGTGGACGGCGCTCGACTCCCCGAAGAAGCCGCTCCAGACCACCGCATCCGCCTCAAGGAGGCGGCTCATCGCGGCAGGCTCGACAGCGAGGTCCGGGCGCAAGATGCAGCCCCGAAAAAGGTGGACGGTGGCGACCTCGCCGCCGCCGACCCGCCGGGTGATCGCCTCCAAGTCAGCGGTGGTGGTCGTTACCACAAGGCGAGCTGGAGCGCTCTCCCCAGCGATGGCCGACACACCGGTCTGGGCCACAATCGCTGCCGCCGCGACTGCAAGAACCTGAAGATGGGATGCTCGCCGCATCATCGCCTCCGTCCTGCCTCTCATCCCCACGCGAGGTCCGCCCGTCGGGGCCTCAGCCAACCAGCGGCGGCGCCCCGGTCCTGCGATGTCAGCCGCAGGTTTCGGGCTGCGGCGAATCGGCCGCGTGGTTGACGAGGAAGAGCTGAACCTCGGGGAGCTGCTCGGCCGGCACCACGTCGGTCAGCTTCTGGCTGCCCTTCTTGTGGAGGCCCTTGGTGAAGTACCGCTTCCACTGCTCCTGGGTCTTCGTCAGCGGCGTCACCTCGCCGCCCTCGGCACCCTTGGTGTGACAGGTCTTGCAGGACTTCTTGAAGTAGAACTTGCCCTTTGAGTCGCTGCCGGCCGCCAGTGCCAGGCCCGCAGCCAGGGTCAGTACCGTCGCCACCGTTGCCAGCATTCCCACTCGTCGCATCCTCGGCCTCCCCTCGGACGGCACCTCGAGTCGTCCCGTCCGCTTGCCCTCTGATTCATGCCCTTGTGCCTTCGTTCACTTGCTCGCCCCGAGAAACGCCGAGCTTCGATCTCGGCTCTATTACCGTGCAAGTGTATTCGCCTTTAGTGTTAATGTCAATATGTTTGTGCAACGATACATAATCTCAAAAAAGAGCCGGTTGTGACGCCATAACTTTATTGAGATGAATATCGTACATGGAAGACAGGCAGCTCCGGATCGCAGGTCGGGCTGGTGCTCTCAGCGAGCCGGGAGGTGGGAACCCGCCAGAAAAACGGTCACCCCTGAGCCGAGCGGCACCGGGCTCCCGCCGTCCGGGAGGTCCACGAGCACGTCGCCGAGGGCGGCGGCAAGGGTCGGGCCAGCGGCTGGCCCGAGCAGGGGCTCCACGGCCAGTGAGGCGCCGGTCCAACGGAGACATCCCCACACCATCCGCCGGCCTGGCCTGCCGGCCGGAATGGCGGCGGTCAGAGACAGCTCCCAGGTCTCCGGCCCCGGGGTCACACCCTTGAGACGGCGCAGCGCCGGGCGGACCAGGAGCTCGAAGACCACGGCGGCGGCTGCCGGCGTGCCGGGCAGCGCCACGACCGGGCGGACTCCCAGTCGCGCCGCGAGCGTCGTGTGTCCGGGCCGTACCGCGAGGCCCCGGAACAGCGGCTCGGCCCCTGCCAGCCCGAGTGCCGCCGGCATGCGATCAGCGGCGCTGCGGCCGGTGCCGCCGCTGGTGAGCACGAGGTCGCTGGGTGCAGGCTCGAGAAGCCACTGGGCGATGACCGCCTCGTCGTCCGGGCACCACTCCAGCCGGGTCACGGCGCCTCCGGCCTCCTCCACCAGCCCCGCCAGCAACACACCATTGGATGGCGGAACCCCGGCTCCCGGCGCATGCTCGCTGCCGGTCACCAGGATGGCCACCCGCGGCCGACGGTGGACTTGCACCGAGGCGAACCCCAGGGCGGCCAGCAGCGCAGCGCGTCGGGGCGACACGACCTCCCCCTGCTCCAGCAAGAGGGCACCCGCGGGCACATCGCTGCCGGCCGGCTCCACCCCGGACCCTGCACCCACCGTCCGGACGAACCAAGCGCTTGCACACTCGTCCCGGAGGTCCTCGATGGCGACAACGGCGTCCGCACCCTTCGGCATCGCCGCACCGGTGCGCACCCGCGACCCCGTCCCCGGCGCGAGCCGACCCGGCGGCTCGCCGGGCCCGCTCGCGCCTTCCACCCCCAGCGCCACTGGACGCGCCTCGCACGCCCCGGCCAGGTCGGCCGCCCGGACCGCCACGCCATCGATTCTCGCGCTGTCGA
>JALOLB010000390.1 GCA_025456225.1 Thermoanaerobaculaceae bacterium
CACCGCGAGCTCACTGCCGTTGACGACACAGCGAAACGGGTGCTCGAGGTGGTGCTTGGAGAGCGAACGGATTCCGAAGGGCCCGAGGAACTCGTCCTCGTCGAGGAGGTAGCCGAGCACCCTCACCAGCTTGTCGCGGGTGAGGGTGGTGAGCAGCCGGCGGCCTCCGTGCCCGAGGTAACCGTGCTCCGTCGGGGCGACCTTGGCCACCACATCCGGGTGCCGGGAGCGGAAGAGCTCGATCAGCTCCACGAGCCGCGGGTGGGAGGTGAGCACGCCGGGTTCGAAGATCGTCGAGGCGCACAACGGGAGCAGGCCGACCATCGACCTGACCTTGAGCCGGGAGGCCGAGCCGTCGGGGAGGCGGAGGACGTCGTAGTAGAAGCCGTCCTCCTCGTCCCACATCTCGTCGTTGTGCTCGCCGATGCGGTCCATCGCGTAGGCGATCCACATGAAGTGCTGGAGGAACTTGAAGGCGTCCTCCTCGTAGCGGGGGTCGTGGTCGGCGAGGATCAGCGCCATCTCGATCATGTTCTGGCAGTAGAAGGCCATCCACGCGGTGCCGTCCGCCTGCTCGAGGGAGCCGCCGGTCGGCAGCGGCGCGCTGCGGTCGAAGACGCCGATGTTGTCGAGGCCGAGGAATCCGCCGGCGAAGACGTTGCGACCCTCCGGGTCCTTGCGGTTGACCCACCAGTTGAAGTTGAGGGTCAGGCCGTGGAACGAGCGCTCCAGGAACTCGAGGTCCTCGCGGCCGAGGTCGCGCTCGATCTTGAAGAGGTTGAGCGTCGCCCAGGCGTGGACCGGCGGATTGACGTCGCTGAAGTTCCACTCGTAGGCCGGGATCTGCCCGTTGGGGTGGCTGTAGAGGTTCTGGAGCATCAGCAGGAGCTGGTCCTTGGCAAAGTCGAAGTCGACCAGCGCGAGCGCGAGGGCGTGGAAGGCGAGATCCCAGGCGGCGTACCAGGGGTACTCCCAGGTGTCGGGCATGGAGATGATGTCGCCGTTGAACATGTGGAACCACTCGGCGTTGCGGGCCTTGCGGCGCGAGGTTCCGACCAGCGGGTGGGCCTCGTGCTCCTTGAGCCAGCGATCGACGTCGAAGAAGTAGTACTGCTTCGACCACAGCATCCCGGCCAGGGCCTGGCGGTGGACCCGGCGCTCGTCCTCGCTCAGCGACGCGGGGGCGATCCGGGCGTAGAACTCGCCGCAGTCCGCGCGCCGCGCCGAGAAGGCGGCCTCGAAGCCGGGGCCGAAAGGCTCCGATTCAGATCCCGCGACGAGCCGGAGGCGGATCGACCGCGCGCCGCCCGGCGGCACCTCGAGGACGTACCGTGCCGCCGCCTTGGTGCCCTCCCCGGCCGGGTTCACCGCGCCGGGCTCGCCGTCGACCAGGTGGCGGTGGAAGGCGTCCTTGACGAAGGGGCTCGGGTTGGGCCTGCCCCAGAGCCGCTCGAGGTTGCTCTCGTTGTCGGTGAACAGAAGCTCGGGCATGCCCTCGCAGTGCAGGTCGAGCCGACCGAGCTCCGGGTGGGAGGCCGCGATGCCGTTCGGGGACCGGCGCAGGATGGGCCGCCGAGCCTCGCCGTCCCACGACCAGGTGTTGCGGAACCACAGCGTGGGCAGGAGGTGGATCCGCGATGCCTCGGGCCCGCGGTTGTGGGCGGTGATCAGGATGAGCAGGTCTTCGGGCGCCGCCTTGGCGTACTCGACCACGACGTCGAAGTAGCGGTTGTCGGCGAACACCCCGGTGTCGAGCAGCTCGTACTCGAGCTCCGCCCGGGTTCGCCGCCGGTTGGTCTCGACCAGGTCGCGGTAGGGGAAACCCCGTTGGGGGTACTTGTAGAGGAGCTTCATGTAGGAGTGGGTGGGTGTCGAGTCGAGGTAGAAGTAGTACTCCTTGACGTCCTCGCCGTGGTTGCCCTCGCTGTTGGTGAGTCCGAAGAGCCGTTCCTTCAGGATCGGATCGCACCCGTTCCACAGCGCGAGGGCGAAGCACAGCCGCTGCCCGTCGTCAGAGACGCCGGCGAGCCCGTCCTCGCCCCAGCGATAGGCCCGCGATCTGGCCTGCTCGTGGGTGAAGTGGTTCCAGGCATCGCCGTTCTCGCTGTAGTCCTCGCGCACCGTGCCCCACTGCCGCTCGCTGAGGTACGGCCCCCACTTCTTCCAGGGGACCCCCCGCTCGCGGGCTTCGTTCAGCCGCTGCTGCTCGGCCGTCTCGGCCACCGCCTCGTGGCTCGTTTCTCCGGTCATTGTCGCCTCCGCGTGGGTCGTGACTCCGGTCTGCATCGGGATGGTGCACGAGACTCTACCACCCTCGCGAGGTTCGCAGACCACAGGGTCTTCTCTTCTCTGCTCACCTCAATCCGGTTCGTGCTGAGTCGGTCGAAGTTCCGACCACGCATGTCCCTGGTGGCCATCGTGGGATCAAGGCCGTGTGAATCGTCCGACCTGCAACGGGTGCCCCTGCTCGGCGGCTCGACACCTACAGCAGAGGCGCCAGCAGTCGTGCGACGCGAACCGCCAGCCTGAACCACAAGGGCTTGGCGTCGAGCTCACCGGGAACCATCAGTCTGGAGTCCTTGAAGTCCTGCTCGAACATGCGCCGCACCTCGTCGGCGAAGGCCGCGTTGGAAACCACGGCCGTGATCTCGAAGTTCAACCGGAAGGACCGGTTGTCGAAGTTGGCGGTTCCGACGGTGGCGACGTCGGTGTCGACCAGCATGAACTTCCCGTGCAGGAACCCGCGTTGATAGCGGTAGAACCGTGCGCCGCCCGCCTTGACGTCGTTGAAGTACGAGTAGGCTGCGAGGGTCACCAGCCTGCTGTCCGCCTTCTCCGGAATCAGGATGCGCACATCGACGCCGCGCAAGGCAGCGAGCTGCAGGGCCTGCACGATGGCGTCGTCCGGGACGAAATAGGGGCTGGCG
>JALOLB010000391.1 GCA_025456225.1 Thermoanaerobaculaceae bacterium
GGCGCAGATTCGCAGCGGCGGAAGGACGCGGCGGTCGCCGGTGAGCGCCCTGATCGCCGCGGAGCTGCGCCTCCAGGCCGCGCGCGACGACGCGCACGAGCTCCGCCGGGCCCTCCTCCGGCTGCGGGCCGACGTGCGGGACCACCTGCGCCACCCGTGCGCCGAGTCGTGCGCCAGGCTCCGTCACGAGCTCCAGACCATCCGCCTGCGCGAGGAGAAGGCCGCGTGAGCGCCGAGCCCCAGGCCCCGGCGCTGTCCGAGCGCCTGCTCGACGTGGGGCAGGCGCTGCTGCT
The DNA here is from genome assembly GCA_025456225.1 of Thermoanaerobaculaceae bacterium. GTDB lineage: Bacteria > Acidobacteriota > Thermoanaerobaculia > Thermoanaerobaculales > Thermoanaerobaculaceae > JAAYVZ01. The sequence goes on from JALOLB010000391.1 coordinate 294, forward strand.
CCTTGGGGTGCCCGCCGTCGGGGCCTGGGCCGTCCGTCGGGGCTCCGCGCGGCGCCGGCGCCGCCTGGCCGACGCCGAGCTCGCCGCCGCCACAGCCGAGGCCCTGCGGGCCGTTCTCGACGCCGATCGGTCGATCCTCGAGAGGCTCTCCGCGGAGCCCTCGGACCTGGTGATCGACCCGGAGGAGTGGGTGGGGCGCTGCGCCGTGCTGCGCTCGCGCGTCGACGCAGCCCGCAATCGGCTGTGGGTGGCGCTCGGCTACCCTGACCCGAGGTCCGAGCCCGCGCTCACGCCGGAGGCGAAGGCCGTCCTCGCCGAGCTGTCGAGGACCCTCCGCCTCAAGGCGCGCGACATGGGGCCCGAGGAGCGCGCGGCGTGGCTCGAGCAGCAGCGCGTCGAGATGCGCCGAGCCGCGGGCCTCCCTGCGGACGAGGGCCCGCTTTTCACGGACGAGGGCCCGCACGACAAATGACAGACACGGCACGAGTCACGAACGCGGACGTAATGAGCGCCGTCAACGAGCTTCGCCGCGACGTGCACCTTCTGATCGAGTCTCGCAACTCGCACGAGGAGCGCCTCGACAAGCACGAGGCCCGGCTCGACGTGCTCGAAGGCGATCGGGAGTGGGTGAGGACGACCCTGCTCCGCCTCGTCGACTCGATGGATGCCGTGAGGCGGAGCACGACCCTTATCGCGCAGCGGTGGGAACGCGGTGAAGCCGAGGAGCGCGAGCTGGCGAGAGCCGTCCGCGGGCTCAGCGACGAGCTAAGGGCGCACATCGACGCGGCCAAAGGACAGGCGACGGGCTCGAGAAGTGACGAGGTGAGGCGATGAAGAGACGAATGCTTGTCGGACTGGCTCTGCTGCTGTGCCTGCCGCTGATTGGGGAGGGGCAGAGCATCAACTACTACCCGGCGGGTGGTGCGGTCTCGCTGACCGCCTACACGGATGTCGCTGGCTCGCCATACACATGGACGAAGCCCGCCAATGCCAAGGCCGTCACGGTCGTCTGCTACGGAGGCGGCGGTGGCGGCGGGGCCGGTGACGGCGGGAACAACGCGGCCCGACAGGGCGGGACCGGAGGGGGCGGTGGAGCCAAGATTGAGCAAACGTTCGATACAGACGATCTGCCCGCCACCGTCACCGTGACGCTTGGAGCGGGCGGGACGGCTGGGGCATCAAACGCTGGTGGGGCGGGTGGGGACGGCGGTGCTGGCGGCACCTCGACATTTGGTAAATACCTCTCAGCTTACGGTGGTGGTGGCGGGCACGGTGGGACGGGCGCAGCGACCAGAGTCGGCGGCTCAGGTGGCGGGATCTGTGCAGCCGGTGTCGTTGGGGGGACTAGTAGCACAAGCGGCGGGTGCGCGTTCGGAAATGCTGGGTCACGAGGCATTGCCTTTGAAGGAGCGGGTGCGAACACAGGAGTAACAGCAGGTCTGTGGGCAGTCAATGGTGGGGCGAGCGGAGGCCCATTCAACACTTCAGGGCGAAGCGGTGGCAATTCGGCCTGGGGCGGTGGAGGCGGTGGCGCTGGAGGCGGGGCGGGTCAGGCGGCCGGGGATGGTGGCGCAACGCTGCCGACGGCTTTCAGCGTGACGGGCGGGGGTGGGGGGGCGAAGGGAAACGCCGGGGCCGTCTGTACTGACGGCGCGGCAGGGAGTGCGGGAACTAGCATCAGTGGCGGATTTGGCGGTGGAGGTGGTGGAAACGACAGCGACGGAGCGGGGTGTGCTGGTGGCGCTGGCGGGTCGCATGGTGGAGGAGGCGGCGGCGGCGGCGGCGGTGCCACGGCTGGTGGGGCCGGTGGAGTCGGCGGTACTGGTGCCTGCTACATCTACGCCTTCTGATGCTCTCCCTTATCTTCGCCGCCGTCCTGGTCGGCTTCGGCTCCACGCGCAACGTGGGCGAGGTATCCCCTGCCTTCAACGCGGCAGCGGACTACCGTCGAGGCCCAGTCGAGGCCGAGGCATGGCTGACCACGGCGGCGAAGGTGGAGAGCAAAGACGGCTGGTCTACCCGGCTCGGAGCGGACTGGTGGGTCGGCCCGCTATCCATCGGGGCGCACTGGGCGCACAGGGAAACGAGCCTGTGGCGCAAGGACCGGCTCCTCGTCCGAGCAAGCGCAGCACACGGCCCGCTCAGACTGCTGTGCGAGGTCGCCCCGGACTCTAGCAACCGGGAGATTAAGGGTGAGGCCCGCATTCGCCTCGTCCTGCCCATCCTCGGGGCCAAAGCCATCGTGGAGCCGAGGGGCTTTGTGATGTCACACGCCCAGGTGGAGCAGGTAGGCGGGCTGGGCTGGGGCCTCGCGCTGTACGGAGGGCTGGGCTGGTGAGAAGGCGCGACGCCATCACGGCCATCCTCGCCGCCCTCCCGGCGCTGCTCCTCGCCCTGTCCGGCTGGATCAAGGCAGACGGTGAGGCCAAGGCCAAGGCCAAGGCATATGAGAGCTACGGCGAGTACGTCGAGAGCCAGCTCTACCGCGACGAGGCTCTGCTGCGGGCGCTGCGGGACTGTCAGACGTTGCTTAAGAGCAAGCCCGCCCTGTGGTCGGCCTACATGATGGGCGTGGAGGTTCACACGTCCGGCCCGGTCGAAGGGATGCCGAAGCAGGACGACAGGCAGGCCTAAGTGATGATTCGCAGAGTCCTCGCGCTGGCCCTCGTGGCCGCGCTCCTCGCCGTCCCCGCCATGCTCTGGACCGAGCCGTACTACACCACGATCTCGGCCACCCAGACCGTGCAGAGCAAGGCGCTGCCCACGTGGACCCAGACCGTCGTGCTGGTCAGCGACGGCACCAGCTCCAGCTGCTACTTCCGCCTCTTCACCGACTGCGAGACCCCCGCCAACGCCACGACGTCGAATTCCCAGCTCAAGAGCGGAGAGAGGCTCATCTACTCCTTCGTCAATGCGTCCTCACCCTCGTCGACCCAGCCGCACGGGATTCGCGATCTCGAGAGCTACTGCCCCGACGGGACGCGAGCCAGGTACTACAAGTCGCTCTCAGTGATCTGCGCCGCCGGCCAGACCGCGACCTGGAGGGTCT
>JALOLB010000392.1 GCA_025456225.1 Thermoanaerobaculaceae bacterium
AGGCGCTCAGCGACCCCGAGGAACCCAGGTCGACGCCGGGCCCGACCGCGAGGGACATGGCCCAGATGTCCAGCGTCGGCAGGCAGAGCACGCCCAGGAGGGTCAGCCCCAGGGCACCGGCTGACCCCGCCTCCAAGCCATCGAGGGCTGCGGCGATCTCCCCGAAGTGCCGCATGAGGCTGGCCGTGACCAGTGCGGCACCCACGCCGAACAGGCCGACCACCGCCGCCACGGCACCCATGACCGTGCGCCAGGCACCGTCGGAGACCCGAGCCCGGGTCCGATCCACCAGCGCGGCCGATCGCGCCACGCCCCAGGTGGCCCCCACGAGGGCGACTGCGCCGGCCCACAGGAACGCCACCGGCGGGCTGGCACCGGTCCCCGGCCCGGTGGCCAGCCACGCAACGCCTGCCGCGCCGGTGGCGTAGACCAGAGCACAGGAGACCACGATGCCCAGGGCCTCGCCCGGGGTCGCACCAGGCAGCAACCGCCCCGCCCACCGGCCGCCGTGCCGGGTGAGCAGGAGGCCCAGGAGCACTGCACCCAACGGCAGGAGCGTGAGTTCGCGGTCACCGATCGACAGCGGTACCTGGTGGGCTCCGAGCCAGACGGTGCCGGCGGCCCGCCAGGCGGCCGCGGCATCACCGGACGAGTTGGGCGAGACCGCCCACACGGCCATGACCAGGCAGGTCACGAGTGCCACTCCGACAAGGAAGGCCCACAAGCCGGCCGCGACGCCGGCGACGACGGGTCGTCGCGACTGCGCGCGATCCTCGTCCTCGACGTCGCGCTCCAGTGGCTCGTGCACACTCACCCCGGGATTCTCCCCCACCCGGGCCTGCTCGCCACTGCGGGCACCGGCGTGTCGCCGACACAGGTGGGTGAACGGTGGTCGCGCCCCGGCCGCACGCGGCCGGGGCCCTCACGCAGCGTCAGCGACCGAGCACCTCGCGCATCAGGCGCGCGGTCTCCGAGGGGGTCTTGCCCACCCGCACGCCGACCGCCTCGAGTGCCTCCTTCTTCGCCTGCGCCGTGCCCGACGAGCCGGAGACGATCGCGCCGGCGTGTCCCATGGTCTTGCCCTCGGGTGCGGTGAACCCCGCCACATAGCCGACCACCGGCTTGGTGACGTGCTCGGCGATGAACGCGGCTGCCCGCTCCTCGGCGTCGCCGCCGATCTCGCCGATCATCACGATCCCCTCGGTCTGCGGGTCGGCCTCGAAGGCCGCCAGGGCGTCGATGTGGGTGGTCCCGATGATGGGATCACCACCGATTCCGATGGCCGTCGAGAACCCGATGTCGCGCAGCTCGTACATCATCTGGTACGTCAGGGTGCCGGACTTGCTGACCAGGCCGATGGGGCCGGGTCCGGAGATCGAGGCCGGGATGATCCCCGCGTTGCTCACACCCGGGGTGATGATCCCCGGGCAGTTCGGGCCGATGATCCGGGTCGTGCCACGGTTGGTCGCATCCTGGAAGAACGCGGCCGTGTCGTGCACCGGCACCCCCTCGGTGATGACCACCACCAGCGGCATCCCGGCATCGACGGCCTCAGTCACCGCCCCCTTGGTGCCGGCCGGGGGCACGAACACCACCGAGACGTTGGCACCGGTGGCGGCCATCGCCTCAGCCACGGTGCCGAAGACCGGCAGCTCCACTCCCGGGAAGGCCACCGTCTGGCCGGCCTTCTTCGGGTTCACCCCGCCGACGATGTTCGACCCGGCGGCCAGCATCAGCGTCGTGTGCTTCATGCCCTCCGAGCCGGTCATCCCCTGCACGATCAGGCGCGAGTCGCCATCAAGGAAGATCGCCATGGTCCTACCTCACTTCCCCGCCGCGAGCTGCGCCGCCCGGCGGGCGGCCTCGTCCATCGTCTCGACCAGTTCCACACCGGGTATCTGCGCGTCCCGCAGGATGGTCCGGCCCTCCTCCGCCCGGTTGCCGTCGATCCGGCACACCAGGGGCTTGTCGACCGGCTTGCCGGCCTCGGCCAGCATCGCCAGTGCCAGCTTCACACCGTTGGCGACCTCCACGCAGGAGGTGATCCCGCCGAAGACGTTGACGAACACCGACTTCACCGACGGGTCGGTCAGCACGATGTCCAGGCCGTTGCTCATCACCTCGGCGCTCGCACCACCGCCGATGTCCAGGAAGTTGGCCGGGCGCACGCCACCGAACTCCTCACCCGCGTAGGCCACGACGTCGAGGGTGGACATGACCAGGCCCGCGCCGTTGCCGATGATCCCGACCTCACCGTCGAGCTTGACGTAGTTGAGGTCGAAGGCCTTGGCCCGCAGCTCGATCGGATCGGCGTTCGCGGTGTCCACCAGGTCGGCGTGCGAGGCGTGCCGGAAGTGCGCGTTCTCATCCAGGGAGACCTTGCCGTCCAGGGCGAGCACCCGTCCGTCGGTGGTCTTCACCAGCGGGTTGACCTCGACCAGCGTGGCGTCCTCCCCGACCAGCACCGCCCAGAGCTTCACCAGCACGTCGGCCACCGCGTCGGCGACCTCGGCCGGGAACCTGGCTGCCGCGACGATCTCACGCGCCTTCTCCGGCGGGCATCCCTCGAGGGCGTCGACCCGGATCATCGCCAGCGCCTCGGGGTTGTCCTTGGCGACCTGCTCGATCTCCACCCCGCCCTCGACCGAGGCCATGGCCAGGAAGGTGCGGTTGGCCCGGTCGAGCAGGAAGGAGACGTAGTACTCCTCGGCGATCTCGGCGGCCTCAGTGATCAGGACCTTGTGGACCGTGTGGCCCTTGATGTCCATCCCGAGGATGTCAGCAGCACGTGCGCTGGCCTCGTCCTCCCCGTCAGCCAGCTTGACGCCGCCGGCCTTGCCGCGGCCGCCGACCTTCACCTGCGCCTTGACCACCACGAGGCCACCGATCCGGCGCGCCGCAAGGCGGGCGGCATCGGGG
>JALOLB010000393.1 GCA_025456225.1 Thermoanaerobaculaceae bacterium
CCCCTCTCCCCTCTCCCCTCTCCCCTCTCCCCTGGCCGGGCGGGTGGCCGGCCGTGAGGCGCCTTGTCATCGCCAACCGGGGCGAGATCGCCCGCCGCATCCTGCGGGCGGCGCGCGCCCGTGGGTACCGGGTGGCGGTCGTCTCGACCCCGGCGGACCCCACAGCCCTGGTGCGGCGGGAGGCCGACGAGGTCCTGGAGGTGGGGTCGTTCCTGGACGGGCAGGCCATTGTCGCCGCCGCGAAGGCCTGGGCGGCCGACCTCCTGCACCCGGGCTACGGGTACCTCTCCGAGAACGCCGCCTTCGCCGCCGCGGTCGAGGCGGCCGGCATCGGCTTCGTGGGCCCGACGCCGGAGAACATGCGCGCCCTGGGCGGGAAGGAGGGGGCGCGCCACCTCGCCGCGACCCGGGGCGTGCCGACCCTGCCGGCGCTGCTGTCCTCCGAGCTCGCGACCCTTCCCGCCGGAAGCTGGGAGGCGGAGCTGCGCCACCGGGGCATCCACCCGCCGTTCCTGGTCAAGGCCTCGGGCGGAGGTGGCGGCAAGGGGATGCGCCTCGCCGCCGACGCCGTCGAGCTGCCCGCCGCGGTGGCGCGCGCCGCCGAGGAGGCCCGCGCCGCCTTCGCCGACGGCACGGTGTTCGTGGAGCGCTACCTGCCGGCGCCGCGTCACGTGGAGATCCAGGTGTTCGGGGACGGCCGGGGCGGCGGCGTGTTCTGGGGGGAGCGCGAGTGCTCCCTGCAGCGCCGCCACCAGAAGCTGTTCGAGGAGGCTCCCTCCGCCGTCGTGGCTCCCGAGCTGCGGGAGGCGATGGGGCGCGCGGCGCTGGCGCTGGTGCGCGCCGCCTCCTACCGGGGCGCCGGCACCGTCGAGCTCCTCCTCGACGAGGACGGCCGCTTCTACTTCCTGGAGATGAACACCCGCCTCCAGGTGGAGCACCCGGTGACCGAGTGCGTGTACGGCGTCGACCTGGTGGACGCGCAGCTCGAGCTGGCGGAGGGATCGTGGCCGGCGGGGTTCGGGCACCCCGACCGCTTCCACCTCCCGGAGCCACGGGGACAGGCATTCGAGGCCCGCATCCTGGCCGAGGACCCACGCACCGGCTTCCTGCCGGCGCCGGGGACGGTCCGCCGCTACCGGGAGCCGGTCGGGGAGGGCGTGCGCGTCGACTCCGGCATCGGCGAGGGCAGCGTCGTCACCACGGCGTTCGACTCGCTGCTCGCCAAGCTCGTCGTGCACGGGCCCGACCGCGCCACCGCCCTCGACCGCATGACCCGGGCGCTGGAGGGGTTCGTCATCCACGGCTGCGGCACCAACCTGCCGTTCCTCCACGCCCTCACCCTCCACCCCGACGTGCGCGCCGGGCGCATCTCGACGGCCTGGGTCGGCCAGCACATTGACGAGCTGACGGCCCAGCGGGTGCCGCCCGCCCTCGACGCGCTGCTCGGGAGCCCCGGTTTCGCCCGGGAGGTGGCGCGCGCCCTGGCCGGTGCAGGGCCCGAGTGGGCGGGGGACCACGTGGCGCGCTTCGCGGCCCAGGCCCAGGGGTTCCCGTCGTTCCCGGCTGGCCGCCCACGGCGCGTCGAGGTCACCGCCGCGGACGGCGAGGGCACCCTGCACGTCTCGGGCGAGGCTCTGACCGCGGCGCTTCGGGGCGAGCATTCGCCCTGTCCGGCGTGCTCGCCGGCGCTGCGCGAGCTCCTGGCCCGGGCCGGCGCCGGGGTTCCATCCCGCAGCACCGTGGTGGCAACCCGGTTGACTCCGTCCCGGATGGCCGTGTCGGCCTGGGGCGAGACCTGGACCATGACCGACCCGCGCGCCGTCGCGGCGGGTACGGCCGGAGGGATCGGCAACGGCGAGGTGCGCGCCCCCATGGCCGGCACCGTCATCGCCGTGCATGCCGTCGCAGGCCAGGCCGTCGCCCAGGGCGAGCTGCTGCTCGTCGTCGAGTCCATGAAGATGCAGCTCGAGGTCCGGAGCCCCGCCGCCGGGACGGTCGCCGAGGTGCGCGTGCGCCAGGGGCAGGTCCTCGCCGGGCCGGACGTGCTGGCGGTTGTCGCACCTGGCTGACACGGCTCCCTCCACGGGGCGGAAGAGCGCGGCCGGGGTGACGTGTTATGCCCTCACACGGGCCCCGAGCCCACGCCACCCGGAGGACGCCGATGCTGCCTGGTCCCAAGGACGAGTACCGCGAGATCATCGAGGTGGTCGGCCAGTTCGCCGCCCGCGAGCTCGCCCCGATCGTCGACGGGCTGGACGAGCACGAGCAGCTCGCGCCGGGCATCTTCGGGAAGCTCGCCGACCTCGGGCTGCTCGGCATCACCGCCCCCGAGGCGTACGGCGGCGCCGACCTCGGCGCCGTGGCGGCCGCGGCGGTGATCGAGGAGCTGGCCTACGTCGACCCGGGCACCGCCCTCACCTACCTGGCCCACTCGCTGCTGTTCGTGCACAACGTCGCCCACAACGGCTCCGACGGCCAGAAGGAGCGCTACCTCCCGGGGTGCATCGAGGGTAGGCTCGTGGGTGGCCTCGCCATGACCGAGCCGGGGGTGGGCTCGGACGCCGCCGGCATGGCCACCCGCGCGGTGCGCGAGCACGGCGGCTGGGTCCTCAACGGCAGCAAGATGTTCATCACCAACGGGCCGATCGGGGACGTGTTCCTGGTCTACGCGCGCACCGCCGAGTCCCACCGGCGCCTGACCATGTTCATCGTCGAGAAGGGCTTCCCGGGCTTCCACCAGGGCCGCAAGCTGCGCAAGATGGGGATGCGCTCCTCCCCCACCGGCGAGCTGGTGCTCGAGGACTGCCACGTCCCGGTCGAGAACCTGGTGGGGGTGGAGGCCGAGGCGATCCGGCCGATGATGAAGAACCTCGACATCGAGCGCGTCGGCCTGGCGGCGATCTCCCTGGGGATCGC
>JALOLB010000394.1 GCA_025456225.1 Thermoanaerobaculaceae bacterium
GGCACCCGGGTCATCGACTCCACCCCGCCGGCGATGGCGATGTCGTACACCCCGGCCATGACGCCCTGGGCGGCGAAGTGGACCGCCTGCTGGCTCGACCCGCACTGGCGATCGAGGCTCACCCCGGGCACATGCTCGGGCAATCCGGCGGCCAGCGCTACCCACCGGCCCAGGTTCAGCGCCTGCTCGCCGGTCTGGGAAACGCAGCCCCAGAGCACGTCGTCCACCGTCGCCGGGTCAACCCCGGTGCGGCTCACCAGGGCCTCGACCACCAGAGCCGACAGATCCACCGGGTGCCAGCCCCGCAGGCTCCCGTTGCGCTTCCCGATGGGGGTGCGGACGGCATCGACTATGAAGGCGGCGGGCATGCGGGCTCCTCGGGTGGGCTCTCGCCCAACCTACCGCGGCGCCGCCACGGCTGCTGCAAGAGAGGGGAGGACGGAGTCGAGAGCCCGGTTGGCAAGCGACCCGGTGCAACGCAACGAATGCGGGCCCGCGTCGGCCCAGCGGCCGGCGCGGGCGGGGCTGTACTACGAGCGCGGCGCAGACGCGGCCCAGAGGCAGCGCGCGACCGAACGGCGGGGCACAGCACTCTCCTCGGAAGACGCCACCGCGGGCAGTGCCAGCTCGAAGACCGCCTCACCGTTCTCGTAACGGTAGGTGAGATCCCCTCCCATCAGCCGGGCCAGCCGACGCGACACCGTGAGGCCGATGCCGATGGAGGCAGTCAGCCCGGGCGCCCGGTGGGCCTGCTGGTACGCTTCGAATACCCGCTCTCGGGCCTCGTCGGGGATGCCGGGGCCGTCGTCGGCGACGACCACACTGACCCCGTAGCGGGCCCGGTGGGCAGCGACGCGGATATGCTCCCCTCCGTAGCGGAGAGCATTGAGGATGAGGTTCCGCAGGATCTGGCGGACGCGACTTGCATCCGCGCAGGCGTACTCGGTCCCACTCTCCACGACGACGCGGGCGACGTCGGCGTTCACCCACCCCTCGAGCACCCGCGTGACCTCTGCCCGCAGGTCGACAACCACCCTGGCGACCTGCAAGTTAGACGCGTCGGACCGGGCCACGACGAGGAGATCCTCGACGATGCGAGCCACTTCGCCGGCCTGCGCCGTCAGCACCTCGATCGTTTCCTGCCGCTCCTTTGCCGAGAGAGGCGAGGGCTGGGCGCGCAGCAGGCTCCCGAAGCCGATCACGGCGGTGAGGGGGGTGCGCAGCTCATGTGACACCGAAGCTACGAACTCGTCCTTGGCGCGCAGCGCTTGTTCGAGGTTGCGTTGCGCTTCCTTCAGCGCGGTCACGTCGGCCATCTGCATGATGAGATGGTGAGGCCGCTGGCGAGCGTCCGCCACCACGGAGAGGCTCACCGTGCACTCCCGGGCCGAGCCGTCGGCCCGCAGCTGCCTCCGTTCCATCTGGCGGAACGGGGCGCGCTCGGAGAGTAGGGCGGCGATCTCCTCGTCCGGACCGGATGGGTCGCACGCGTCCACCTCCCGCCAGTTCATGGCAGTCAAGGACTCGGGGGCGTACCCGAGAAGCGCCGCCAGGGCGGGGTTGACCTGGAGGAAGTCCCCATGGAGGCTGAGGAGAGCCATGCCGATGGGAGCGTTCTCGAAAGCGCCGCGGAAGCGTCGTTCCGAGGCTCGCAGACCGTCTTCGGCCCGCTCCTGCTCCGTGATGTCGCGCAGGTTGCAGACCACGCCGGCGATCGCGGGGTTGTGCAGCAGGTTGGACACCGCCAGGTCGAGACTGCGCCATCGCCCGTCGTCGCGGCGGGCCCGCAAACGGCATCTGACGGTTTCGCCGGGGTGCTGCCATGCCCGGTCTATGGTCTCGCGGCCGGTCGCGACGTCATCGGGGTGGATTCGCTCTCTCAAGATCGCCTCGGGCCGGTCGGAGCGAGAGAAACCGGTCACCCGCTCGTAGGACTCGGAGGCGTACTGCACACGGCCCTGGGCATCCATCACCGCCACCGCCTCGAAGGCCTCTTGCACCAGGGTGCGGAAACGCTCCTCGCTGTCGCACAGGAGCTGGGTGGCTTCGCGGCGGGCCTGGTCGCGGCGATCGAGCTCGGCCATCACCACCACCACCGTGGCTGCGATCGAAGTGAGGAAGAACGCAATGGTGATGGTGGTGAGAAGGTGGAGCATGGTCTCGCTGTACCCCGGCCCGGCGCCGGCCAGGGCCGCGGCGAGGGCTCCGAGCAGCCAGGCGGCAACGTAGACCAGCAGCCACCGGCGGCGGCGCCCCTGGGCCAGGATGCTCACCGTGAGGGCGAGGAATGCGCTGCCCATGCCGGCGGCGACCGGGAGCTGCAAGATGAGCGCAATGAGCCCTACCACCGTGGTGTCCACGACCAGTGCCCACTCCACTGCAGTGGCGCGGCGAAGGTAGAAGAGGGCGTGGACAAGGAGTGCGCTGATGACGATGGCGCACTCGAACCCGACGGCGCGCCCCGAGACGAAGGAGGCCACCAGGCACAGCGGCAGGGCAGCGCACGCCGCCCACAGCCGGACCGCCGCATAGCGCGTGACCAGCTGCGCCCGAACAGGCTGCTCCGCGAGTGAACGAGTCGGCGCCAGCCAACTCACCTGTCGCAACTCCTTCTCGGATGGGCAGGCAAAGCATCGGCACGGAGCGCCGGCTACTGAACGCTAAGAGGCCCTTTCGCGACCCGCCACCCACCAACCCACCGTGGAGATGAGGGGATTCGAACCCCTGACCCCCTGGATGCAAACCAGGTGCTCTGCCGGACTGAGCTACATCCCCGCAGGAGAATTGTACGGGTGCCGCTTCTCAGGGCGTTTGATACACTCCCGCGCCGCCGGGCCCGTAGCTCAGTTGGTTAGAGCGCATCCCTGATAAGGATGAGGTCGCTGGTTCGAATCCAGCCGGGC
>JALOLB010000395.1 GCA_025456225.1 Thermoanaerobaculaceae bacterium
ATCCACCAAACCACTCTCCCAAAGGAGGTGAGCCTGTCTGCTATCGCCTGACTCCAACCGGCGCCATGGCCTTCATACACCACTTGACGGGACGTGACCGCAAGGCCTCAGACCTCAGGCCTCAGGCACCACAAGACAGAGCTGGGTGGGTGGGGGAGCTGAGGCCTGAGGCCGGTCGGTCGGGCGGGCGGAGAACCTGAGGCCCGGGTGGGTGGGAGGGGGAAGAACCTGAGGCCTGTCATTCCTGAGGCCTGAGGCCGGTTGGGTGGGCGGGCGGAGAACCTGAGGCCTGGGTGGGCGGAAGGGGCGAGCTGCTACCATTGCCATTCGATGGCGGCACCCGATCGCGTGCGGAAGCGGCTTCTTCGTCAGATGGTGCAGGAGAACCTGGCCACCATCGACGGCCGGCCTCCGACGGTGCAGCGCCGGAGGCACGAAACCCTCCGCAGGTGGGTGCGGCGTGGTCTCCTGCTGGTGATCCCCGGTGCCTTCCTGGGGGTTCTCGTGCTCGTCGGGTTGGCGGCTGGGCTCGACCCGGGATGGGTGCTGGGCAGGGGCGGGGTCTCCGGCGGATTGGAGCGGTCCGCGGAGCTGGTCCCCCTTGTGGAGCCTCTCGCCGACCGCGGGAGTGGCGGTTGGCAAGGCAACGGGTCGGCCGGTGCGCAGCGCTTCGAGGCGCCGGGACCCCTCAATCGTGCCGCCCTGCCCCTGCCAGTGCGTACCGTCGTGCTCGACCCGGGCCACGGCGGGCACGACTTCGGGACCATCGGCCCACGTGGCCTCGCGGAAAAGGAGATCGCTCTCGACGTTGCGCTCCGACTGCGCAACCTCCTGGCCGACCAGGGTTTTGCGGTGCTGTTGACGCGTGAGCGCGATGAGGCGGTCGCCCTCGACCAGCGCGCCGCCTTCGCCAACGCCTCCGCCGGCGATCTCTTCATGTCGATTCACGTCAACTGGATTCCGAACCAGAAGGCCCGGGGGGTCGAGACGTACTACCTGGGGCCCACCGACGACCCGTTCCTGACCCAGCTCGCCGCGGCCGAGAACCAGAACGCCGGGTACTCGCTGTCCGACCTCAAGCGCGTGCTGGAGGGGATCTACGCCGACATCCGCCAGGACGAGTCGAGGCTCCTGGCCGAGGCCGTCAACGGCAAGCTGTACCAGTCCCTGTCGCTCTCGAACCCGCGGCTCGTCGACCGCGGCGTCAAGCGGGCGCCCTTCATCGTCCTCGTCGCGACCGAGATGCCGGCGGTGCTGGCGGAGGTGTCGTGCCTCTCCAACCAGGAGGAGGCCCGGCTCCTGGCCGACCCCGGGTATCGGCGCCTGATTGCACGGTCGCTGTTTGCTGGTATCGTGAGCTATGCCCGGACACAAGGCCCCAAGCACGAGAAAGGAAGCTAGCGGCATGACGGACACCAACGGCATCCTGTATGTGGGAATCGACCTCGGCACCTCCCGGAGCGCCGTCTCGGCCTCCAACGGTCAGCGCCATGTCGTGGACAGCTACGTGGGGTGGCCGGTGGACATGGTGGCTCGCAAGATCCTCAAGCGGTCCGTCCTCGTGGGCAGGGAAGCGCTGGAGAACCGCTCGATGCTCGACCTCCGGCGGCCGCTCGAGCGGGGACTCCTGAAGGAAGGGTCGGAGCGGGACGCCGAGGCGGTGCGGCAGCTCCTCAAGCACCTCCTGTCGCTGGTCGGGGTCGAGGACGAGGCGAAGCCAAGTGCCCGGGTGCGCGCCGTCGTGGGTGTCCCGGCCGAGGCCCTGCGGGTCTCCAAGCAGCAGCTTCGCAACGTCATGAAGGGGCTCGTGGACGGGCTGCTGATCGTGTCCGAGCCGTTCTCCGTCGCGTACGCCGTGGACGCGCTCCTGCACGCCCTGATCATCGACATCGGCGCCGGCACGACGGATCTCTGCGTCATGAACGGCCGCTACCCCACCGAGAGTGACCAGCGCACGCTCCTCAACGCCGGCGACTGGGTCGACGAGCAGCTCTTCAAGCTCATTCAGGCCCATCACCCCGAAGCCAACTTCTCGCTGTTCATGGTGCGCGAGTGGAAGGAGAAGGCGGCGTTCGTGGGCAAGGCCAAGGCGCCCGTGCTGGTCACCGCGCCGATCAAGGGCAAGCCGACCCAGCTCGACATCACCGAGGAGCTGCGGACTGCCTGCGAAGGGCTGGTGCCGCCGGTCGCCGAGACGATGGTCGACCTCATCGCGCGCGTCGACCCCGAGTACCAGGAGAAGGTCCGTGGCAACGTCATCCTGGCCGGTGGCAGCTCGGGCATCGCAGGCCTCGACAAGGCGCTCCAGGAGGCCCTGAAGGAGATCGGCGGCGGGAGGGTCCAGGCGGTGAAGGACCCGATCTTTGCCGGCTGCGACGGCGGTCTCGCGATCGCCACGGACGCCGACGAGTCCGACTGGGAGAAGCTGAGCTCCTGAGAGGCAGGGGAGAGGGGAGAGGGGAGAGGGGAGAGAGTCGTTGACGCCGACCTGCGCGCCCTCAAGATCCCAGCCTCGACCTGGACCTGGGCTTGGACCCTGACCGAGCGGTCGATGGCGCTCCCGAGGGAGTTCCGAACAGGCTGGGTTGTACAGGGTTCTTCCTGCCGTTCTGCCGTCATCGGGGTCCAGGTCCGGGTCCAAGGCCAGGTTCTTGCCTGGCCTGCTCTCCCCTCTCCCCTCTATCCTCTCCCCCGGGTGGGTGGTGGTAGGGGCCGTGTTACCATCCCGACGTGACGCGGCAGGACGAGCCTTCGCCGGGCCAACCCCCACTCCCCGTCGATCCCCCGGAGCCCGGGCAGGGGCCGTCCGACGAGGTAAGGGTGTCCCCCCCGCGGTTCGAGGAGATCTTCGTCCCGCCGTCGCTCCCACCTTCGCCGCTCCGGGAGGCGGAGCTGTCGCCGTC
>JALOLB010000015.1 GCA_025456225.1 Thermoanaerobaculaceae bacterium
CGAGGCTCACCATGCTGATGCATGTCCGGTACTTCGACGGCACGACGAGGGTGACCAGGCCCCTGACCCTGGACGTCTCGAGGATCCCTCCCCAGGCGGAGAGGGCCACACCGCTCGATGTCACGGTGCCTGGTGTCGAGGTCAAGGAGGGAGAGGAGCTGGTGCTCCAGCTCGAGGACCAGCCACACCAGGATGTGATGCCGACCTATCCGGAGTACGAGGGCACCGTCAGTTGGGTCCCGACGGCGGCGGCAGCCCGAACCGCGCCTCGATGAGCGCATCCAGTCGCGGGCGGACCACGCGATCGAAGGCCTCGCGCTGGTCGGGGAAGAGGCGCAGGACGGCGACCCGTGCCGCATCCACGAGGCGGAGCGCCTCGCAGAACGTCAGGTCCAGGTCCTCCGCCAGCACCTGCGCCGTGACACTGACCATCAGCTCGATGTGTGCGAGCTGCTCGGGCGGCGCGATGCGGTCATCCATGAGCCCCATTCGAGTGGGCAAACCCCCGGGGGGGCCATGACAATTCCGCCCGGCGCGGCGAGGGAGCTGCTCGCGCTGGCGATCAGCGCCGCGGAGCTCGGCGGTGGCGTGCTGCAGCGCTTCTTCCGGAGGCTTCGGGCCGGCGAGGTGAGCGAGAAGTCCCGCAACGACTTCGTGTCGGCGGCCGACCAGGCCTCCGAGGCTGCCATCGTCAGCTTCCTTCGGGCCCGGGCCCCCGATCTGGGCATGCTGGCCGAGGAGCAGGGGGCATCCGGTGATGCCACGGTCCGGTGGGTTCTCGATCCCCTGGACGGCACCCTCAACTTCGTGAGGGGGTTCCCGCACTTCGCGGTGTCGCTGGCGCTGGTGGCCGAGGGCCGGATCGAGCTCGGTGTCGTCCACGACCCGATGCGAGGCGAGACGTTCACCGCCGTGCTGGGTGGAGGGGCCTTCTGCAACGGCACCCCTCTCGAGGCGAGCCGACGCGCCGGCCTGGCGGGCGGGTTCGTGACGACGGGGTTCCCCTACCGGGTGATGCCCTACCTCGACGAGTACCTTGCCGTGTTCCGGGATGCCTTTCTCCTCGCCGGGGCGCTGCGCCGGCCGGGCGCGGCGGCGCTGGACCTGGCCCACACGGCGGCGGGGATCTTCGACGCCTTCTTCGAGTTCGGTCTCTCGGCCTGGGACATCGCAGCCGGCACCTTGCTGGTCCGGGAGGCGGGAGGCGTCGTGACCAACCTCGCTGGCGGGGAAGACGTCTTCGCCCACGGCAACATCGTGGCCGGCGGACCCCAGGTGCAGCCCGAGCTGCTGGCGCTGATCGCGCCTCACCTTGCCGGCGGCCGCGTCCCGGCACCCTGAACTTTCACCTGGGGCCGTCCGTATTGGTGAGCGTGGACACTTCCGCCTCGCAATCTGTCGGAATAGAATCACCCCCGAGTCGTGCTGTGACTGGTCCAATGAAGAGCGTACTTCGCCACGTCGCGGGCTGGGGCTTCCTGTTCCTGGGAGTCGCCGGGCTTTTCCTCCCTGTCCTCCAGGGGTGGCTGTTCATCGGCCTCGGCGCCCTGCTCCTGTCGCCCGACGTGCTGTTCTTCCGGCGGCTCCTGGAGTGGATCGAGCGCCGCTCTCCGATGCTCAAGCGTGCCATCCGCACGCTCCAGAAGAAGCTCCGCCTGCATCACTGATCGCAGCGGATCAGCGAATCAGCGGATCAGCACCTCAGCAGATCGGGCGTCCTGGCAGACCGGTGCCCGCCGGGGGCCGTCTCTGCTGACATGCTGATTCGCTGATGCGCTGAATTGCTGGGAGGTGGCTGGGGGTCAGGTGGGTTCAGTGGGTCGAGTCAGGGGAGCGGGGCGTCCGAGGAGGGCCTCGATCTGGGCGCGGCGGGGGACGAGGATCAGCATGCCGAGTGTCGCGGCCCCCAGGAACAGCCAGAACCAGTCCCGACGGGACGAGACGAAGACGAGGACCAGGCCGAGCACGCCGACAGCCTCCACCTGCGCGAGAGCCACGACGAAGGCGGCCTGATGGATGCGCAGCACCGGCTCGACGGCGGCGCTGGCGCCGTCCCGGGTTGCGCGGGCGAGCATGAGCTTGAACACCGGCATCACGGTCAGGAGGTCGATGGCCGCAACGAGGCCCAGGGCCCAGAGGAGGGGGGCGTGCCGGTCGGCTGGGGCCTCCGCGGGCGCAGGCAGAGCGAACGCCAGGGCGGCGTAGGTCCCGAGGCTGACGAGAAATGCGACCCACAGGATGCGCAGGGTCCGGAGGTGCTGGTCGATACTCACGGGCTCCCCCTGTCCGCCCAGCCCGGGCCATCCGGGGGCCGGAGCCGGGCGCGGTGCCAGTCGCTCACAGCCCGGACGCGATGGCGTCGACGACGGCGATGGCGGCGGACAGGGCGGCCGTGCCCGCGGTGCCGTCCACGAAGGCGCCGGCCTCCCCGTGGCAGGCGCGCTGGAACGACAGGTGCTCGGCGGCCAGCGGCTCGGCCTTGTCGAAGGCGATGTCCACTGGCTCGATCTGCGCCTGGGCGCCACCCCGCACCAGGCGGTAGGACGAGACGGCCTGCTCGGCGTAGTCGATGGAGAAGTAGGCATCAGGCTCGAAGAGGCGCAGCTTGCGCACCCGCTCCGAGGAGACCCGGCTCGCGGTCAGGTTGGCGACGCACCCGTTGGTGAACTGCACACGGACGTTGCAGAGGTCCACCTTGCCGGTCAGGACCGGCACCCCGACCGCCCGCACCTCGCGGATCGGGGCGTGCTGGTTGAGTGCCTGCACGATCTGCAGGTCGTGCACCATGAGGTCCACCACCACGTCGATGTCGAGGGAGCGCGCGGTGAACGGGGACAGGCGCTGGGCTTCCAGGTAGCGCGGCCGTGGCTGGCGAGCCAGCACCGCCTGCACCGCCGGGTTGAAGAACTCCACGTGCCCGACTCCCAGCACCACTCCGGCACGCCTGGCCTCCGCCACCATCTGCTCACCTTCGGCCACCGTCGCGGCGATCGGCTTCTCCACCATGACGTGCCGGCCGGCCCGCAGGCAGGCCAGGGCCAGCTCGCAGTGGGTGACCGTCGGCGAGGCGATGACCACCGCCTGGGACCTCTCGATGGCCTCCTCGATGCTGGCCAGGGGTGTGGCCCCGTGCTCGCCGCAGACCGTCTCGAGGCGCTGCCGGTCGGGGTCCCAGGCGCCGACGCACGACCAGCCTGGAAGAGTGCGGGCCAGCCGCACGTGATGCCGGCCCAGGTGGCCGACACCGAGGACACTGACATGGAGGGGGCTCCGCTCGCTCATGGGGAGGGAGCTTAGCGGCACCGGGGGCCAGCGGCAAGACCGCCCCTGGCCTGCTGGCGGGGAAGGACATCCTGGCTTGCGCTATACTTCGCCCAGCTTGCGGTGTTGGTAGGAGGACAGAATGAGCAGCGTTGCCCGGGCAGGCAAGAAGAGCGGGAAGGGTGCCGGAGTCACGACCTTCTCGTCGGCATTCGCAGTGTTCACTCACATGGAGATCGGGCAGCCCCTGGACGTGGCGGGCGAGCTGGAGCTGCGGGGGCTCGTGGCCGAAGGCGACCACGGCTGCGTGCTCAAGGTCCTCCACAAGCCCAGCAACACGTTACGGGCGCTCAAGATGATGCACCCCGAGCTGGTTGCGACGGACGTCGCCCAGCGGCTCTTCGAGGAGGAGCTGGAGAAGCTGGCCGGGGTGGCCGGCGAGTTCGCGGTGAAGGTCTTCGACATGGGGCCCGTTGCCGTGCTGGGCCAGGCGCTGCCCTGGTGGGCCGTGGCCATGGAGTGGGTGGAGGGACGGAGCCTCCGGGACCTCGTCTCGGGCTCCCGCTTCTCGCAGCAGCTCTCGTTCGAGCGCTACGTGGACCGCAGCGGTCAGGACGAGGATGTGAGCGGCTCGGGACTGGCTCCCGAGGAGGCGCTCCGATTCCTGGAGCAGGCGGCCAACGGCGTGGCGGAGCTGCATCGGGCCGGGCTGTGCCACCTCGACGTGCGTCTCGACCACCTCCTGCTGGGCAAGGGCAACGCCGTGCGCCTGGTGGGGTTCGGGCTCGGCCCGGAGCTGCGTCGCAGTGCCCAGGAGCTGCTGGGCGTGCGGTGGCAGACCTCGCCCTACGCCGCCCCGGAGCTGCTCCGGGGGGACTGGGCGGTGCTCGGGCCGCGGGCCGACGTCTACCAGCTCGCGCTCCTCGCCTACGAGCTCTTCCGGGGCACCATCTGCTCGCCCTGGGTCGGCTACGAGGAGCTGTGCGAGAGCGCCGACTTCCTGCCCGCCGCCATGGACGAGCTGTTGCAGGACTGTCTGGGCGACCCGGAGCACCGTCCGGACGACGCCGACGCGTTCCTGGTGCGCCTGCGCGTGGTCGCGGCGCAGTTCGACGAGAACCAGCGCAAGGGTCGCACCCGTCCCGACCGCAAGGCCAAGGAGATCTGGCAGCGCGCCCAGGGCATGGCCCAGCGGGACATGCCCCAGTGGAGCTACGTCGCCGGAATGTGCCAGCGCCTGCTCGAGGAGAAGCCGCACCTGCTGCCGTTCGGCAAGATCCCGGTCAAGCAGGTGGACGAGCTGCTGGCGCAGGCCCAGTCCCACCTGCAGACCCGGAGACGGGACATGCTCGACGAGCTGCTGGTCCGCCAGGCGTGGGACCAGGCAGCGGCGTTCCTGGAGAGGCTGGGTGGCGAGGTCGCCACCGACGAGGTGGACGAGCTCAAGCTGGGCTTGGAGCTCGCCCAGGCGGCACTCCACAAGGGCGACCCGGAGGCCCGCGCCCTGGCCCACCAGCGGATCATGGAGCTCCTCAAGGAGCCCCGCCTCTCGCCGGCAGTGCGGAACCGGGCGGCCTCGGCCCTCGAGATGCTCATGGCGGAGGGACGCTCCGAGCCCGACGCGCCGGGTGCGACCCTGCCACCTCCCGTGACGGCGGCGATCCCGGTGGCGCCTCCACTGGAGCCCGTGGTGGTCGTGCCGCCGGTCAGCGTGTCCCAGACCCCGGCGGCCCATGAGCCGGCCCTGCCGATCCCGGTCATGACCGACATGGGCGTGCTGGCGCCGGTCGAGCGCTTCCAGGTGGAGAGCGCCCACGAGACAACGAGCTGGCGGGTCGTCGTGGGCCCCGCGGTGCGGTTCGGGCGCGGTTCGTTCGAGGAGTTCGGGAACCACCTGGATCTTCGGCCGACACGTCGAGAAGCCGCTGAGAGCTCCATCACCCTGGCGCTGGCCCAGCGGCTCAGCCGTGCTGGCCACATGGAGTTCCGGGTCGCCCCGGAGGGGCTGGAAGCCTTCTGCATGGGAACCCACGGCGCCGCCATGGACGGTAAGGTGCTCAAGCGGGGCGAGCGGACCGAGCTCGGCGAGGAGGGCCGCTGCCTCCTGGCCCAGGGAGCCGCGGAGTTCGTCTACAAGCTGTGGCGAGGCCGTGACGGCACGCCTCAGGCGGTGGAGTTCACCTTCACGGCGGGGGTGGGCGCCGGCCGACACGCGGTATGGGTGCTGTCGAGCCTTCCACTCCAGGTGTTGGCGGCAGGGACCTCCGCCAAGGCGATCAGCGTCCCGACCCCGCAGGGGTGGATGGTCGAGGCCCGGAGCGAGGGCCTGAGCCTGGAGGGGCAGGACCTGCCGAGAGGGACGCGCCTGCCGTGGCCCGCGGACGCGGTGGTCGACCTGCCCGAAGGAACCCGCATCGTCCATGGCTGATGCCTTCCCTGCGCGCCGCCCTCTCGCCGTCCTCCTGGCAGTGGCGCAGGTCGTGCTGGCCCTCGGCGGCTGCGTGTCGGTGAAGACCACGGCCACACGCCCCAGCGAGGGCCCGGGCGGCGGGCTCGCAGTCAAGGTCTTCTCCGACGACAGCGCGCGCCGCGGAAACCAGGTCGGTCCCATGGGGATCGTCGGGGAGCTGGAGCGCCAGGACGGCAAGGCCTGGCGCCCGGTCTTCCGCTCGCTGAACCCGAGCTGGGTGGTGGTGGGGCTTCCGCCAGGCTCCTACCGGGTGAGCTTCCGCGCCCGCCTCACGGATGCCGGTGACGTCGAGAGACTGGAGAAGCCGGTCCAGGAGACCTTCAAGGTGAAGCAGGGGAAGATGACCGACGTCCAGGTCACCCTCTCGCACATCTCGCCCGCCCTCGTGGTCATTGCCGTGGTGACCGTGGTCGTCGCGGCCGTCCTGATCGCGGACTACCTCTCCGACCACGACCTCCCCGAGCCGCCACTGCCGCCACCGGAGCTCGTTGACGTGGTGTTCCACATCTCCCTGGACCTGGCCACGGCGGCCGCCTGGGGCGGGGTGTGGGATCGCAGTGCACCCACGGTGACCTCCCACTTCCCGGCTGCAGGGGCGCTGGTCGCCGCGCGCCGGCCCAAGGTGATCTACTGTCTGTCCAAGCCGGTCCAGCCCTCCGAGGTCGAGGCGCAGGGCGTCTCGGTGCTGGGCGAGAGCTCCGGGCTCATCGAGGGGGTCGTGAGCTACGACACGACCAACTGGTGGGTCGTGTGGACACCCAGCCAGGACCTGCCTCCGGGCGACACCTACCACGTGACCATGGCCGGCGACGCCGTCGAGGACCAGGCCGGCAACGAGCCCGGCAGGGCGTTCTCCTTCTCGTTCAAGACCGCGCGCTGACCGCGCCCCCACCCGGGCCTCAGGCCTCAGACCTCAGGGAAGACAGGCCTCAGGCCTCAGACCTCAGGCCTCAGGAACGATAGGAGTGGCAGGTGAGGGAGGGGGAGCTGAGGCCCGAGGCCTGAGGTCTGGGTGGCTGGGTGGGGGGCTGAGGCCTGTTTGTGCTGAGGCCTGAGGCCGGGCGGAGGGGTGGGCCGCGCGGCAAGCTGGGGGTCGCCTTCGACTACGGGCTGATCGTCCTCGGGTCACTGATCGTGGCGGTCGGCACCAACATGTTCTTCGTGCCCAACAACGTGGTGTCGGGCGGTGTGGTCGGCGTCTCGATCATCTTCCACCGTGTCCTGCACAGTCCGGTCGGGCTGGTGACGCTCGGGCTCAACCTGCCGCTCCTCTGGCTGGGCTGGCGGTACGCGGGCGGCATGCGCTTCTTCGTGCGCACCGCGGTGGCAGTGGTCACCATGTCCCTGGCGATCGACCTCACCGCCCCGTTCATCTCGCCCCCGACCCAGGACCGACTGCTGGTGATCTGCTACGGAGGCTTGCTCGACGGGCTGGGCATGGGCCTGGTGTTCCGGGGACGGGGTACAACTGGCGGCACCGACGTGCTGGCGAGGCTGGCTCACCGCTTCCTGGGAATCGGCGTGGGGCAGGCCCTGTTGGGCATCAACGTGATGATCTTCGCGGTGGCCGCCTTCATCTTTGGGGCGGAAGCCGTGATGGTCGCTCTGGCGCTTGCCTTCGTCTCGGCCCGGGTGCTGGACCTCGTCCAGGAGGGCTTCTCGGCGGCCCGCGCGGCGGTCATCATCAGCGAGCAGCCCGAGAGGGTGAAGCAGGCGGTGCTGCAACGGCTCGGGCGGGGCGTGACGGTGCTGCACGGGCAGGGCGGCTTCACGGGGCAGGACCGGCCGGTGCTGTACGTGGTCCTGGCCACCCACGAGGTCGGTAGGCTCAAGCGGTTGGTGGCCGAGGTGGACCGGCACGCATTCGTGGCGATCACCCCGGCCCAGGAAGTGCTGGGCGAGGGGTTTGCACCCCACGCGGGCGAGGAGGCGGTGTGATGAAGACATGGCAGTGCTGGGTCCTGGCGGTGGTGGTGACCCTCGGATCTGCACTCTGGCAGCGCATGAGCGGTCCCACGTACCCGGTGAGAGCCAGGGTGGAGATCGCGGGAGAGACCTCGAAGACCCGGTTGCTGCGCAGTGGTACGACCGGGGAAGACCTGCCGCTCCGGATCCGTGCGCACCCGTCGGTGACCGGCGAGGTGGCCTGGCGGCGCTTCCCCACCAACGATGTGTGGCAGGTGATCCGCATGGAACGACAGGGAGACGAGCTGGTGGCCGCGCTCGCCAGTCAACCGGCCGCCGGCAAGATCGAGTACCAGGTCATGCTCCGCTCGGGCGAGCAGGTGCTCGCGCTCCCGGACCGGCCGGCGGTTGCCCGGTTCAAGAACCACGTGCCGGAGCTCGTGCTCATCCCCCACATCCTGGCGATGTTCCTGGGCATGCTGTTCGCTTCGAGGGCTGGGCTCGAGGCGGCGGTGGGGAGGCCTCGCCTGGCACCGTTGTCGTGGACCGCGTTCGGCCTCATCCTGTTTGGCGGCTTCGTGCTTGGACCCGCGGTCCAGAAGTACGCGTTCGACGCCTGGTGGACCGGCGTGCCGTTCGGCTGGGACCTCACGGACAACAAGACGCTGATCGCCGGTGTCGCCTGGGTCTTCGCCGTGTGGCAGCTCCGCGGCGGCCGCAAGGCGCGGACCGCGGTGCTCCTGGCTGCGCTCGCCACCCTCGTCGTCTTCGCCATTCCGCACTCGGTCTGGGGCTCCCAGATCGACTGGGGGAAGCCTCAGTGATCGGTGATCGGTGATCGGAGATCAGAGGTCTGGAATCCGAGGGCGACCCGCCTCCAACCACTGAGCACCGATCACCGACCACTGATCACGGCTTTGCGATGCGGGAGGTGCGATCGGCGAGCAGGGGGCCCCGCAGGTTTCCACTGAGGGTGCATCGCTCCAGCGTTACCGTGGCGGTCTCGCGTGCCCACACGCCACGGCCGCCGTTGCCGGTGATCGTCGTGTCCCGGGCCGTCGCCTGCGCGCCCCAGACATCCAGCCCGTGCCCGGCGTTGCCGGTGAGCTGGCAGGTCTCGAGCAGGGCGTCCGCCAGCCCGCGGACCTGGACGCCGACGCCGTGACCGTCGCGCACGGCCGTGCGGCGGATGACGAGCCGGCCTCCCGATGCCACCTCGACACCGGCCTGCCCGCACAGTGACACCTCGCAGTCCTCCACGGTGGCCAGGCCTTTCTCGATCACCTGCAGACCGGCCAGGGGGCAGGCGGTGACCCTGCAACCGGCCATGGAAAGCTCTCCGCCCTGCCGCGCCACCGCGGCGGCCAGGGTGTTGGTGATCTCGCAGCCCTCGAGTCGGGCCCGGGCCGGTCCCTCGACGACCACGCCGTGGCCGACGTCGGTGGACTGGAGGCGGCAGCGAGACAGCGCCGCGGCAGTGCCGCTGCCGGACACCACGACCGCGTCGCCGTCACTCTCGATGGTGCAGTCCTCGATCACCGACTGGCCAGCCAGGGCCTGGATCGCCGGCGATGGTGTGCCGCCCATCCCGGAGCGGCTCCGCACGGTGAGCCCGCGCACGGTGGCGCGGTCGGCCGACAGCACGAGCCCGGGGCCGGCAGGCACCTCGATCACCACCTCGCTGGGGGCGCCACCCCCCAGGAGCTCGACCTCCCGGCTCAGTCGCACCGTCTCCCGGTAGGTGCCTGGCGCGACCACGATCCGCCCACCGCGACGGACCTTCTCCACGGCCGTGGCGATGGAGGTGACATCCATGCCTGACGGCCCGACACGGACCTCACCGGGTGAACGCGCAAGGCGGAGGGTCAGGACACCGAGCGCCACCAGGAGCGGCGCGAGGAGGAGTGCGAGGACCGCGACGGTCGGTCCGTTCAGGCGCGGCGGCGTGGCGGCGGGGGGAGGTGGAGCAGGGGCGGGTGTGGCGCGCGGGCGTTCTTCCGGGATCTTCCCGGGAGCGACCGGCGGGGGCGTTGGCGCCTCGACGACGACGGCCGGGGAGCCGAGGGGCTCGGCCAGGTGGGTCGGAACGCGATGGGGTGTCGTGGCCAGGGCGCCGGCGGGCTCGAGGGTCGCACCGGTGAGGGCTGACGCGAAGTCCTCACAGCTCGCGAACCGCTCGTCAGGCTTCTTGGCCAGGGCCCGGAGCACCACGGCCTCGAGAGCCGGGGGCAGCGCGGGGTTCAGGGACCGCAGCGGCGGAGGCGGCTGGCGGAGGTGAGCCTCCTTCACCACGAAGTCGGTGTCGACGCCTTCCGTCGGGGTCTCGAAGGGCGGCCGTCCCACGAGCATCTCGAAGAGCACGCAGCCGAAGCTGTAGATGTCGGACCGGTGATCGACCTGGCGCGGGCGCAGGATCTGCTCCGGGCTCATGTAGTGGGGTGTGCCGATGGTGGTCCCGGTCTGGGTGAGCCGCTGTTGGCCGATCATCAGGGCGATGCCGAAATCGGTGAGGTAGCCGTGGCCCTGCCTGTCGACCATGATGTTGGCGGGCTTGACGTCCCGGTGCACCACACCCTTCCCATGGGCGTAGCCGAGGCCATCCAGGATGTCGAGCGCCACCGCAAAGGCCATGGCCAGGGGCATCACCCGCTCCTGCTCCAGCCGGCGCTCGAGGGACTCGCCGGCGATCAGCGGCATGACCAGGAAGAACCCTTCGGGGATGAAGAAGAAGTCGGTGACGGCGACGATGCGGGGATGCACGAGGGCGGCCTGGGCCTTGGCCTCCTGGCGGAAGCGGCTGGCGAACTGCGGGTCCGCGGCGAGGTGGGGGACGATCGACTTGATCGCCACCGGCCGCGCCAGGAGCTCGTGCCGGCCGCGCCACACCTCGCCCATGCCTCCGGCGCCGATGCGCTCTTCCAGCACGTAGTGCCCCACGCGCTGCCCTGTCCGCAGCAAGGAGATCGTCATCGACGCCCCTCGTCGGTGGTGGCGGCGGCGATCCCGCCGGAAGGCAGGGAGCCCTGGATGGTTACAGGCACGGTGATCGGCCCGAGCCAGGTTCCCAGCCGCAGACGCGCGCGGATCCGGGCGGTGGGACGGTCGCCGGCGAGCACCTGCAGCACGGCGCCAACCAGGCGCGACGGCTCCAGGAGCGCCTGGAGCTCGAGGCTGGTCGTGCCGAATGCTCCCAGCCGTACCGGCACCTCGGGCTTCCACTCCCCCCGGTGGACCTCGACCGTGCCCACGCCCAGGGTGTACTGCAGCCCGTTCAGGCTGAAGGGGATCGGTGTGCGGTTCGTGACCTCGATCCGGACGGTTGCCAGGAGGCTCGCCTGCTCGCCGGCCGCCCGCGCGAGCTGCAGGTCGACGACCCGGGCCTCGGCAAGTCGCCCCGCCCAGTGGACCGCCCCCACACGCAGCAGCGCGGCGGTGAGGAGCAGGAAGCCCAGGAAGGCCGCGAGGCACCAGGACGTCCGGCACAGGACCCGGTCCAGCTTCGGGTTGGAGAGCGTGTCGGGCGATGCCTGCGGGGCGGCGCTACCTTCGGCCTCCACCTCGCCCGGATCGCTCACGGGGTGTCTCCTGTCGGGGTGCCGCCGGGCTCGGTCTGTCCGGGGGTCAGGGCCCGGGTCGGGGTGGTGATCGGCGACGGCACAGGTGTCGGCTCGCCCGGAGCTGGCCCGGGTGTAGGCTCCAGGGCCGGGGTCGGCGACGGTGTGGGGGCGACAGCAGGTGCGGCGGCGACCGGAGGCGAGGGTGGCCGCAGCGTGCGCCAGAGCCCAAGCACCAGCATCACGGCGCCTGCCAGCGTCGCCACCACCACGAGGGGACCCGCGACCCGGTGTCGGCGACGAGGCAGGGGGGTGGGCGGCGCAGCCTGCAGGGGTGCGAGGGGCAGTGCCGGCTCGGTGGGGATCAGCTCCGGCGGCAGCGGGTGCAGGGGTGTCTCGGCGGGCCCAGGCACAACTGGCGACGCCGGAGGTGAGCCAGCCTCGTGGGGGGGGCCCGACCCGGGTTCGGCGGCCGGCCGGACCTCCGGCTCGCGCCCCGGAGCGTGCCGCACCCGTCCGCCGCGCGAGAGCAGGCGGAGCAGGTGCCGCCGTGGGCGCTCCGCGAAGACGACGAGCTGGGCCGTGATGTTGTCGTGGCCTCCGGTGGCGAGTGCCGCCTCGACCAGGCGACCGACCGCCTGCTGGGGCTCGTCGCCTCCCGCGAGAATCCCGGCGATCACGTCGTCGGTCAGGTCGCCCGAGAGCCCGTCGGAGCACAGCAGGATGGCATCGCCAGGGCGGATCGCCAGGCTCGGGGAGAGCTCGAGCGAGAGCTCCGACTCGCGTCCGAAGGCGTGGGCCAGGACGCTCGCCTCGGGGTGATTGCGGGCCTCCTCCTCGCTCAGGAGGTGCTGGTCGACGAGCTGCTGGACCCAGGTGTGGTCGCGGGTGAGGCGGACGAGGCGGCCGGCGCGCCAGAGGTACGCGCGGCTGTCCCCGAGGTGCCCGATGAGGACCTCCCGGCCCGACACGACGAGGATCACCGCCGTGGAGCCCATGTGGTCGGTGAGGGGATCGCCCGATGTGGCCGCGGCACAGACGCCGGCGTTGACGTCCACCGAGGCGGCCTTCATGGCGGCGCGGAGCGAGTGCTGGGGCGGTGGCTGGCGCAGCCAGCGCTCGAAGCCGTCCACGACCATCGATGCAGCCTGGGAGCCGCCCTTGTGCCCGCCCATGCCGTCGGCGACGATGAAGACCTCGCCGAAGGGGCAGGCGAATCGGCTCATGCGGTCCTGGTTCTCGCGCCGGACGAGGCCGATGTGGCTGAGCGCGCCGACCTGGAGGCTGCTCATCGCGACCCACCCGGACGAGAATGGAGCGTGAAGGGACCTGTCCGACGCATGGTGTCGACATTGTAGCCCGACAGGCTCCGCGACGCGCGGGCAGGTATACTCCCGGGGTCTGATGCGACGCTCATGCTGTGGCTCCCAGGCGAGTCGGCGGACCGGTGAGACCGTCCCCCGGGCGGAGTCGTGACCGACGAGACCCGCCTGGCACGTCTGCTGCGCAGGGCCGTGGAGCGGCGGTGGCTCCAGCCGTCCCAGATCGTGGCCCTGGACGGCCCTGACGAGGGCGACGACGCGGAACGTGACCGGCGCTTTCTCGCCTGGCTCGAGCAGGTCCTGACGGCGGCGAGCTCGCCCGTCGCACCGAGCGCGGACACGGCGGTGGCCGCCGAGTCGCTGCCGACCGGGGCCCTCGTGGCCGTTGGGGGGGTCGAGCCGGATGCGGACGGTGAGGGCACGCCCCTGGCCGGCTGGGAGCGCTACGAGCTGCTGAGCATGATCGGGCGGGGAGGCATGGGTCGGGTCTACCGGGCCCGGGACCCCCGCCTCAACCGGTTCGTGGCCATCAAGCTGCTGCGCCACGAGGACCCCGACCTGGTGGCCCGCTTTCTGCGGGAGGCCCAGGCCCAGGCCCGGGTGGAGCACCCCGCCATCTGCCGGGTCTACGAGGTGGGTGAGGCGGAAGGCCAGCCGTACATTGCCATGCAGCTCATCGACGGGGGCTCCCTGCGCGAGTGCGCGGCCGAGCTGACGCTCGAGCAGAAGCTCCTGGTCATGCGGGATGTCGCCTCGGCGCTCCACGAGGCCCACCGCACCGGGCTCGTGCACCGCGACGTCAAGCCCGGCAACATCCTCCTCGAGCGCGGCGAGGAGGGGGAGTGGCGCCCCTTCGTGGTCGACTTCGGCCTGGCGCGGGAGGTGGAGCAGCCCGGCACGACGATGCCGGGTGCCCTCATGGGCACCGCCGCCTACATGTCCCCCGAGCAGGCCTGTGGCGACATCCATGGGCTCGACCGCCGCACCGACGTGTACTCGCTGGGGGCGACCCTCTACGAATTGCTGTGCGGCGCGCCGCCGTTCGTGGGTCGCACGGACGTCGAGGTGCTCATGAAGGTGGTGAGCGAGGAGCCGGAGCCCTTGCGCCGGCGCGTCCCGAACCTTCCCCGCGACGTCGAGACCATCGTCAGCACATGTCTGGCGAAGGAGCCGTCCCGGCGGTACGCCTCGGCCCGCGACCTGGCCGCGGAGCTGCAGCGCGTGCTGGACGGGGAGCCCATCACCGCGCGGCCCGCCAGCCTGGCATACCGGCTGGGCCGGAAGGTGCGCAAGCACCCCACGGCATCGGCGCTGGTGGGCGCGGCCCTGAGCCTGGCGCTGGTGGCCGCCGGGATGGCGGTCAGGACCGCCTGGGTCGCGGGCCGCCAGGACAAGCTCGCGCAGGAGTTCGCGGCCGATGTCGGGTATGTCGAGGCGCTCCTGCGGCACGCCTACACCTCGCCGGCCCACGACATCCGCCCCGAGCGCGAGCAGGCGCGCTCCCGGCTGCTGCACATCGAGCAGCGGGTGCGGGAGGAGGGGAGAGTCGCGAGGTCGCCCGGGAACCTGGCCCTCGGCCGCGGCTGGCTGGCGCTCCAGGACCCGGAGCAGGCACGGGTGCGGCTGCAGGAGGCGTGGGATGGAGGCTACCGGGGCCCGCAGGTGGCCCTCGCGCTCGGGCAGTCGCTGGGCCTGCTCTACCAGCGGGCCGTGGAGCAGGCGGAACAAGCCGAGGACCCGGGCCAGCAGCAGCGCCTGCGGGCCGAGGCCGGCCAGCAGCTCAGGCTGCCGGCCCTGGCGCTCCTCAAGGTCGGGGAGGCTGCCGAGAACGAGGCTCCGAGCCTGGCCGAGGCGCTCGTGGCGTTCTACGAGGAGCGCTACGACGAGGCGTCGCGGCTGGCCGGCGCCACGGTCGCGCAGTTTCCCTGGATCTACCAGGCGCACCGGCTCGAGGGCGACGTCCGCGTGGCCGAGGGACGACGGAGCGCCGGGCGCGGGGACTACACCGCAGCGTCGGGCAGCTACGCCAGGGCGGGCAGCGCCTACGAGCTGGCGTCCGCGGTCGGGCGGAGCGACGCCGACGTCCTCCTGGCCGACTGCCTGCGCCTGATCGAGGTGGCCGAGATCGAGGGGCGACAGGGGAGGAGCCCCCGGCCGGCCCTCGAGCTGGCCGTCAGCAGGGCGGGCCTGGCGGCGGTCATCAACCCGGACAGTGCGGGGGCCCTCGCCAGGCTGGCGCTCGCCCATGCCTCGCTGGCCGACTGGCAGCGGGACCGTGGCGAGGACCCGCGCCCGGACCTGGGGCAGGCGATTGCCATGGCGGAGCAGGCGGTGGGGCTGCAGCCCGGGGACGGACAGGCTGCCGCCACGCTCGGCTGGGCGCTCACCATGCTGGGCGATCACGAGGCGAAGATGGGCGGCGACCCCCGTCAGACCCTCGACCGCTCTGTGGCCAGCTTCCAGATGGCGCTCCAGGCGAGGCCGACCGACGCCGAGATCTGCACGAACCTGGGCTATGCCCACGACAAGCGGGCGCGCTGGGAAGCCGTCCACGGGCTCGACCCTCGTGAGTCCATTGCCGCCGCGGTGGCGGCGTACCGGCGTGCCATCGTGATCGACCCTGAATATGCCAACGCCTACAACACCCTGGGCATCGCCTGGTGGCGGCGGGCGGAGTACGAGCGGCGGGTGGGCGCCGATCCGTCTGCGTCCCTGGCGGAGGCGGTCCGGTCCTACCGCCTGGCCGTCGGGCAGAACCCCAAGTACGCCTACGCGTGGGCCAACTTCGGGACGACCCTGCGCTCGCAGGCGGTGGTGGAGCTGGAGGCCGGCCGGGACCCCGAGGCGCTCATCGGCGAGGCCCGGTCGGCGTTCCGGTCGGCCTGCGCCGTCAACTCCGAGATCTACTGGGCCTGGAGCGAGCAGGTGGAGACGGAGCTCGTGGCGGCGCGCTGGGCGATGGGAAGGGGGCTCTCGCCGGCAGCAGCCGTGACGGCGGCCCACGAGGCTCTCGCGAAGGCCCTGGAGCTCAACCCGCGCAGCGCCGAGACCCACCACACGGCGGCCCGGCTGCGTCTCCTGGAGGCCGAGTGGGCGATCCAGAGCAGGCGCTCTCCCTCCGCGGCCGTGGCAGCCGGGCTCCGCGAGGTGGAGGCCGCCCTGGCCATCAACGCGCAACGCCCCGACACCCAGGCCGTGCGGGGTGCGTTGGAGCTGGCGCTCGGGCAGGCGGACTCTCCCGGATCGCGCCGCCGCCTGCTGCGTGCCCGGGCGGACCTCCGCAGCGCCCTGGAAGCCAACCCGCTCCTGCGCCGCGACTACGGCCGCTACCTGGACGCCGCGGACGCGGCGCTCGGGACGTAGCGCGGATTCCCCTGGATGCGTCGTCGAAAGGCTGACCGTCGTGTTTGACACCGGATTCGCGCGCGGGTAGGCTCCCTCGCTCACATGGGCTCGCGACGGATCAACCTCGGCATCATCGCCAACGAGTTCTTCGACGCGGGCATCTCCACGATGGGCGGCTTCGGCTGGGCCGCGCGGCAGGTCACCCGGTGCTTCACTGACGATCCCTCGCTCGGCGTCGACGTGACCCTCGTGTCGGGCCTGTCGCCGAAAACCGGGATGCCATCGGAGGCCCGCTCGCACGGCGTGCCGATCGTCTTCCGTGACCCGAGCCGGCTCGCGGTCATGCGACGGATGCGGTCCCGGCGCTTCGACCTCCTCCTGACGATCGACTACCGACCGACCTACCGGGTGTACCTGGAGGCGCTTCCGCGGACGCCGGTCATCGTCTGGGTGCGCGACCCGCGCCCCCCTGGGGACTGGGACGAGATCGCGACCCTCCGGATACCCGGATCGGACGGCGCGGTGCCGAGCGGGATCCAGCGGATAGACTGCCGCTCGCTTGCGGGGATCGTTCGGTGGTCCCGGTTGCTCCGCCGTCGTGTGCGGTTCGCGACGCCGGCGCCGCATCTCGCGGCGAAGATGGAGGCGACGTACGGCACCGCGCCGCCGGAGGTCACCTGCCTGCCGAACCCGATCGAGCTCGAGCCGGGCGTCGCGACGAAGAGCGAGCGCCCGCGCGTGATCTTCCTCGGGCGCCTCGATCCAATCAAGAGGCCGTGGCTCTTCTTCGAGCTTGCGCAGAGGTTTCCCGACGTCGAGTTCGTCGTCCTCGGGCAAGCGCACTTCGACGGCGACGGATCGTGGGCGCCCCAGGCGGTCCCGCCGAACGTGCGCGCCGTCGGGCACGTCGACGGCACGGCCAAGACGGAGGTGCTCGCGTCCGCGTGGGTCCTCGTCAACACCTCGATCCACGAGGCGCTGGCCGTCAGCTTTCTCGAGGGGCTTCGCTGCGCGACGCCGCTCCTCGCGCTCCAGGACCCGGGGGGGCTGGTGTCGCGCTTCGGGGTCTTCGCGGGCGAGTGCGGGGGCACGGGCTGCGAGGCGCTTCCCCGGCTCTCGGCCGGGCTCGACCGCCTCATCGCGGATCACGACCTGCGAGGTCGCCTCGGGCGCGAGGGCAGTCGCTGGGTCGCCCAGACTCACAGTGGTGCCCACTTTCTCGCGGCCTTCCGCGAGGTCTGCGGCAGCATCGGCGTTCGCTGGTGATCCCGGGCGGTTGATCGTGCGGATCTGCGTGCTCACCGATGTCTACCCTGTCGAGACCGAGACGTTCGTCTACGAGCCGGTCCGCTGGCTCCGCGAGCGCGGCCACGAGGTCGCGGTCGTGGCCCACCATCGAGGGTCGCTGCCCCCTCCGGACCCGCCCGAGCGCCCCTCACGGGTCACGGGGCTACCGCGCCTCCGGAAGCTGCTGGCGATCACGGCGGCACCGTGCCAGTCCGCGCTCCATGCCGCTCGTGCGCTGCGCCTCGTCCGGCCGGGGCTGACACGGAGCGAGCTCGCCTTCCGGGCCGCGCTGCCGGAGGTGCGCCGCGCGGACTGCCTCGTTGCCCACTTCGGGACGGTCGGAGTCGAGTGGCTTCCGGTGGCAGTGGTCGTCCGGCGCCCGCTCTGCGTCTTCTTTCACGGGTACGATGCGACGCAGGTCACCCACGAGCAGCCCGGGATCTACGACCGGCTGTTCGCCTCCGGCGCCGGCATCCTCACGAACAGCGAGTTCCTGAGGAGGCGGCTCGTCGGCTACGGCGCGCCCACCGAGCGGCTCGCGATCGTCCGGCTCGCGGCGGCGCCGCAGTTCCACGCGGCGTCTCGGGAGCCGGCATCCCCGGAGAGGATCCTGCTCTCGATCGCGCGGCTGGTGCCGAAGAAGGGCATCGAGGATTCGATCGCCGCTTTCGCGCGCGCCCAGGGCTCCCTTCGCGGCGCGTGGCGCTACGAGATCATCGGCGACGGCCCGCTGCGCGCGGAGCTGGCGGCGGTGGCCGAATCGGCGGGCGTCGGGGGGCTGGTGCGGTTTCGCGGGGTCGTCTCCCGCGCGGCGACCCTCGAAGCGCTCTGCCGCGCCTCGGTCTTCGTCCTTGCCAGCAAGCCCGCACCGAACGGCGATGCCGACGGGACGCCGGTGAGCGTGATCGAGGCGGCGGCGGTCGGCGTGCCCGTGGTCTCGACGGTGCAGGCCGGGATCCCGGAGATACTCCCCCGGGAGGCCGTGGCGGAGGGCTTCCTCGTCCCGCCGGGTGACGTTGCCGGCCTCGCGGACGCGCTCGCGCGCCTCGGGACGAGCGATCAGCTCAGGCAGCGGTGGGGTGCCGCGTGCCGCGCCCACGCCTCCGCGAACCACACGCCAGCCGCGCACATCGAGGACCTCCTCGCGGCCGTCGCGGCTGCGACGCGCCCGCCGTCGCTGACATGACACACCGTCACGGAGCCGGGGCCTCGACGGTGCCCGGCGCGAGCACCGGCGAACCGTAGCCACGACCATCACGTGGATGTGTTGACAGCGGAGCGAGCAGGCCCACGCTCGCGACCGGGAAGGCAGGCGAACAAAGGCCCGGGGACTGGAAAGCTCGTCCCCGGGCGACTTCAGTGCTGCAGCCTGCTGACTCAGGGCTTGCGGGCGTAGGCGGGGGACGGGGTGTGCGCTCCCATCTCGCCGGAGACGACGAGGACAGGCCATCGCGTGAAGCAGGCCTGACAGACGAGACGGACGGGCGAGAAGGCGTTGTCAGCCACCTCGCCCTCCACGAGCATCCCGTGTTCCGTCCGGAGGCAGACACTGCACTGGCCGCTGCGCTGGCTGTCGAGGCGCCAAACCGGTCCGCTCATGCCGTCCTCCGGATCCCGCACGACATCGTATGCACCGGTGTCAGAACGGCACGTCGCTGCCCTCGTCGTCGGGCGGGAAGTCGGGCGGTTCGGCGGGACCCCGGTCGGCGGCTCCATCGCCCTGGGGACGAGGCCCCACGAGCTGGATGTTCTGGGCGCGGACCTCGGTGAAGTACCGGCGGTTGCCCTTCTCGTCGTCGTAGGTGCGGGTGCGCATCGTGCCCTCGATGAACACCGTGCGCCCCTTGGCCAGGTACTGGGCGCAGAACTCCGCCTGCTTGGCGAAGGTCACGATGTTGAACCACTCGGTGTGCTCCTGCTTCTGGCCGTTCTTGTCCTTCCAGACCTCGTTGGTGGCCACCGAGAACTTGGCGACTGCGAGGCCTCCGGGCGTCTGCCGGAGCTCGACGTCGCGACCGACGTTTCCGAGAATCAGGATTCTGTGAAAGCTCATGGTTTCCTCCCGGCGTGAACGGGAGCCCAGAGTAGCAAAGCCCGGGGCGGAAATCGAGAGTGGATGCCTTCGCCCGTGAGCTCACAGCGTGTGAGGAAATCGCCAGCGAGCGATTGGTCAGCCGGTGAAGGTCCTCACGGCGTCAACCTGGACGTGGACGTGGTCGTGGACGTGGACCCGGTTTCGTGCGTCGGGACGCTGTGAGGCATTCAGTAGTTGCATCAGGTGTTTCGGTGACGGCCTTGCGGTGAACGTCAGGTTCGCAGCACATCTGTCCACGTCCACGTTGCCAGCGGGCACGATCGGCGCCCCGAACGTCCTCGCGGCATGGGTTCACACCCTCTCAGCTCGCGTCCCTGGCAGGTAGGCACTCGAGGTGGGATCGAAACGTCTCGTTGAACAGCGCTCCGGGCCGTCGCGCCTGCAGGCGGGCCACGGCGTCCTTCCCGGACATGCCCAGCTCGACCAGCACCAGGCCCGCCACCAGCGCCGAGCGGTTGAACCCCATCCCGCAGTGGCTCAGCACCCGGTGGCCGTCCCGCACCAGGCCGGCGGCCAGGCTCGCGACGGCGCGCAGCTTGGCAAGGTCCGGGAGATCCTCGTCCAGGATTGGGAAGTAGACGTAGAGAACCTGGTTCGGCACCGTCGGCACGCCGATGTCGAGGCCTCCCTCGAGGTCGATGACGACGTCGATTCCCCGGGCAGCGACCGGTCCCCATGCGTGGATGGCGGGGGAGATGAAGAGGGTCTCGTGGTCGTCCACGGGGACCGGGCCCCCCAGAACCTTGCAGACCTCAAGCTCGATCGTGCTCATGTCACCCCACAACCCGGGATGTGGCCGTTCCAGTCCACCCCCCGGTGCCGGAAATGGAAGGGACGGGAGCCGGAGCTCCCGTCCCTGGTGAGGCGGCAGCCGCAGCCTACGGCTGGTCCTCGGCGAAGTACTCGTGGTTGTCGGCGTTGTTGATGGCCTTGCTGGGGCTCGTCTTGGCGAGGTTCTTGGCGCCCGTGGCCCCGTACACGTAGTCCTTGGTTCCGGCCACGACGGTGAAGTGGCTGGTCTCGTGGACCAGGGTGCCGGCCTTCGAGTCGCGACCGGTCGCGGGGGCGGACCAGAAGGCTCTACACAGGTAGACCTTGTAGGGCTGGCTGGGGTAGACGTACGCGTAGGCGCTCTCGGTGCACGAGCAGTCGAAGGTGAACGTCTTGCTCGCGAAGGTGCTCTTGAGGTTCGTGAAGTGCGACTTCACGGTGCTGAAGCGGCTGGAGTTGTACGTCCCGAACCAGGTCGTGTAGAGCGTCGAGCCGGTCGGGTAGCTCACCAGGTGGTTGTAGGACTTGGTGCACATCGTCCCGGCGTTGGCGTGGGCGGTCTGGAGCGCGGTCTTCTGGGAGTTGGAGCAGGACGTGTAGCCGCCGATCCCGGTGATCCCCATCGCGAAGTCCTCTTCGGGCACCGGGACCTGCAGCTCACGGCCCTCGACGAACAGCGAGATCTGGTTCGACGAGACGATGCCGAGCTCCTCGCCCTGGACCACCGCCTGGGTTTCCATCGCGAACGGGTCGGCGGGGCTCTCGTCGAGGACCGCGCGGTAGCGGATCGAGTAGTTGCCGGTCACGGACATGTCGTACACCGAGGACAGGTCGATGACAGCCGAGACCGTCTCGCCCGCGCCGATCTCGACGTAGTCGCTCTCGGTCGGGGCGGCCCACTTCACGAGGCGTCCGGTGTAGGCGACGGGCTCGCCATCCCGGGTGACCACGAAGAGGTCGTTGCTGACGCCCCGCAGTGGCGTGAGCCAGTGCAGCACTCGCACGCTCGCCTCGCTCCGGTTGGTGAGGGCGAAGGTCACGGCCACCTCGTCGGTCATCGTGAACGATGCCTGGTCTACCTCGATGCTGCTGCTCAGGGCCGGTCCTTGGGTCGCTCCCGCGAACGCCTGCGCGCCGGCCAGCAACGCAGCCGTCACCACTGCCAACACCACCAACTTCACGCTGTGCTTCATGATCCCTCCTCCTGTCAAACGTGCCTGCACCCCTGGCAGGCCAACGGGTGTGCACCTCTTGGTTGGGCGTCAGGACGGGTCGCCACGTAAAGCTCGGGAGCTGTCCCGGGGCCGATTGCGCATCCCGCGTGGGACGGAATACTCACCTTCCGGGTTCCCTGGGAGCTCGTGGCCTCTCCCCCTTGCTCTGCTCCGGCGGTTGTTCCGCCGAACCGTGATCTTGGTGATCGTTCTAGAGGCGAATCGGGTCGTTGTCAAGTGGTTGTTCGGATGTGGCGCCCTGATCCCCTGATTCGACATCCGCGACTCGAGGTCCCGGTTCGGATTCGTCGCTTTGTCGGGTCGTGTCCGGTTCGCGCCGAAGATTCGTCACCCGGGCTCTTCCGGCCTGTCGAGCGCCCGGCGCGCCGCCGCGGCGCCCGCTCCGCGCGGGCTACTCGAAGAGGTCGAGCTGGAGCAGGGTCGCGGGCACGAGGGTGGAGGTCGAGACGCCCAGCAGGCGGACGCGCCGGTCGCCGGCCGGCGTGTGACGCAGGAGGCCGCGGGCGAGCGCCGCGATGCGCCGCGGTCGCTGGGTCGGGATGCCGAAGGTGCGCGACCTGGTGAGGGTCGTGAAGTCGTCGAGGCGGACCTTGACCGTCACCGTGCAGGCGGCGAGCTGGCGGCGCTCGAGGCCGTCCGCCACCTCCTCGGCCATGCGGCCCAGCTCCTCGTCCATCTGCTGGAGGTCCTGCAGGTCGCGGGGGTACGTGGTCTCCGTGCCCAGGCTCTTGCGCTCGTGCTGCGTCTCCACCGGGCGCTCGTCGACGCCGCGTGCAAAGGCGTGGAGCATTCGTCCGTGGCTCTTGAAGCGCTCCAGGAGGCGCTCCAGCGGCTGGGCACGGAGCTCGGCCACCGTGGTGATCCCCATGTCCCGCAGCGCGCCCTCGGTGGCCGGGCCGACCCCGTGCAGCCGCCGCACCGGCAGGAGGTCCAGGAACGCCTGGACGCGTGAGGGCGGCACCACGGTGAGGCCGTCGGGCTTGTGGAAGTCGGAGGCGATCTTGGCCACGAGCATGTTGGGGCCGACGCCCACGGAGACCGTCAGCCGGCGCTCCTCCCGGACCCGCCGCCGGATGTCCTGGGCGATGGCGGTGGCGCTGGGGAAGCGGCCCAGGTGATCGGTGACATCCAGGTATGCCTCGTCGAGGGACACGGTCTCCACCAGCGGCGTGTACTCGTGGTAGATGGCGAAGATCCGGTCGGACTCCCGCCGGTAGCTCGGGAAGTCGGGCCGCAGGAAGACGGCGTGCGGGCAGAGCCGGTAGGCGTGGGCCGCCGCCATCGCCGAGTGAATGCCGAACTTGCGGGCCTCGTAGCTGGCCGACGCCACCACCCCCCGGCTGTCCGGGCTCCCACCCACCACCACGGGTCGCCCCACCAGCGTCGGGTCGTCCCGCATGTGCACCGCGGGGTAGTAGCAATCCATGTCGCAGTGCAGGATGCGCCGCACGCGCTCCGACTCGCTCACGTCGGGATTGTACGGCGGCATGACGAGAGGAGCGCTCAGCCGGAGGCGCGATCGAGGCGGGCCAGATAGGCGTCCAGCACCTCAGGGGCCAGCTCGTGCAGTCGGACTCGCGCCGCCACTGCAGCCTCGAAATCCTGCCGACGAAGCGCCGCTCGCTCCCGTGTGGCGGCCGGTGGTCACCGGCCGTCCCGGGTGGGAGGGGGCCACCGCCCGCCCCGGCCGATGGCCATCGGCCGCTACTCGGTGCCGTTGATCGTCATCACGAAGCCCGTCGAGTACGCGTTGAACTCGGGGGCGTACATCGACTGCACCGTGGCCGGGCCGATGCGGAAGGTGCCGGCCATGTTGGCCCGGAGGCGGTACTTGAAGGTGTACTCGCCGACCGGGAGCGACTCGAAGAAGAAGTTGGACCCGGAGTCGCGGATCTCCTCGTACCAGCCGATGCCCAGGTTCCACTTGAACCCCGAGCGCGGGTTCTCCGGCTCGAGCCCGGCCGCCCGCGGGTCGCGCAGGTGCACGTACTCCGCCTCGTGCTTGCTGCGCAGGGAGATCTGCACCTCGATCTGGTCGCCGACGGCGATCGGCGTGCCCTCGGCGAGCGGGCGGAGCACCCACTCCCGGCCGTCCATCTCGCGCCGGAAGTACGTGCGGGACACCTGGAAGAAGTCGCCGCGCTCGGCGTCGGGGAGCTGCTCGGTGGAGAACTGCCAGGTGGCCGAGGCGAAGGCGAATCCCTTCGAGGTCTTCTCGACCGTGACCTCGGCGGTCTGGGGTCCGACCTTCTCACCTGGGATGACCACCTGGTTCTTCTTGCCCTCGTACCGGTCGGGGTCAAAGACGAATGTGGTGGTCTGCGGTCCCACCTGCACCGTCATGTCCTCCCTGATGCCCAGGGTCTTCTCCGCCTTCATGTAGTGGACGAGGGCGTAGATGACCTCGGCGGTGGCGCGGGTCGACTTCCACTGGTTGAGCTTCTTGTTGAGGAGCAGCCACTGCACCAGGCCGTCCCGCCGCGAGTCCTTCGGCGAGAGCTCCATCAGGGTGCGGAGCGCGAAGGCGTGGCTCTCGATGGTGTCGTTGTACCAGAGCCAGGAGCGGTCCTCGGGGGCCCAGAAGGTGCCCTCGTCCTGGGTCGACTTCGCCGAGTCCATGACCGAGTCCCACACCAGTATCGCGTCCTTCGGGCGGTCCATGCGCTGCAGGGTGAGGGCGAGGTAGCCCTTGAGGTACGGCGAGTGCCGCTTCCAGTGCTTGAAGGAGAACGCGAGGATCTCCTTCCGCTCGTCGAGCGTCAGGGCGCCGCCGGTCCAGGAGTCGTCGGGGTAGGCGGTGGCGACGTAGTTGAGGAACGTCAGCACCTCCCAGCAGCAGTCGTCCTTCATCATGCCGCGCCAGGTCTCCCGGTAGTGCTTCGCGAGATACTGCCAACCCTTCTGCACCATCTCCTTCGGCACGTCGATGCCGAACTCGGTGGCCCTGGCGAAGCCGTGCATGAGGTAGAGCGTCATGTACGGCGAGGGCGGTCCGCCCTCCCACCAGGGGAAGCCGCCGATCGAGGTCTGCGCCTTCTGGAGCTTGGCGAGCGCCCCGTCGCGGTTCGCCTTCGCGACGCGCGGGTCGAGGACGTTGACGGATCCCTCGCCGGCATCCTTGCCGCCCTTTGCCTGCACGAGCCACGGCGTCTCCTCGAGCGCCATGCGGCGGTTGGGGTCGGCGGCGTCGAAGGTCTCGAGCACGGTTTCGCGCCTCGCCATCTGCTCGGCCATCCTGGCGACCGCCGGGTAGTCCTGGTAGACCGACGAGACGATGCCGGTGGAGAGGAAGCGGTTGAGGGTCTGCTCGGTGCACTCGTACGGGTAATTGACGAGGTAGGGGAGCGCCGCCAGGACCTGGTAGAAGAGCTGGGCGTCGACGGTCACGACCATCTGCTCGTTGACGAGGGTGGGGTCGCCGCCCTTCATCAGGTCCTCGAAGCGCATGACGCGGCGGTCGGCGTTGCGCAGCGTGACGAAGCGCGACTGGGCAAGGTGCATGCGGGAGGGCAGCACCGGCAGCGGACGCAGCTCGCCGTCGGAGAGGTCCCCGGCTGAGGCCACGACCTTGAACGCCACCTGACCGACGCGCTTTGGCGCCGTGAGGTCGAACGCGAGGTTGGTCCCGCCGCCGGCCTTGACCGTGAAGGGGCGCACGGCGTCGGAGGGCTTGAGTCCGAAGTCGGCGAGCAGGCTCTGGTTGGTGTCGGGGTCGAGGATCTCGAAGGCGAGGCGGCCGGAGAGGTCCGTCTCGCCTGCGTTGTTGACGACGACCTTCATCACCGCCCGGTCGCCCTCGCGGAGGAACCGCGGCACGTACGGTCGGACCATGAGGTCCTTCACCGAGCGCGCCTCCTTGTGGAGGGCGCCGGAGCGCAGGTCGCGGGTCACGGCGTGCACCCAGACGTTCCACGAGGTCACCGAGTCGGGTACGGTGAACTCGATCGACGCCGTCCCGTCCGGCCCCGTGAGCAGGTGCGGCTGCCAGAAGGCAGTCTCCGCAAAGTCCGACCGCAGCTCGGCGGCCGGTGCCTCGGGTGCGGCCGTGCGGGCCTCCTCCTCCTTGTCCTCGCCGGCGGCCCGCCCTGGGGCCGCGTAGGCCAACTGGGAGCTCACGGACAGGGCGTCCATCGACATGGCCGCCATGGGCGCCGGCGGCGGCGCGGACTCTGCCACCACGCCGCCCGCAGTCCCGAACGCCATCTTGCGCATGCGGCGGCCGGGGCCGCCCTGACCGTACCCCGAGAAGAAGACCAGCCGGTCCCCGCGCAGCACCGGCGGAGACGGCAGGCCCGGGAACGAGGTGTCCTCGAACCCCTGGGCACTGGCCTGGGCGAGATTCGGCTGCACCCACACCGGCTGTATCCGGTACGGGTAGACCGAGAGCGGGCTCGGGGGGGTGTGCGGCGCGAAGACGTCGAGGCTGCGGTCGTACATGTAGGCCAGCAGCTCGGCCGCGCCGACCTCGGCCGGCTTGCCGTCGGAGGTCTTGACCTGCACCCGCCAGGTCTCGTGGCCCTTCGGCCGCATCCGGTCGCGGAACGTCGCGAACGTCACGTCGAGCTGCCGGTCGTCCCACGGCACGTGGACCGGCTGGCTCCCGGAGAGCACCTGGTAGTCGCGGGCCGCCACCACCTGGACCATGAACCCGCCCCGGTCCTCCTCGCCGATCGGCAGCTCGACGACGGAGGGGTCCCGTCCAGCCAGGAGCTGCCGCCGGTCGACGAGCTTGCCGCTCCGGTAGCGGTCGAGGTAGAGCGTCTGGCCCGGAACGCCGCTGTGCACGAGCAGGCGGGCCGTCTGGCCCACCCGCACCGAATCGGCCTCGGCGCGCACGAGCAGGGGCAGGGCGAGGTTCCCGGCCGCGCCGCCGACCACCATCTCGCGGCTCGTCTCGTAGGCGGCGCCGAGCTCGTCCTTCGTCATGTACGTGATCCGGTAGGCGCCGGCTGCGAGCGCCGGCAGCTCCGCGATCGCCCGACCGGCGACGTCGTGCTGGCACGCCCCCCCGGCCACCCGCACGCCGGCCTTCCAGCTCCTGAGCGTGCGCTCGGGGCGGTAGTCGGGTGCCCAGCGGGGCTTCAGGCGGTCGCCCGGCGTGGCGTACTGTGCTTCCGACGCCTGGAGCGGGACCTCCTCCTCGGCCGGCATGACGGCGCGAGCAGGCTGCTCGAGGGCGAAGAGCTCCCACGAGCCGTCGCCGGGCCGCGGCACGTCGTCCAGGCTCATGCGGCTGATGGTCGCCCTGGACGGCTTGCCGGCCGGCGTGAACCCGCCGCCGACGTCGATGCTCGCCTCGACCGCCACGAACCCCAGCCGGAACGCGCGCTCGGCACTGCGGGTCTCGCCACCCTCGTCGGTGACGTCGGCCTCCAGGCGGAAGCGGTAGGTCGTCTCCCTGCTGGTCTGGGCGAGCCGCTCGTCGGCCTTGGGCACGAAGCTCACCGTGAACGTGCCGTCCTCGGCGAGCTTCGTCTCGCCCGACGCGACCTTCTGGGTCGAGGTGTTGGCCGGCCGGCCCCACCACCACCCCCACCACCAGGGGTACACGGGCTCCCGGGTCACGCGCCACCGGACCGAGCCGGTGGTCACAGGGAGGCCGAAGTAGTAGCGGGCCTCGCCCACGAAGGACGCCTCGCGGTTGAGCCGCAGCGCACCCTCGGGGTCCTTGACCGAGACCTCGAACGTCGGCCGCTTGTACTCCTCGACGCGCAGCACGGCCTGGCCGGTCAGCGAGGACTGGAGCCTCCAGGACCCGAGCGGGCGCCCGGCGGGGATCACGAGCTCGCCCGAGGCGGTGCCGTGGGCGTTGGTGGCGAGGTCCAGGGAGGCCACGGTCTCGCCGTTGGGGTCCAGGAGACTCACCGACACCGGCGTGCCCGCCGTGACGCGAAAGCGTCCCTTCTCCGAGCTGCCCTCGTACGCCAGGACCTTGAAGAGCACCTTCTGCTGCGGCCGGTAGACGCTGCGGTCGGTGTACACGAACGAGCCGTGCATGTCCTGGGCGGGAGGTCGTTGAGAGAAGCCAACGTAGCGGTCGTCCAGCAGCGCCTCGCCGGGCCGCTCGAGGACGATGAAGAAGCTCTCCGAGCGGCGCTTCTCGGTGCTGTCGAAGGTCACGATGCCGGTCGCTTCGGTGGTGAGGGTCTTGACCCGCCGGTGGCCGTCGCGCCAGTTCCGCAGGTAGAGGTGGACCGAGACGCCGGCCAGCGGCTCGCCGGTGGTGCCGGCCACCACGCGCACCTCCTGGCCACCGACGCTGTCGTCCCGGCGCAGCACGACCATGTCGGTGACGGAGAACGGCATGGCCAGCAGCACGTTGTCGCCGCGCCCGAAGTCGGCGCGCGCCGAGGAGACGACGATGTAGAACCCCTTCTCGCTCAGGGTGGGTGTGACGAAGGTCCGGTGGCTCCGCAGGTCCGGCGTGGGCGGCAGCTCCACCTGCCAGGAGGCGGCCGGCTGGGCCGACCGGACCAGGGTGCGGATGTCGTTGGCGTCCGGCCGGAGGTTCCAGTCGCGGGACTGCTCCGCAAAGCGCACCGCGTCCATGCGGTAGGCGCGGAAGTGGAGCCTGGACAGATTCTTGTGTGTGACCTGCAGGGAGCGCCGACCTGCCCCGTCGGCGTTGAGCCCGCTCAGGCTGTATTCCGGCGCATCGAGCCGCGACGCGATGCTCGTGCAGTGCTGGGCGCCGACCGACCTTGGGTAGGCCTTCTCACCCTGCCTTGCGAGGTCGCGGGCCTTGATCAGGCTGTCGGGCTCGCTCTCGTCCTCGACCAACTCGGCGAGCTCCGCCATGCCCTCGGCCCACCACGCGACCTGCCGGAAGGCGGGCAGGCGCTTCTCGAGGTCGGCGCGGATAGCGAGGCGGTCCTCGCTCTCCGTGAAGGCGTCGCGCAGGCGCCGCGACCGCTCGAGGCGCGCCTCGAGCTGTGCCTCGGTGCGGCCCACCGCCCGCGTCCACGCCTCCTGGTCGTCGAGGAGCGCGCAGACCCGCAGCAGCGGGTGGACCGCCGGGTCGTCGAGCTTGAGCGTGACGGTTTCGGTCTGCCGCTCGCGAAGCAGGCTTGCAAGCCCGAGGGCGTACGTCTCGTTCTCGTGCTCCGGCCGCCAGTGCGAGGTGTCGGCCAGCAGCTCGACGAAGAGGTACGCCACGGCGTCACGCAGCCGCCCCCGCACCTCGGCCGGGTAGGTGTTCTGCTCGAGGTACTCGCCGAGCCTGCCGATCGGCACGTCCGAGAGCTTCTCGCGCCTCGACCACACCTCCAGATAGGCGCGCACGGCGGCGGTGTAGATCTCCTCCATCGTCCAGGCCTTGAGGTCCACCTCGGCCTTCGACTCCACTCTCTCGCGCTGCCGGATCTCCCAGGAGTAGCGGTCGGCGTAGGTCACCAGGGCGTGGGCGAAGTACAGGTTGAGCGTCGCCCGCGCCCACTCGTCCGTGGGCCACGGCTGCTCCTTGAGGTGGCGCACCGCCGTCTCGTAGCCGTGGAGGGCGATGCGGAGCTGCGTCTCCTTGACGAGGGCGCGGGTCCACTCCTCGGCGTCGCCGGCCTTCCGGGCCGCCTCGCGGATCGCGGCGACGCCCTGGGCGGCCTGCTCCATCTTCTCCTCGTCGATGAGCGTGTCGATGGTCTTCCAGGAAGGCGGCTTGTTCACCTGGGGGCTCCCTTCGGGCAGGTGGGTCGGCTTGACAGGCGGTGGCGCGCCCTGTCCGCTCCCTCCACCGGCTGTCACCAGCAGCGTGACAGCCAGGCAGGCGACGACGACGGCGAGAGACATCGCGGTTTGGCGGACGAGGGTTTTCGCGCTCATGGCATTACCTTTGGACAGGGTAGCGCAGGTTTGGTTCCGCCGCCCCCGCCCGTCCGGTCGAGAGTCGCAAGAGGTCGAGAGTTGAGAGTCCAGAGGCGAGAGTCAGGAACGTGGCCATCGGTGACGATCGGCGCTGCAAACGCCCTCGCACGGTCAGCTCACAACCTCTCATGGGAAGCGGACCCGAGCCGGCCTGCCACGCGTGCGTCTCGCGCCGGCCGCCCGATGGCGGTCGGACTCGGCAGCGGGTGCTGGACGAAACCGGCGAGGAGAGCGGGCTATCATGCACGGCAGCGAGGAGGGCGTCATGGAGCGAGTGGAGAGCGATCGGAGGAGTCTGCTGGGCGCGGTGGGGGGGATGCTCGGGTTGGTGGCGCTCGGTGAGCTGGGCTCGAGTGGCCTGGCCGAGGGGCAGGTGGCTGGCACAGGTCCAGGCGCCGACGCCATGTCCCGCGTGCCGTGGCCGTACCGGCCGCTCGACG
This sequence comes from Thermoanaerobaculaceae bacterium, assembly GCA_025456225.1. Taxonomy (GTDB): domain Bacteria; phylum Acidobacteriota; class Thermoanaerobaculia; order Thermoanaerobaculales; family Thermoanaerobaculaceae; genus JAAYVZ01. Next base: position 29,543 of record JALOLB010000015.1, read on the forward strand.
CCGACGGCGTGGGTCACGCGGCGTTCGTCGCCAACGGGCAGGGCGGCTGCATGTTCGGCGTCGTCGAGCCGATCGTCGGAGGTGTCGCCCGCCAGCTCGGGGCCCCATACACCTCGCTTCCCCTGGCGTTGTTCATGTACGGGTCGGCCGGTGTGGTCGGCTGGGGCAGTCTGTGCGGCGCGCTCAACGGTGCCGCCGCCGCGCTGGCACTGCTGTCGGCCCGGCCGCAACCGCTCATCTCCGAGCTCTATTCGTGGTACGAGCGCGAGGCGCTGCCCGACTTCATGCCGAAGGGCGCCCGCTTCCCCAACGTGGCGTCGGTGGCCGGCTCGGTGCTGTGCCACGCCTCGCTCACCAGGTGGTGCAACGCCTCCGGCAAGAAGGTCGCCTCGCCCGAGCGGGCCGAGCGCTGCGGCGCGCTGGCCGCCTCGGTGGCGCGCAAGACGGTGCAGCTCCTCAACGCGCAGTCCGCCGGCAACCCCGCTGCGGGAGCGCCCGAGCCCGCGACCGCCGCGTGCCTGAGCTGCCACGGCACCCGCGGCACCGAGTGCGACGCCAGCGGCCGCATGCGCTGCGCCTCCTGCCACGCTCCGGCCGAGCTCAAGGCGGCCGGGCACCCGGCCACCTGACCGGGAAACCGCATCGCAAGGCGCCTTGCGCAGGTCTGCGGCCACGGAAGCAGGTCGAATCTCCGCTGGAGCGGGAAGCTGCGTGAAGGTGGGGCAGAAATCGCGGAAGCCAGCCTGCCGCGTCTGGTGGCACACAAAGGGCCTGCGCCATGGGGGCTGCAGGTCCGCCGTCAGCCCCGTGGCCTGACCGGCGAGGCAGCGTCCGCACCCACCTCCGTAGTCCAGGTACGCACCTGCCAGGGCAACCCCCCTCGGTCCAGTCCATCGCCGCTGATGCTGCGTGGGTCAGATCTCGGCTCTCGTCGCCTCCGACCACTCCGCGGGGATCTCCGGGAGGGTGAGGCTCTGTAGGCCGGAGAGCTGCACCGCCAGGTGTCGGTATTCGGTTGTCAGGGATCCGAGCTCCGACTCCGAGACATGCAGGAGGTCGAGAAGATCGGCCTTCTTCTTGCCCTCCTGGCTCGTGAGGAAGGCGGCCTTGGCGCCGAACTCGTAGACACGCCTGAGGTGGGAGCCCTCGATTGTTGACACGAACCCCGAGTGGTCGGTGTCTGCTACCACCCGGAGACGACTCAGGACCGCTCGCTTCGTCCGCTCCCGGTCCGTTCGCAGCGCTTCGGGCTTCGGCGACGAGGGACCTGGCAGCGGGCAAGAGTCCTCGCTGCTTCGGTAGTAGTTGCCGTAGGTTCGTCCACTCGGGTCCCTGGGAAACGTGAGGACCGTCTCGCCGACGAGAATGCCTGCGACCATCTCCAGCGAGTCGCTCGCCGACTCGGTGCACCCCGCCAGACGGATCTCCTCGAAGTAGGCAGCAAGGTCAGCGGGCACCGGCGTGGCCTGAGCAAGGACGAGAGTCGCCAGGAGGGTGGGCACGAGGGGCATGGGTGATCATCTCCTTCCCCCGTGTGTACGGATGGGGGAGTGACTTCGCCTGGATGCCTGTCGTGTCGACGGTGTGGGCGACAGGTCTAGCCGCTCCGGAAGACGTCGGTGTTGAGGTACTTCAGGCCGGAGTCGCAAAGGAGCGTGACCACCGTGGCGCCCGGCCCCAGCCGCTCGGCGACCCGGATCGCGGCGACCACGTTGGCTCCGGACGATGTCCCGGCGAAGAGCGCTTCCTCCCGGGCGAGGCTGCGGGTCATCTCCTTCGCGTCGGCGGTCGCGACCGCCTCGACGCCGTCCGCGAGGCCCGGGTCCCAGAGCGGGGGAACGTACCCGACCCCGACGCCCTCGATCTTGTGCGGGCCCGGCTGACCCCCCAGCAGCACCGACGACTCGGCGGGCTCGACGGCGATGAGCCGGATGCCCGGCCGGTGCCGTTTGAGAGCGGTGGCGACGCCGCGCGACGAGGCCCCCGTGCCCACGCAGTGGACGAAGGCGTCGACCTTGCCCTCCGTCTGGCTCCAGATCTCCTCGCCCAGCGCGTGGTAGCCGGCGATGCTGTCATGGTTCCTGAGCTGGTCGGTCCAGAACGTGTGCGGCTCCCGGCTCAGCTCCCGCGCGGCCTCGATCATGTCAAGGATCAGCTTCTTCGTGGTGAGCCCTCCCTCGCTCGGGACGAGCGTGAGCTCCGCCCCCAGCGCCGCCATCTGGTCGCGCTTCTCCCGGGCGAACGCGTCGGACGTGACGATCCGGAGCCGGTACCCCCTGGCGGCGCAGACCAGCGCCAGCGACGCCCCGGTGCTGCCGCCCGTGTACTCGACGACGGTGTCCCCGGGCCGCAGCCGGCCGTCCTCCTCCGCTTGCGAGATCACGGCGAGCGCCATGCGGTCCTTCATGCTACCGGTGGGGTTCTCCCACTCCAGCTTCACGAGGACGTCCGCACACCCGGGCGGCACGACCTTACGAAGCCGAACCATCGACGTCTTGCCGATCGCATCGTGAATGTCCATCGGGCGGTTCCTTCCTCTGGTGACCGCTTCCATCGACATGCCCGGCTTGTCGAGCACGTGCACGACGGTCTCCAGCGGTCAGGGTAGCGCAGGCGGGAAGAGGGCGTGCGCGGTCTCGCTCATGGGCGCGACCTGGTCGTCGGGCACGCGCAGCCAGACGCGCTCGAGCGACGACGGCTCGGCCCCGGCGAGGACGTCGCCCAGGAGAGACACGAAGCGCTCGGGGTCGAATCGCCCATGCACCGCGCCGAGCAGCGGCAGCGAGAGCGAGCGGAGCTGCAGCCGGCGGGCGATGCGGAGCACACCATCCAGGGCCTGGATCACCCACTCCTCCCGCCAGGTGGGCGTGCACGAGAGGTCATGCACGACGGCGAGCAGGCACTTCGGCTTGCCTCGGCGCAGGGCGACGCTGCCCGGGGGAAGTGGATGAGCCCGCCGCACCAGCTCGATCGCGGCTTCGAGGCTGCCGCCGGTCGACTCGATGTGCGCCTCAGCGGTGAGCACAAGGTAGGTGTCCTCCTCCTCGACGAGAGCATCGAGGGCGATGGGCGTCACACCTTCCGGCACCACGAGCACTTCGACCATTGCCACCTACCTCGGTCCCTCCCAGGTGCTCCCCAGTATGCGCCGTCTGTTGGGTGGCGAGGCACTCTTGTCGATCAGTCCACGGGGTCACGGACCGCGGGCCTCCAGGCCCGCTCTTCGTCTCTGCCAACCCGGGGAGCAGGGCTGGAGCCCCGGGCCCGTCGGTGGGTCAGCTCCCGACGGCCGTCTCGTCGTCGCGGACGCGGGGGGCCATCGTGAGGCCGGTGAAGCCGAACAGCACGAGGATCAGCACCGACAACCAGCTCATGAGCGCCCAGGGCGCGTAGGCGACGGTGGGCACGCCGATCGTGCCGGTGATGTAGACCGATGCCATGCTCCACGGGACGAGCGGCACGATGGTCCCGCCTGACTCGATGACGAGGCGCGAGAGGTTCTTGGCGGCCAGCTTGCGGGCGCGGAACGCGGGGGCCAGCAGCTCGCCGGGCACCAGCACCGAGAGGTACGAGCTGCCGGTGACCAGCGCCGTGAGGATGCAGGAGCCGACGGTCGTGAGGACGAGCGTCCCGGTGCGCCGCGCCAGGCGCAGGACCCGCTGCAGCAGCACGTCCAGGAGCCCGGCCTTCTGCATGATGCCGCCGAAGGAGAAGGCGGCGAAGGCGATGAGCTGGGTCTCCATCATGCTCATGAGGCCGCCCCGGGCGAGCAGCCGATCCACCTCGGGGACGCCGGTGGCCGGCTTGAAGCCGGTGTTGAGCGCCTGGGCCAGGGTCACGAGGGACTGCTTCTGGTAGAGCAAGGCCAGCACGAGCGCCACGACCACCGAGAGCAGCATGCCGGGGATCACCGGCTTCTTCGCGAACGCGAAGGCGAAGACGACGAGCATCGGGAGCAGCAGCACCGGGCTGAACGTGAACGCCTGGCCGAGGGTGACGCGGATGGTGTCGACGCTGCCGCCTGCCAGCCCCGTGCCTCCGTACCGCAGGCCGATCACCAGGTAGAACCCCAGCCCCAGCAGCCACGCCGGCCCGGCCGACCAGACCATGTGGCGGAGCGTGTCGTAGAGGTTGGCCCCGGTGGCGGCGGGCGCGAGGTTCGGGATGTCGGAGAACGGCGACATCTTGTCGCCGAAGTAGGCCCCGGCCACGATCGCTCCGGCGGCTGGCCCGAGCGGGATTCCCTGGGCCTGGGCGATGCCGATGAACGCCACGCCCAGGGTGCCGATGGTGCCCCAGGAGGTGCCCGTGGCGAGCGCCGTGACCGAGCACACGAGGCAGGCCGTGGCGAGGAAGAACCGCGGCGAGATCAGGCCGAGCCCCCAGGACATGACCATCGGGATGGTGCCGCAGGCGATCCAGGAGGCCACGAGCAGCCCGACGCACAGCATGATGAGGATGGCCGGCAGCGCCTTGCGGATGCTGTCGACGATGCCCTGCTGCATCTCGTCCCACGAGAGGCCCACGGCCCAGGCCGTGAGCCCGGTGATGACCGCCGCGGCGATGAGCAGCACCTGGGCCTTGATGGCGTACACGCCGTAGCCGATGCCCAGCAGCAGGCCCATCGCCACGAGCGGCACGAGCGCCACCCACACGGACGGCGCCTTCCTTGCTTTGGCCTGCTGGGGACTCGGGTCGGGCATGTGCACCCCCTGGGTGATGGAGAGACTACACGACGCAGGCGAGACGCGTGCCTTCGTGATCGCGCCACGCGGTGGCGCGGCGGCGCACTGGGTGCGCCGATGCGCCGCCCGGAGGTCGGCGCCCACCTCTCGGACCTTGGTAGCAGGGCCGAAACAGGCGGGCGCAAGGTGGGCGCGGACCTCCGGGCCGCGCCGGGTGGGCGGGGGAAAGCTCTTGACCTGCAGCTCTCAGCTCTCGACCGGGTGGGCTACCCTCTTCGGTGCATGTACGCGAAGAGCTTGGCGTAGAGCTGCGCGCCGTGGGTGACGACCTTGCGGGCCTCCTCGGGGCCGAGGAACTCCTCGACCTTGACGTCCTTGTGCTCGAGGGTCTTGTAGTCCTCGAAGAAGCGCTTGACCTCGATCATGCGGTGGGGCTGCAGCTCGCTGATGTGGGTGAACTCCCGGTACTCCGGGTCGTCGAGGTGGACGCAGATGATCTTCTCGTCGTTCTCGCCCTGGTCCACCATGACCATGAGGCCGATCGGCCGCACCCGCAGGATCGACAGCGGCGCCACCGGCTCCTGCATGAGCACCAGCACGTCGAGGGGGTCATGGTCGTCGCCGAGGGTCTGGGGGATGAACCCGTAGTTCGCCGGGTAGATGACCGAGGAGTACAGCACCCGGTCGACGCGCAGGAGCCCTGTCTCCTTGTCGAGCTCGTACTTCACCTTGCTGCCCTTGGGGATCTCGATGACGGCCGGGAACTCGCCCGGGGCGTCGCTGCCGATCTCGACGTCGTGCCAGGGGTGGCTCATGGCGTTCGCTCCAGTCGCCGGGCATGGTCCAACGCTCCCGGCCCGACACGATCCTACCGCACTTGCCTCCTCGGGGCGCCCGAACCCCACCCGTGCGGGTGGGGGAGCTGATCCGCTGACCACCTGATCTGCTGATCCCCCGATCCGCTGACCCCCTGATTCGCTGACCTCCTGATCCCCTGGTCCCCTGTCTTGACCCCTCCCCGCGAGCGGTCTACCGTGCCGTGCCGGTGACGATGCCCATGGAGCCCGATTCCAGCTCGCGAGCGTCACGTGCCTCGACGGCGGTGCGGTCAGCCGGCGAGTGGCTGAAGGAGCCGCCGCGCCCTGGAGCTGTGGTCGGACCGGTGTCGGATGCCCGGTCGAGCGCGATCACTCCCGGCCTGCTGGCGGCCATCTTCGAGCAGTACACCCTGCCGCTTCTCGGTTTGCACGGCGTCCGGCACTGGGCGCGGGTGCTGGAGATCGGCCGCAGGCTCCTGCCGCTGACCGGGGCCCGGGCCGACGTGGTCGAGCTCTTCTCGGTCCTGCACGACGCCTGCCGCCACAACGAGAACCACGATCCCCGACACGGGGCGAGAGGTGCGCTGCTGGCCGTGGCGCTGTGCGGGCGAGCCTTCGAGCTGGACGCCTCCGGGCTCGTGCTCCTGCAGGAGGCGTGCGCCCGTCACACCGACGGCAGGTGCGACGCCGACGTGACCGTGCAGACGTGCTGGGACTCCGACCGCCTGGACCTGGGGCGGGCCGGGATCCGGCCCAGCGCTCGCAAGCTCTGCACGATGGCCGCGTGCGACCCGGGCCTCATCGCCTGGGCGACGGTGCGCAGCCAACGGGACGAGACGCCAGACCTCGTCCGGGAGGAGTGGGAGATCCCGGAGTCGCTGCTGCCAGGCGTCAGGCCCAGAGACAACGATCAAGAGGGGCGATGAGGCGATTCGTCACCTCGAAGACAACACGGGAAGAAACCATGAGCGACTCGAAGGACATCATCCGCCAGCGAGGCGAGTTTCTCCTCTACCAGACCGAGGATGGACGCACGCAGGTCGAGGTCCGGTTTGATGGGGAGACCGTCTGGCTTTCGCTGGGCCAGATGGCCGACCTTTTCCAGCGCGACAAGTCCGTTATCTCCAGGCATATCAAGAACGTCTTCGATGAGCGGGAGCTGAGCCCCGGCGCAACCGTTGCAAGATATGCAACGGTTCAGCGAGAGGGGGAACGCGACGTCACGCGCGAGGTCGAGTACTACAATCTCGACGTCATCATCTCGGTCGGGTACAGGGTGAAGTCGCACCGGGGTACGCAGTTCCGCATCTGGGCTACCCAGCGCCTACGGGAGTACATCGTCAAGGGTTTCACCTTGGACGATGAGCGACTCAAGAGAGCCGGCGGCGGAAGCTACTTTGATGAGCTGCTCGCTCTCGTGAGGGTCAATCCGGGATCGGTCCGAGAGCCTCGACACCCCGCCCCGCTGAACGGGCCGCGGTCCACATCCGATAGAGCATGAAACCACCCGAGAGGTTCGAGCAGTTGAAGCCCTCCTGCTGGAGGATCCGGCAGGCCGCGTAGCCGCGGATCCCGACGGCGCAGATCACCAGGATCTCCCGGTCGCGCGGCAGCTCGCCCAGGCGACCGCGCAGGTCGTTCAGGGGGATGTAGATCGCACCCGGCACGGCTCCTGCGGAGACCTCCTCGGGATCGCGGACGTCGAGGACGAGCTGGTGCGCCCCGGGTGCCGCGACGTCCGCCACGTCCGCGAGGCGGACGTCGCCCCGGAGGGCGTTCGAGGCCACGAAGCCGGCCATGTTGATGGGGTCCTTGGCGCTGCCGTAGGGTGGGGCGTAGCAGAGCTCGAGGTGCTCGAGGTCGAAGACGGTCATGCCGGCCCGCAGGGCCACGGCGAGCACGTCGATCCGCTTGTCGACGCCCCTGGCGCCCACTGCCTGGGCGCCGAGGATGCGGCCGTCCCCGGGGTGGAAGAGCAGCTTCAGGTGGATCGGCGTGGCGCCCGGGTAGTAGGAGGCGTGGTCCGCGGCGTGGACGTAGACCTTCTGGAACGGGCGTCCCAGCCGGCGCAGGGATTTCTCGCTCTGGCCGGTCATTGCGATGGCAAGGTCGAAGACCTTGCAGATGGCGGTACCCTGGGTGCCGCGGTAGGCCGCCTCCCGGCCGAGGATGGCGTCCGCGGCGGTCCGCCCCTGGCGGTTGGCGGGGCCGGCCAGCGGCAGCAGCGCCGGCTCGCCGGTCACGAGGTCGCGCACCTCGACCACGTCGCCGGCCGCCCAGATGGCCGGGTCCGAGGTGCGCATGGTGGCGTCCACGAGGATGCCGCCGGTGCGGCCGATTTCGAGCCCCGCCTCGGAGGCGAGCCTGGTCTCGGGCCGCACGCCCGTGGCCAGGATCACCAGGCCGCAGGTCAGGGTGGTGCCACTCGATAGCACCACTTCGAGATCCTCGCCCTGGGGACGGATGGCGGCGACCGTGGTGCCGAGGTAGATGTCCACGCCGTTCCGGATGAGCTCGGGGTTGCACAGGACGGCCATCTCCGGGTCGGCAGGGCCCATCACCTGCGGCAGGGCCTCCACCAGGCTGACGTCGACGCCCGCGAAGCACAGTGCCTCGGCCATCTCGAGCCCGACGTACCCGGCGCCGACCACCACGGCCCGCTCCACGGGGGGCGACTGCAGGGTCGCGAGGATGGCGTCCATGTCGTCGAGCGTTCGCAGGGTGAGGACCCTCGGGTGGGCCGCGCCGGGGATCGGCGGCCGGCTCGGCTCGGCGCCGGTGCACAGCACGAGGGCGTCGTAG
>JALOLB010000396.1 GCA_025456225.1 Thermoanaerobaculaceae bacterium
CGCGGGAGGGAGAGAGCATGACCGCCCTGGACAAGTTCCGACTCGACGGCAAGGTCGTCATCATCCCCGGCGGCGGCGGGGGAATCGGCTCCGCCCTGGCTTGCGGGCTGGCGAGCGCCGGCGCCGATGTCGCCATCGTGGAGCGCTCTCGCGAGCTCGGCGAGCCGGCGGCGGAGAAGGTGCGGGCGGCGGGGTGCCGCTCGCTCACGGTCACCGGAGACATGACCAAGGAGGAAGACGCCGAGCGAGCCGTGGCCGAGACGATCGCCCAGCTGGGCCGCCTCGACGTCATCATCAACGCCATCGGCGGCGGGGCGGGCAAGGTCCTCTTCCCGGCGCACGAGTACCCCCGCGATGCCTGGGACTGGATCTTCGAACTCAACGTGCGCGCCAACCTGCTGCCCACCCAGGCCGCGGTGCGGGCGATGATCGCCGCCGGAAGGGGCGGCCGGGTGCTGAACATCTCCTCGGTGCGGGCATCGCTGGGCATCAACGCCGGCTACTCCGCCTACGTGGCCGCCAAGGGCGCCATCAGCTCCCTCACCCGTCAGATGGCTACCGAGTGGGCGCCCTACCAGATCACGGTGAACGCCATCGCCCCCACATTCGTGGACACTCCTCAGGTGGCCATGCTCCTCGAGGATCCCAATTTCAAGAAGGGGGTCGTTTCGCGCATCCCCCTCGCCCGGGTGGGCACACCCGAGGATCTGATCGGCCCGGTGCTGTTCTTCTGCTCCGATGCATCCTCGTTCGTCACCGGGCAGATCCTGCACATCGACGGCGGACTGACCGCCACCCAGTGAGCCGAGACGGGAAGACCAGCACGGTAGGAAGAGAGGGCAGGCGGCTATGCAGAATGTGACGCCCCGCGTCTACACCGACACCACCCAGCGGGGCTGCAATCCCAGCTTCGTGGTCACCTCCGACGGAGTCGTGGTCATCGACACCCCGCAACTGCCTACCAAGGCCGTCGCCATGCGCCGTGAGGCCGAGGCCCACGGCCCGGTCCGCTACGTGATCAACACCGAGCACCACGTGGATCACATCTTCGGCAACTACTACTTCCGCGGGGCGGGCCCGGTGATCGCCCACGCCGAGGTGGCCGCCAATTTCATGCTCGCCACCCAGCACCCCAGCCCCTACGAGTACGCCCGCGAGGCCCTGCCGACCGATGACCCCGACGGGGTGGCCATCTTCCCCGACGAGGAGACCTACTTCCGTGACCCCAACCGCCCGGCCATCACCTTCACTCAGGACCTGACCCTGAAGGTCGGCGGGCACACCTTCGAGCTCATGTTCACCCCGGGCCACACCGTCGGGCAGATCGCCGTCCACGTGCCCGAAGAGCGAGTCGTCTTCACCGGCGACACCATATTCTGCGAGTGCCAGACCTGGCTCTACGTCTCCAACGTCGACCAGTGGCTGGCGGCCCTCGAGCGCATCCGGGCACTGGACGTCGACCACGTCGTCCCCGGGCACGGCCCGGTGACCACCAAGGCCTACATCGACGTGCAACGGGCCTTCCTGCTCGAATGGGTCTCCGCGGTGGCCAGCGGTGTCGCCAAGGGCTGGACCAAGGAGGAGTGCATCGCCCGCATCTCCTTCGCCGACCGCTTCCCGGTGGACATCGGCCAGGAGTACATGATGGGGCACATCCAGCGGGAGAACGTCTCCGCCCTGTACGACAAGCTGCTCGCCGGCCGGCGCCCCTGAGCGGCTCGGCCGATCAGGTAGCCTCGGGGCGCGCCCCCGGGCGCCGCTGATCGAACCCAATAGGAGCGCACTCCATGTCCCCGAGCAACATCAACCCGTCGCTCCTCGCCAAGGCCGGCAAGCTCCGCATCGCCGGGTCCTACTACGCCGCCTACTTGATGCTGGGCCTGATGCTGACCTCCATCGGACCCTGCATGAGCGCCCTCGAGGAGCAGACCGGGTCCACCACCTCGCAGGTCGGCTTCCTGGTGGTGGTCATCGCGCTCGGGTACATGCTCGGCTCGATCGTGGGCGGCCGCCTCTACGGCCGCCTGGCGGGCCACCGCATCCTCGCCGCCTCTCTGCTGGGGATGGCCCTGCTGACACTCACCATCCCCTGGCTGGGAGCGCTCTGGATGCTGATCGTGGTGTTCGCCCTGGTGGGCCTGGCCCTGGGGATCATGGATGTCGGCGGCAACACCCTGCTGGTGTGGTTGTACGGAGCCGAGGTGCCGCCGTACATGAACGCCCTGCACCTGTGCTTCGGGATCGGTGCCTTCATCGGCCCTCTGGTGATGAACGGCTTCGCCGCCGCCACCGGCAGCGCGGTCAACACCTACTGGCTCTACGCGGCGCTCATGCTGCCGGCGACCGCATGGCTGGCCCGGATGGCCAGCCCGGTCGCCCCCCCCGCCGCCGCTGCCGCCGCGCCGGGTGCCTCCGGCGTCCTGAGCCGCCACTGGCCGGTCATTGCCCTCATCTCCGCCTTTGTCTTCATGCACATGGGCGCCGAACTCGCCTTTGGCGCCTACATCACCTCCTATGCCGACGATCTCTTCTACTCCGAGTCCCTCGCCAGAGTGGTCAACTCCATGTTCTGGGGCGGACTGGTGGTCGGCCGGCTCGTCGCCATCCCGCTGGCGCTGCGCCTGAAGGCGGCGGGCATGCTGCAGATCGACTTGCTGGGCGCGGCCGCCGCCATCGCTCTCATCGCCCTGCTCCCCGACTCGACGCCGGCTCTCTGGATCGGCACCATCGTCCTGGGCATGAGCATCGCCTCGATGATTCCGAGCAGCATCAACTACGCCGGCGAGAGGATGCCGATAACGGGCCAGATCACGGCGCTCTTCCTCATCGGCGGCAGCGCCGGCTCGACGGTCCTGCCGCTCATCGTGGGCCGTCTGTACGGCGACGAG
>JALOLB010000397.1 GCA_025456225.1 Thermoanaerobaculaceae bacterium
GGGTATTGGCCACGGTGGCGGCCCAGAGCTCGCCACGCTGGTTGAGGTCGTCCCTGCTCGCGAAGGAGGACCCGCGGACGAAGTCGTTTTCGAGGAAATCGAAGAGTCGCTCGTCCTTACCCTTGCGATCGGGATGCCTCACCCTGCAGGCGAAGGGCTCGAAGCCATAGTGGCGTGCGAAGTCGAGCAGGCGTGGATGCCACAGCGGAGTCCTCTTGCTCCCGATCCGTGCGAGCACGACCGTGGCCATGTTGTCGAAGACCACGCGCAGGGCGGTGCCTCCGAAAGCCTCGAAGGCCCGGGCCAGCCCCTCGAGCAGCGTGGGCTGGCGTTCGTCGCGATAGAAGCGGACGTGCAGGTAGCGCGAGTGGGCGAGGACGCAGAGGAGGGCGTGCACCTGGCGGAGCACCCCGCCGATGAGCACGGTGTAGAGAGACCAGTCGACCTGCATCTCTTCGCCCGGGGCCGTCTCGAAGCGCCGCTTGACACCTCGCGCTTTGGCCGTCACCCGCGGGAGCGAGCGCACGTAGTCGGCGAGGATGGTGCGGCCGCCGGTGTAGCCCTGCTCAGAGATCTCCCGCAGGATCCTGGTGGTGGTGAGCCGCTTTTCGTGCTTCTCGCGGATGGCCTGACGGAAGGGGTCGAGCTTGCTCGCCTCGTTCGTGAAGCGCGTGGGTGCCCCCCCGATCGGCACCCCCGCCAGCTCCAGCACGCTGCGGACCGTCTTTCGATCCCGGCCCGTCTTGCTGGCGACCGTCCGCAGCGACCCGTACTTCTGGTACAGCTCGATGATTCCCTGACTCTCCTCCGGGGCGAGCGTCCGTGACGACGGGAGCGGCGGCTCGGTCGGCTCCGATCCGCTCGTCGTCTCCGGATCCGGCAGGCTCTGGTTCGGGAACGTCTTCTCGTCCTTCTCGTCGTTCATGGTCTTCCTCCTGTGTGAGCTGGGTGGTGCGCGCGACTGGGATGGTGCCGGTGGCGTGCGCCGTGCTGGCCAGGACGTCGAGCACGGCGCGGTGCTGGGCCTCGAGTCGCCGGCGTTCGGCGTCGGTGAGTCCCACGGTGGGGATCTCGAAGGAGCCGAGGTCGAGCAGGGCCTGCTGGGCCCGACGGAGCGTCTCTTCGAGCCGGGCGCACAGAGGCCCGATGGTGGGGCGGGGCTGCGGCTCGGGTCGGACCACGCAGAGGGGTCGCGCGAGCAGCGCCGCGCGTTGGAGCGCCTCCTGCTCGTGCTCCGGCAGCCCGCACAGCGCGTAGGCCAGCGTCGGCCGCAGCTCTCTGCGGTCGACCTGGCCCTGGAGCGACGGCGCCAGACGCTCGGCGAGCAGGAGCCGGTTCGCCACCCAACGCTTCCGGCGCCCGGCTCGGCGCGACACGGCAACGTCGCTCAGCTCGTCATCGTGGACGAGCGAGTCGATGGTGCGCGCCTCGTCCATGACCGTGAGGCGTCGCGGGGGAGCATTCGCGCGCAGCAGGAGCAGCTTCTGATCCACCGGGGACGGGGCCTGCTCGATCAGCACCGGCAGCTCGCGGTGTCCGGCACTCATCCAGTGCGCGAGCCGCTTGAAGCCGTCCAGGACCTCGAACGCGCCGTCGTCTCGTGGGGCCACGCGCAAGGGCATCTCGGCCAGCAGGGGTGCGCTCTGAGCAGGTGGCGGCGCGCTCCCGCGCAACGGGGCCAGGTTGGTGCGCAAGCTCTCCACGTCGACCCAGCGGACCTCCGGAAGGCCGCTGCCTTCGGCTGTGGCGCTCATGACCGGCTGCGGTGACGGAGCACGCGCAGTCGCTTCCGCTGCTCGTAGACCTCGTGCCCGAGGCGGATCTCGATCCCCAGTCCGACGAGGTGCCGGAGGTTGATCTCCTCGCCCACGGCCGGACTGAGCCCGCACGCCTGGCATAGCGAGAACAACCGGCGCTGGCTGATGGCGAGGGCCCGCTGGTTCGGACAGGAGACGACGAAGTACTCGCTGACGCGGTCCCACTCCGGGGCCACGCCTGTGACCTCGTAGACCACCTGGATGGTGGTGTTGCCGCTCGCGGCGGTGCGTTTGCAGACGGAGCAGACGAAGGCCGAGTAGTCGCCCTCGTCGGGGAGGCAGGCCTCGAGCTCACGTCGATCGAAGCGGATGATGGGGTCCGGCATCGCGTTCCTCCTCGCCGCCCCTTGACGAAATGGCGCGGGCGGGGGACAATTGGAACGCTCTCTAACTGCGTCATCTACAACGATTTACAGGACTTCGCGCCGTGGATATCGGGGTCTGGACGAGCCGCGCCACGCTCGCAGAGAAACTCTCCCTGCGCACCGGAACCAACCCCGAGACGACTTGGAGCCTCCGGAACTGGCCCGATGGCTTTCGCGAGGGGGAACAAAACCGGCTGTTCGTAGCCGCCGACGGCGTCTGGCGTGGATGGTTCGCCTTCACCGAGGCGCTCTTCAACCCACGAGACCGAGCCGCCCCCTACGCCATCGTCTTCAACACCAAGACGTGGACACCCGTCCCCCACGTCCCCGCCCGACACTTCCGCGGCTTCACCTATCGCGTGCCAGGCATCACTCCCGCCGACACCTCATCCTGACTGGACCACCAACCGGCACAGCGTCCGACTGGACCACCGGCATTGAAGGAACACCTCCGCCGGGGTGACGGCCCCGAGGCCCTGGTGGGGCCGGAGGTCGTTGTAGAAGCGGACCAGGTGGTGCACACGCTCGGCGAGGATGCCTGGCAGGATGGGTGGGCAGTCGCGGGTGTCGAGCGAGTCCTTGGAGGTCCTCCAGAAGCGCTCAATGAGGGCGATGCTGCCCTTCTGGCCGACGGCGCCGATGCGGGGGTCGGTGCCGACCTCGGCGAGGGCCTGTTGGAACGCGGTCCCCGTGAACTGGGGC
>JALOLB010000147.1 GCA_025456225.1 Thermoanaerobaculaceae bacterium
TCCCGTTCACGGTCGGGGGCGGCGTGGGCACCGTGGAGGACGCCGGCGAGCTGCTGCGGGCGGGCGCCGACAAGGTGGCGGTGAACTCGGCGGCGGTTGCCGATCCCTCCCTCATCACCCGGCTGGCCGAGCGCTTCGGCAGCCAGTGCGTGGTGCTGGCCATTGACGCCCGCCGCCGTGCCGGGGGCTGGGAGGTCGTGACCCACGGCGGGCGCCGACCGACCGGGCTCGACGCCGTGGCGTGGGCACGGGAGGGCGCAGCGCGAGGTGCCGGCGAGATCCTGCTCACGTCCATGGATCGCGACGGTACCGGCCAGGGGTTCGACTGCGACCTGCTGGCGGCGGTGCGGGCAGTGGCCGATGTGCCACTCGTCGCCTCTGGAGGCGGTGAGACGCCCGGCCACTTCCTGGCGGCGGCCCGGTGCGGGGCCGACGCCGGCCTTGCCGCGACGATCTTCCACGAGTCCCGGGTCCGCATCGCCGACCTGAAGGTGGCGCTGTCCGCGGCCGGCCTGTCTGTGCGGCCCGTCGAGCAGGACGAGAGAAGAGGGGGACAGGGGACAGGGGACAGGGGAGGGCTGGCAAGCCCGGAGTCTGGAGTCCTGCGGGAGGGTGGGGGTGCGTTCCCGGCACCCTGCCCCCAGTGCCCCGAAGCGGAAGGGGACCGGACCCCGGACCCCGGACCCCGGACCCCAACCCCCAGTGGGAACGTCACGTGGGGAGAGGACGGTCTGGTTCCTGCGATCGTCCAGGACGCAGCCACGGGACAGGTCCTCATGCTCGGCTACATGAACGTCGAGGCCCTGCAGGCGACGGTCGAGACCGGGCTGGTGCACTTCTGGTCGCGCTCGCGGCAGCAGCTCTGGCGGAAGGGCGAGACCTCCGGCAACACCCTCGAGGTGGTTGGCATCGCCCTGGACTGTGACGGTGACGCGCTGCTCGTGCAGGCGCGGCCCGCCGGCCCGACGTGCCACACAGGCGAGACGACATGCTTCCACCGGCCCCTGGCCGGGGAGACGCCGGAGCCGGGCTTGACGCTCCAGCCGCTCTTCGACGTGCTGCGCCGACGCCTCGCCGAGCGGCCGGAGGGCTCGTACAGCGCGAAGCTCTTCGCCAACCCCGACAGGGCGCTCAAGAAGCTGGCCGAGGAGGCGAGCGAGGTTATACTCGCCGTGAAGAACGGCGATCACGCCAACCTGGTCTGGGAGGTGGCAGACGTGCTGTACCACCTGGCGGTCATCATGGTGGCCAACGGCGTCGAGGCGACCGAGGTCAACGCGGAGCTCCGGAGACGAGCCGGAGGGATGCGGTGACGCGGCCGTCGGCGGCGGAGTTCGCGGCGCTGGCGACGCGGTACGCCCGCGTGCCGGTGGTTCGCGAGCTCACCGCCGACGCCCTGACCCCGACCGGAATGCTGCTGCGCCTGGCGCGAGCGGGGCGCTCGCCGTTCCTCTTCGAGTCGGTGGAGGGTCGCGAGTCCGTGGCGCGCTGGTCGGTGGCCGGCGTCAGTCCCCGCCGGATCGTGACCCTGCGGGACGAGCACCTGGAGATCGACGGCGTGGCCCAGATCGGCCGTCCGTTGGACGTGCTCCGCCGACTCCTGGCGCCTGGGGAGCGGGCGCCCATGGAGGGCATTCCACCCTTTGCCGGCGGTCTGGCCGGCTGGGTCGGGTTCGACGTGGCGCGCCTGGCGGAAGGCCTGCCGTCACGGCTGCCCGATCCTCTCGGGGCGCCCGACCTCTGGCTCGGGTCCTACCCGGCCGTCGCCTGCCTGGATCGGGTCTGCCAGCGCCTGCTCCTGATCACCACCGCCGACGTCACCGTGGGGGCCGACCGCGCGTGGGCGGAAGCGGGCGAGCGCCTGAGCGCCCTGGAAGCGGCGCTGTCGTCTCCGAGCCCCGAGGTTCGACCGGTGCCAGTGCCGCCGCTTGCCTTCGGGCCTCAGCCAGACGGGAGCTGGGAGGTGGCGCCCGACGACGAGCGGTTCCTGGCGGCGGCGGGGCGGCTCGCCGAGACGATTGCATCGGGCGAGTGCTTCGAGGTCGTGCTGTCGCGCCGGTGGTCGAAACCCCTGGGCGTGTCCCCGCTCCTGCTGTACCGAGCCTGTCGGCTGCTGACGCCCCTTCCGTACGTGTACTACCTCGACTCGGGCGACATCCAGGTGATCGGAGCGGCGCCGGACACCCTCGCCAGGGTGCGGGGCCGCATGGTCTCGACGGCGCCGGTGGCCGGGATGCGGAGGCGTGGGCGCACCCTGGCGGAGGACGGCCATCTGGCGGCAGAGCTCGCGGCGGACGAGCGCAGCCGCGCCGAGCACCTCCTCCTCGTGGACATGGCCCGGAACGATCTCGGGAAGGTGTGTCGGCCGGGCACCATCGAGGTGGCGCGCTTCATGGAGGTGGAGCGCTTCTCCCATGCCATGCATCTCGCCTCCGAAGTGCGCGGCGAGGTGGCGCCGGGCAAAGAGGCGCTGGACGTGGTGCTGGCCTGTCTGCCGGCCCCGAGCCTGGTGGGGGCGCCGCGCCCACGGGCCCTGGCCCTCATCGACGAGCTGGAGGTTCTCAAGCGGGGCCCCTGGGCCGGCGCCGTGGGGTACTTCGACGCCGCTGGCGACATGGATGTGTGCAGCGTCAACCGCGCCGCCGTGGTGGCGCGCGGCACGGCCCACGTGCAGGCCGGCGCCAACATCGTCTTCGACTCCCTGCCCGAGAGCGAGCTGGCCGAGTGCGCCAGCAAGGCCCTCCGTCTGGCGCTGGCGGTGCTGCTGGCGCGGGGGATGCAGCCGTGATCGTCATCGTCGACAGCTTCGACTGCTTCACGTTCAATCTCGTGCAGTACGTGCGGGAGCTTGCCGCGGGCGTGCCGCTGCGGGTGGTGCGCAACGACGAGGTCCCGGCAGCAGAGCTCGTGAGCTGGCGGCCGCGGGCCATCATGCTGGCGGATGGGCCGGGTCGTCCCGAGCAGGCGGGGATGTGTGTCGAGCTCGTCCGCCTGGCGGCCTCGGTCCCGATCCTCGGGGTGTGCCTCGGCCACGAGGCGGTGGCGGCGGCCCACGGAGCCCAGGTCGTCCAGGCGCCTCAGCCCCGTCACGCCCGTACCTCCGAGATCTTTCACAACGGTCAGGGGATCTTCGCTGGACTTCCGGACTCGTTCATCGCCGCGCGCTTCCATGCGCTGCTGGTCAAGCGCGAGACCCTCCCCGGTGAGCTCCTGGTGACCGCCTGGACCCGCAACGGCCTGATCATGGGGCTGCAGCACCGGGAGATGCCCCACTTCGGGGTGCAGTTCAACCCCGAGTCCCACCTCACCCACACGGGGAAGCGGCTGATCGGCAACTTTCTGGCTCTGAGCGGGCTGCCGGCCCGCTGAGTCGGCCGGACGCCACCTGCCGATCGACGCAGCTCCTCGACCCCTCGAGGAGCTTCCGGCTTCGCCAGCCAAGACAAAGAAAGCGAAAAAGAGCAGCCTGTCTGGCCGCTCCCGAGTCGAGTGCTGCAAGTGAAGTGCTACGGACGGTTCGCCTTGCGTGGTGTGGCTCCACCGATGGGGCGCCTCGCAGGCAGCGTCGTTGAACTCCCCCGACGGCAATCATACAGACGTTCGAACGAAAGGCAAGAGAGCTGGGACCACTGTGTTGATTCCTTCAACGCCAGGCTAACTAGCTGAAAGATACCAATAAACAGCGTCTTCGGTGCTTCGGAGGACGTTTCGTGACGAGCGCCGGGGTTGGGGCGATGTTGAAAACAACAACACAGGGCTCGGCCGCTCATGGGCAGATGTTCTGCAAATCATTGTGGAATCATGAGGTGCGGTGAGCACTGTAGCTTGGCACGGGACCTGCGAGGGCTGAAGGCAAGCGGGCCGAGATGGTCCCGCACGGAGGCTCAGATGACTGCGATCCTGGTTGTCCTGACAATCCTCATGGCGGTGGGAGTCGACCTGCTGGTGATGGCCTGGCGGCGCCGCCGCATGGCCGTCCCCGTCGCGTCGCGGGTGCGCCCGATGCTCGAGCCGCGCCCGCCCCAGGGCGTCTTCCTGGACCCCTCCCATGCCTGGCTGCGCATCAACACCGACGGCACGCTGCGGGTTGGCATCGACGACTTCCTCACGGAAGCGATGGGGGAGGTCGAGTCGGTGACCTTGCCTGCCCGCGGCACCCAGGTGAAGCGCGGCGACCCGCTCATCCGGCTGCGCGTGAAGGGTCGCGAGCTCGTGGTGCCGGCGCCGGCGGCTGGTGAGGTCATGGCGCAGAATGCGCATGCGGTCAACGAGCCGTGGACCGTGGCCAGGGACCCGTACGGTGCCGGCTGGGTCGTGGCGCTGTGGACCCGTGACCACCACGAGGCGATCCGGCCCCTGCGCATCGGCAGTGCGGCGGCGGCCTTCCTGCGCCACGAGGTGCAGCGGCTGGCCGACTTCCTCGCCGCGTCCCAGACGCCGGCGACTGTGCCCTTGCTGGCGGACGGTGGAGCTCCGGGACGGGGTGCCCTGGCTTCCCTCGACGAGGCGAAGCTGGACGCGTTCCAGTCCGAGTTCCTGGCTGCCGGCCGCGTTTCGGAGTAGGCCATGGCGCATCGAGCCATCCTCGTGGACGTGACTCGCTGCGTCGGGTGCGGCGCGTGCGTGGAGGGCTGCCAGCAGTCCAATCAGCAGCCGGCGCACAGTGCCCGGGGCTTCGACGAGCAGACCTACACCTACCTGATGGACCGTGGCAGCGACGTGTACGTGCGCCGCTTGTGCATGCACTGTGAGCAGCCGTCCTGCGCCTCGGTCTGCCCGGTCGGTGCCCTGGTGAAGACGGCTGCGGGACCGGTGACCTACGACCCGGCCAAGTGCATGGGGTGCCGCTACTGCATGATGGCGTGCCCGTTCGGGGTGCCCACCTACGAGTGGTACTCGGCCACGCCGCGGGTCCGCAAGTGCCAGATGTGCGAGCACCGCGGAGACAAGGGCCCGATGTGCGCGGAGGTCTGCCCGGCCGAGGCCACGGTGACCGGCGAGCGGGAGGCGATGATCGCCGAGGCGCGCAGGCGCATCGAGGCCGACCCTGCCACCTATCACCCGACGATCTACGGCCTGCAGGAGGCCGGCGGGACCGACGTGCTCTACATCGGGCCCAGGGAACCGGCCGCGCTCGGGCTGCCCCGGGTTCCGATCTCGCATCCGATGCCCGACCTCACCTGGCGGGCGCTCAAGCACGTGCCGGATGTGGTGATGTTCGGCGGCGTGTTCCTGGGCGGGTTGTTCTGGCTCACCAAGCGCAAGGAAGAGGTGGCGCGCGTCGAGGGGAAGGGAAAGGACGAAGGCCATGAGTGAGGACTCCACGCGCCCGTTCCGGTTTGGATTCTGGACCGCCGTGAGCGGAGTCCTGGTCGCCGCTCTGGGCATCATCGCCTACTTCCGGTTCACCCGGGGCATCGGAGCCGTGACCAACCTCTCCGACGGTTTTCCGTGGGGGCTCTGGATTGGCTTCGACGTCCTGTGCGGCGTCGGGCTCGCGGCTGGCGGCTTTGCGATCACCGCCACGGTCCACATCCTCCACCTCAAGGACTTCAAGCCCATCGTCCGTCCCGCCGTGCTCACCGCCTACCTCGGGTACATGCTGGTCATCGTCGGGCTGATCTTCGACCTCGGGAAGCCCTGGAACATCTGGCACCCCATCATCATGTGGAATCCCCACTCGGTGATGTTCGAGGTGGGATGGTGCGTGATGCTCTACACCACCGTCCTGTCCTTCGAGTTTCTGCCCGTGGTGCTGGAGCGGTTCCGCTTCTCCAAGCTGCTCGGCGTGGTCCGCAGCGTCACGCCGGTGGCCGTGGTCGTGGGCGTGATCCTCTCCACCCTCCACCAGTCGTCCCTCGGAAGCCTCTTCCTGATCCTCCCCCACAAGGTCCACCCCCTGTGGTACTCGCCGATGCTGCCCGTCCTGTTCTTCGTCTCGGCGCTGGCGGCCGGGATCGGCATGACGGTGGTGGAGTCGTTCTTCTCGAGGAGGGTGTTCGGCCGCGCCCTGGAAACCGAGCTGCTGGGTCGCCTCTCCCGTGCCTCGGTGGTCGTCCTCGGTGTCTACCTGGTGCTGCGCCTCCGGGACCTCTGGGTGCGGGAAGCCCTGGAGACGCTCTGGCCATTGACCCGGGAGGGCCTCATGTTCGGGGCCGAGGTGGGTCTGGGTGCCATCCTCCCGATGGTGCTCCTGGCCTCCGCGAGCTTCCGTCGCTCGCCCCGGCGGCTGGCCTGGGCCCAGGGTCTGGTGGTGCTCGGCTTCATCTTCCAGCGCCTCAACGTCTCGGTCACAGCGGTCGAGGCCGCCACGGGCCAGCGGTACGTGCCTTCGGTGTCCGAGTTCACGGTGTCGGTGAGCCTGGTGGCCCTCGGAATGTGGGCGTTCGTGCTGGCCTGCCGGTTCCTGCCGATCTTCCCGCAGGAGGCGGAAGCCGAGCCTGCCACCGCGCCTGCCGGGGTCCGCGAGCCTGTCCCCGTTCCGGTGGCGGATGTGGAGACGGTCGGATAGCTTTACCGCTCGCGCACTTCAGGGTAAGTTGGGGCCGGGCAGCATGCCCGGCCCTGTTGTCTGTGTCACGGTCGGGGCCCCGAGGATGGGCTCGATGCACGCTGGGGGGAAATCCATGTGGCGCTGGCGCTCCAACTCGCTGACGGTCCGCCTGACCGGCACCCTCATCGGCGCCCTGGCCCTTCTCATCATCCTGACCGCCGTGATCCAGACGACCCTGCAGGAGCGCTACGCTCGCGGCTGCGCCTCCATCAACGGGCTCGCGCTCACCGAGACGCTCTACGGCTCACTGCACACCGCCATGCTCGGCAACGACCGCGAGGGGCTGCACGCCACCGTGCGCTCGATCACCGAGAAGTCGCCCAGCGTGCGGGTGCGGGTCTTCAACAAGGAGGGGATGATCGTCTTCTCCTCACGGGTCGAGGAGGTCGGTCAGACGCTGCCGCCGGGTGCCGAGGGGTGCGTGCAGTGCCACACGGGGAGCGGGCCGCCACGCTTCCTCAAGGAGCTGACGCGCAGCTTTGTGCGGGATGAAGAGTCGGTGCTGGGCATCATCAAGCCGATCGAGAACGAGCCGTCGTGCTCGGCGGCGGCCTGCCACGCTCACCCGCCAGAAAAGCGCCTGCTGGGGGTCCTGGACGTGACGCTCACCCTCTCGAAGATGCAGCAGGCGCATCGCCAGACCGTCTGGCTCATGGTCGCCACGCTGCTGGGCGCTCTGGTCGTGGTGGCGGGGGTCGTGATCGCCGTGGTCCGGCATGCCGTGCACCGTCCGATCCGGGGTCTCTCCACGACCCTGCAGGCATTGGGCAGCGGGGACTACGGCGCACGGTTCGAGGGCTCGGCGATCTCCGACTTCGCGTTCCTGGGCCTGGAGGTCAACCACATGGCCCGGGACCTCCAGCAGGCCAACCAGCAGCTCGTGGAGTGGGCCCAGACGCTGGAGCGGCGGGTCGAGGAGAAGACGGCGGAGCTGCGGCAGGCCCAGGATCAGATGATCCAGGTCGAGCGCATGGCGTCGCTCGGGAAGCTCGCCGCTGTGGTGGCCCACGAGATCAACAACCCGCTGGCGAGCGTCGTGACCTACTCCAGGCTGCTGGTGCGACGCTTCAAGGCCCACCAGAACGAAACCCCCAACGCGAGTGAGAACCTGGAGATCCTGGACGCCATCGCGAGCGAGTCGGCCAGGTGCGGCGAGATCGTGGCCAACCTGCTGCTCTTCGCCCGCCGCACCGGTTCCCGATTCGAGCCCACGGACCTCAACGACATCGTGCGGCGCTCGCTGTTCCTGCTCAAGCACAAGATGGACCTGACCCAGGTCCAGGCGGTGACGGAGTTGGAGCCGGAGCTGGGGACGGTCATGGCGGACCCGGCCCAGATGGAGCAGGCGCTGCTGGCGCTGGCGATCAACGCGATCGAGGCGATGCCAGGAGGCGGGACGCTGACGATCCGCACACGTGGGGGCAGCGAAGGCGGTGTCGAGGTCGTCGTCGCCGACACCGGCATCGGCATGGAAGAAGAGGTGCGGAGCCACATCTTCGAGCCGTTCTTCTCCACCAAGCAGGCGGGCGAGGGCAAGGGTCTGGGCCTCGGGCTGGCGGTCGTGTACGGGATCGTCCAGCGCCACGGTGGTGAGATCGCCGTCGTGAGCGCCCCCGGGCAGGGGGCGGCGTTCACGATGAGGGTGCCGTCTCGCGGCGGCCGGGAGGAGGGGTGATGGGCAAGACGGTCCGGCTTCTGGTGGTGGATGACGAGCAGCACGTGCGGACGTCGCTGGCGTGCTGGTTCCGGGAGGAGGGCTACGAGGTCGAGGTGGCCGCGAGCGGGCGGGAAGCCCTCGCCGTGCTGGCGCGGGTCGGGCCGCAGATCCTGCTCGTCGACATCAAGATGCCCGGGATGGACGGGATCGAGCTGCAGCGCCGGGCTCGGGAGCTGGCGCCCGACGCCACCATCATCATCATGACCGCCTACGCGTCCGTGGAGACGGCGGTGCAGGCCCTCAAGGAGGGCGCCTACGACTACGTGGTGAAGCCCTTCGACCCGGAGCAGGTTTCGCGCCTGGTCGCCAAGGCGGCGGAGCGGTACTCCCTGCTGGCCGAGAACCGCGCCCTGCGGGAGCGGATTCTGGCCGCCGAGCCCCACCTGGTGACCGCGGGCACGCCGGCCATGGCCAAGGTACTGCAGCTCGTGGACGACGTGGCGCCCACCGAGACGAGCGTCCTGATCACCGGGGAGAGCGGCACCGGCAAGGAGCTCGTCGCGCGGCTGATCCACGCCCGCTCGGCGCGCCGTTTCGGACCGTTCGTGGCGGTGAACTGCGGGGCGCTCGCCGAGGGTGTGCTGGAGAGCGAGCTGTTCGGGCACGAGAAGGGCGCGTTCACAGGCGCGGCAGGGCGTCACCACGGCAAGGTCGAGCTCGCCCACGAGGGCTCGCTCTTCCTCGACGAGGTGGGGGACGTGTCGCCCAAGCTCCAGGTCGACCTGCTGCGGGTCCTCCAGGAGCGAGTCATCACCCGCGTCGGCGGCACCTCCCCGATCCCGGTCGAGTTCCGTCTCATCGCGGCCACCCACCGCGACCTCGAGGAGGAGGTCGCGGCCGGACGGTTCCGTCAGGACTTCTTTTACCGGGTCAACGTTTTCCGCATCGAGCTGCCACCCCTGCGCGAGCGCCCCGAGGACGTGCCTCTGCTGGCGAAGCACTTCCTGGAGCGCTACGCGAACCAGATGGGCAAGCACATCGAGGGCTTCGCCGACGACGCCCTGGCCACCCTCGTCGCCTATCCCTGGCCAGGCAACGTGCGTGAGCTGCAGAACGTCATCGAGCGTGCCGTGGTGTTGTGTCGGGAGGCGAGGATCGCGGCCTCCCACTTCCCGTTCGCGGCAGCCCCTCCGCATGACCAGTCGCTGGACACGATGGAGGAGGCGCACATCCGGCGCGTGCTGGCGAGCTGTGGCTTCAATGTCGCCCAGGCCGCGAGGCAGCTCGAGGTCGATCGGGTCACGCTGTACAACAAGATGAAGAAGTACGGCATCAACCGCCCGTGAAGGTGGCGCTTCTCTTCCTCGAGGAGGCGCCACCCGGCCTCGGGGCGGCGCTCCTGGCCGGGCTTCCGGCTCCGCTGGAAGGCGGGATCGTGCAGCGGGTGGCGCTCCACCTCGGGGGGTGTTGGGACCGCCGGCGCCGGCAGATCGATGCCGTGGGGCTCCTCGAGCTGATCCCGCCACCCGCCGACGGGTGGGTTCATCTCGGCCTGGTTGGCACCGACCTGGGACTGCCCGCGGTG
>JALOLB010000148.1 GCA_025456225.1 Thermoanaerobaculaceae bacterium
CCCGACCGCGGGCGCAGCTCGGCGTGCACGCCGCGCTCGGTCAACTGGCGCCGGATGGTGAACTGGAACCCCTCCAGCAGTGCCAGGGTGAGGACCAGGGCGGCCGCTCCAAGGGCCATGGCGCCGAAGGTGATGCCGCTGATCGCCGCGATGTGGGTGCGACGCCGCAGCCCCAGGAGATAGCGCCCGGCCAGCAGGAGGAGGGCGCGCACCCTCAGTCGTCCCGCGGACGCAGGAGCGGGAACAGGATGACGTCCCGGATCGACCGCGAGCCCGTCAGGAGCATCACGAGCCGGTCGATGCCGATGCCTTCGCCCGCGGTCGGGGGCATGCCGTGCTCGAGGGCCAGCACGTAGTCCTCGTCCACCACTCCTCCCGTTGCCCGGGCCTGCTCCTCGAAACGTCGCCGCTGGTCGTCGGGGTCATTGAGCTCCGAGAACGCGTTCGCGAGCTCCATGCCCCCGAGGTAGAGCTCGAAGCGCTCCGTGAGCTCGGGGTCCTCAGGCTTGCGCTTGGCCAGGGGCGAGATGTCGGCCGGGAAGTCGGTCACGAAGGTGGGATCCAGCAATCGGCTCTCGGCCGTCGCCTCGAACAGCTCGGCCAGGAGCTTCCCGGACGACAGGCGCGGGACGTCGGCAATGCCAAATCGGCGCGCCGCCGCTTCCAGCGCCGCCCGCTCGCCCAGGTTCTCTGGCTGGAGGTCGGAGTATGCCAGCACGGCCTCGCGCATGCCCAGGCGCCGCCACGGGCGCGCCAGGTTGACGTGCTCCTCACCCCAGGGCAGCACCTCGGTGCCGGCCACCTTGGAGGCGACCTGACAGAGCATCTCCTCGGTGAGGTCCATGAGGTTCCGGTAGTCGGCGTAGGCCCAGTAGAACTCGAGCATTGTGAACTCTGGGTTGTGGTGGGTCGAGATCCCCTCGTTGCGGAAGCTGCGGTTGATCTCGAACACCCGCTCGATCCCTCCCACCACCAGGCGCTTGAGGTAGAGCTCGGGAGCGATGCGGAGGTAGAGGTCGAGGTCCAGGGTGTTGTGGTGGGTGACGAACGGCCTGGCCGTGGCACCCCCGGCGATGGGCTGCATCATCGGCGTTTCGACCTCGACGAAGCCGCGCGCCTCGAGAAAGGTGCGGATCTCCCGCACCGCCGCGGCCCGGGCCAGGAAGACCCGTCGCGACTGCGGGTTGGTGGCGAGGTCGAGGTAGCGCTGCCGGGCCCGTTGCTCGTGATCGGTGAGGCCGTGCCACTTCTCGGGCCAGGGGGCGAGCGCCTTCGCCAGCACCACCAGCCGCTCCGCCTTGACCGTCAGCTCATGGGTCCGGGTCCGGAACAGCACCCCGTCGACGCCCCAGAAGTCCCCGAGGTCCAGATTGTCGAGCAGGGAGAAGGTCTCCTCCCCCAGCACATCCCGCCGCAGGTGCGCCTGCAGGCGACCATCCCCATCGGAGAGGTCGATGAACGCCGCCTTGCCGTGGCCCCGCACCGCGGTGACGCGGCCGCCCACCCGCACCCGCTGGGCACCGGACTCCAGGGACGCGGCATCGGCACCCTCGAAGCGCGCCACGATCTCGCTGACCCGCCCATCCACCACGAAACGGGCCGGGTAGGGGTCCACCCCCCGCTCCCGCAACGCTTCCAGCTTGGCGCGCCGGTTGGCCCGCAGCAGCTCTCCAGCCTCCACACACCCTCCTGGCCTCGGCCCACGCCGAAGCGGCGCATTTTATCACCGATCGCGCCTCCGGCCGGTACGCGTATACTTCACCCGTGACTACTCCATCCGAACATGCTCCATCGACTCTCTTCTCCCATCACACCTTCGACGAGTACGAGCTGCCGGAGCCCGTGCGCGCCGGCTTGCGCGACGCCGGCTTCTCCCAGTGCACCCTGGTGCAGGCGGAGGTGCTGCCGCTCACCCTCGCAGGGCGGGACGTGGCGGCCCAGGCCCAGACCGGCACCGGCAAGACGGCGGCGTACCTGCTGACCATCTTCTCGAAGCTCCTCGCCACGCCCCGACCCGACCCCTGTCAGCCCCGCGCCCTCATCATCGCCCCGACCCGCGAGCTGGTCGTGCAGGTGGCGAACGACGCCGAAAAGCTGGGCGTCCACACCGGCCTCCACACCGAGGCGGTGTTCGGGGGCATGGACTACCGCGCCCAGCGGGAGGAGCTGCGGGCCGGGGTCGACATTCTGGTCGGCACCCCGGGCCGGCTGCTCGACTACCTCGAGCAGGGCGTGACCTCGTTGCGGAACGTGCAGGTCTTCGTCGTCGACGAGGCCGACCGCATGTTCGACATGGGGTTCATCGACGACCTGCGCCGCATCACCCGCCGCCTGCCGTCTCCCGGCCGGCGCCAGACTCTCTTCTTCACGGCCACTCTCTCGCCCCGGGTGCTCGGCCTCGGCTACAGCGAGATGCGCGACCCGGCCGAGATCGTCATCAACCCGGAGGAGCTGACCCCCGACCGCCTCGAGCAGGTGCTCTACCACGTGGGCGGCCACGAGAAGTTCTCGCTGCTGCTCGGGCTGCTGGAGCGCGAGGGGTGCGCGCGCACCATGCTCTTCGTCAACACCCGCGAGGAGGCGCGCCGGCTCGTGGAGAGGCTCGAGCGGCACGGCTACAACGCGCGGGGCCTCACCGGCTCGGTGATCCAGCGCAGCCGCCTCAAGGTCCTCCAGGACTTCAAGGACGGCAACCTGCCATTGCTCGTCGCCACCGACGTGGCGTCGCGGGGGCTTCACATCGAGGGCGTGAGCCACGTCATCAACTACGACCTGCCGTTCGACCCCGAGGACTACGTGCACCGGGTCGGCCGGACCGCCCGGGTGGGCCAGGAGGGCAAGGCCATCTCGCTGGCCTGCGAGAACTTCGTGTACTCCCTCGGGGGCATCGAGAAGCTCCTTGGCTTCTCGATCCCGGTGGCGCACCCCGACGACGCCCTCTTCGTGAAGGTCAAGCCCAGGCCCCGGGGCGAGGCCCCCGAGCGGGGCCGTCGGGACCCGTCGCGCCGTGAACGCAGGCCGCGGCCGGCCGCGGCTCCGGTGGCACCGGCCCCGCCCGAGCCGACCCCGCCTCCGAGCGAACCACCACCACCCCAGGCTCCCACCGCCGAGGGTGAGCCCAGGCCGGCACGCAAGCGCCGCCGGAGGCGCCGCCGTTCCGGTGGGGGACCGGCCGCCGCGCCCGACGCCGCGCCGGCGAGCTGACGACGGCATCCGGCCCCCCCCACCCCCAAGCGATCCGGTTGGTGTAGCATGCGCGGTTTGAGAGAGGACGAACCGTGACCCCCAACCCCCAGAAGCGTCAGAACGCCATGGCCCGCTGCCGCGAGCGGCGCATCGTCATCCCGACCCTCGCCCAGCAGCGCGACCCGGCGCTCATCCCCGCGGAGATCCGCCGTGCCCTGTCCAGTGTGGACATGCAGGCGACGGATCCCCTCAACCTCTTCCGCATCACCTGGCACAACGACCCCGCGACGGGAGGCTTCGGCCCGGTGACCGCCCTCGAGCTGCCCTCGAGCCTCACGGGGGTGCCGGCCCGCATCGTCGGCCTCGTGGGCAAGCACTTCCCCACCGGTGCCCACAAGGTCGGCGCGGCGTTCGGCTGCCTCGTGCCCCGCCTGGTGAGCGGCGAGTTCGACCCCACGACCCAGAAGGCGGTGTGGCCCTCCACCGGCAACTACTGCCGTGGCGGCGCCTTCGACTCGGCGCTGCTGGGATGTCAGGCGGTGGCGATTCTGCCCGAGGAGATGAGCCAGGAGCGCTTCCGGTGGCTCGAGTCGATCGGCGCCGAGATCATCGCCACCCCGGGGTGCGAGTCCAACGTCAAGGAGATCTTCGATGCCTGCTGGGAGATCCGGCGCACCCAGCCGCAGTCGGTGATCTTCAACCAGTTCGAGGAGTGGGGGAACTACCTCTGGCACTTCGGGGTCACTGCCCCGGCCGCCGAGGAGGTCTTTGCGCGGCTGGCCGGACCGAAGGACCGCTTCGCCGGCTGGGTGAGTGCCACCGGCTCGGGCGGCACGCTGGCCGCCGGCGACCGCCTCAAGCAGCGCTTCCCGGGGTGCCGCATCACCGTCGCCGAGGCACTGCAGTGCCCGACCCTGCTGTGCAATGGCTTCGGCGGCCACCGGATCGAGGGGATCGGCGACAAGCACGTGCCGTGGATCCACAACACCCGCAACTCGGACCTGCTCACGGCGATCGACGACGAGGCGGCCATGCGGGTGTTCCGCCTCTTCTGCGAGCCGGCCGGCCACGCCTGGCTCCGAACCCAGGGCGTACCCGCCGAGCTGGTTGCCCAGCTTCCCCTGCTGGGTATCTCCTGCGTCTGCAACCTGCTGTCGGCCATCAAGACGGCTCGCTACTACGAGCTCGACGAGCACGACCTCCTGCTCACCTGCTTCACCGACTCGGCGGACCTGTACCGGACCCGGTTGGAGGAGATGACCACCGCTCTCGGACCGTATGTGGAGCTGACGGCAGCCAGGGACGCCGAGCGCTACCTGTGGGGCGCCACCACCGACCACCTGCGCGAGCTCTCCTTCCAGGACCGCAAGGCGCTCCACAACCTCAAGTACTTCACCTGGGTCGAGCAGCAGGGACGCACCGTGGAGGAGCTCAACGCCCTGTGGAGCCCCTCCTTCTGGACCGACCTGCAGGCGCAGCTCCCCGAGTGGGACCGCCAGATCGAGGCGTTCAATGCGGAGACCGGGGTCCGGGGTCCGGGGTCCGGGGTCCGGGAAGGAGCGGGAGCATGACCGGCGAGAACGGACAGCAGGCGCTGGCGGCGGCCCGGCGGTACGAGGCGGAGATCGTGCGCTTCCTGCGCGACCTCATCGCCATCCCGGCCGAGAGCTGTCGGGAGCAGGCACGCTGCGAGCGGGTCAAGGCGGAGTACGAGCGGCTCGGCTTCGACCGTGTCTTCTTCGACGGCCTCGGCTCGGTCGTCGCGATCCACGGCGAGGGGCCGTTCACCCTCATGCTCGACGGTCACATCGACTGCGTCGGCGTCGGCGATCCGGCGGCGTGGACCCACGACCCCTTCGGGGGCAAGCTCGAGGACGGCAAGGTGTTCGGTCGCGGCGCCGTGGACGAGCTGCCCGGCATCGTGTGTGCGGCGTACGGCACCAGGATCCTCAAGGACCGGGGGTGGCCGGCCGGTCTCAAGGTGGTGCTGGTCGCCTCGGTGATGGAGGAGGACTGCGACGGGCTGCCGCTC
Source organism: Thermoanaerobaculaceae bacterium (assembly GCA_025456225.1). Taxonomy (GTDB): domain Bacteria; phylum Acidobacteriota; class Thermoanaerobaculia; order Thermoanaerobaculales; family Thermoanaerobaculaceae; genus JAAYVZ01. The sequence goes on from JALOLB010000148.1 coordinate 5,219, forward strand.
ATGCACCTGATCGAGAAGGAGGGCATCCGCCCCGACATGGTGGTGCTCGGCGAGCCCACCAACCTCGACGTCTACCGGGGGCACCGCGGGCGCATGGAGATCGAGGTGGTCACCAAGGGCCGCTCGGCCCACGGCGCCCACTGCGAGCGCGGGGTCAACGCCATCTACAGGATGTCCCCCATCGTCAAGGACATCGAGGCCCTCAACGCCCGCCTCCGACACGACGACTTCCTGGGCAAGGGCACCGTCACGGTGAGCTTCATCGACTGCAAGACGCCGTCCCTCAACGCCGTGCCCGACGAGTGCCGGATCGTGCTGGACCGCCGGCTGACGATCGGCGAGACCCCGGAGTCCGCCCTCGCCGAGATCCGCGCCCTGCCCTCGGTCGGCGACGCCACGGTGCGGGTCCTGCCGTACGACGCCACCTCCTGGCGCGGGCTCCACGCCGCCCAGGACAAGACCTACCCCACCTGGGTGCTGCCGGAGCCGCACCCCCTCGTGCAGGGCGTGGCGGCGGCCGCCGAGGCGGTGCTCGGTCGGCGGCCGGCCATCTCCCGCTGGACGTTCTCGACCAACGGCGTCGCGACGGCCGGCCGGCTGGGCATCCCCACCGTGGGGTTCGCCCCGGGGCGCGAGGAGCTCTCCCACACCACCAACGAGTGGGTGGAGGTCGCCGAGCTCGTGCAGGCCGCGGCCGTCTACTCCCTCATTCCCGAGCGCGTCAAACCCTGAAAGGCGACACCATGCAGACGAAGCTGAAGGGCAAGCACTTCATCACCACCCAGGAGTGGACCACCGACGAGCTGGAGACGGTCTTCGAGCTGGCTCGCGACCTCAAGATCGCCAAGGCGACCGGCCGGCCGATGCGGCTGCTTCCGGACAAGACCCTCTACATGATCTTCTTCGACTCCTCGACCCGCACCCGCAACTCCTTCGAGACCGGCATCACGCAGCTCGGTGGCCACGGCATCTTCCTCTCGCCGGACAAGATGCAGATCAGCCACGGGGAGAACGCCAAGGACACGGCGTCGGTGCTGTCGCGGTACGGCGACGCCATCGCGATCCGCCACTGCGCCTTCCGGGAAGGCAACCCCTACCTGCGCGAGGTGGCGCGGTGGGCGAGCGTCCCGGTGCTCAACATGCAGTGCGACGTCTACCACCCCTGCCAGATCCTCGCCGACTACATGACGATCCGCGAGAAGCTCGGCACCAACACCCGCGGCCTCAAGATCGGCGTGGCGTGGACCTCGGCCCCCAACTACATCCGCCCGCTCTCGGTGCCCCAGTCGCTCATCCTCATGATGCCGCGCTTCGGCCTCGACGTGACGCTGGCCTACCCGCCCGAGTTCAGGCTCATGCCGGAGATCGAGGAGCAGGCCCGCGCCAACGCTGCTGCATCCGGAGCCAAGCTCGAAATCGTGCACGACTTCGACGCGGCGTTCCACGACGCCGACATCGTCATCCCGAAGTCCTGGGGCCCGCTCATGCACACCACGGACAAGAAGGAAGGCCTGGCACTGATCGAGAAGTACCCGACCTGGCGCTGTGAGTCCAAGCACATGGCCCTCGGCAAGAAGCACTGCCTTTACATGCACCCGCTTCCGGCTGACCGCGGCCGCGAGGTCACCGACGAGGTCATCGACGGGCCCCAGTCGGTGGTCTACGACGAGGCCGAGAACCGGCTGCACGTGCAGAAGGCGCTCATGGCGTTGACGATGTAGGTGGAGGCTTGGGGTGCGGGGTCCGGGGTCCGGGGTCCGACAAGACCCATTGGGGTTCCGGACCCCGGACCCCTGGCCCCGGACCCCAGCCAGAGGAAGAATGGCCCGATTCACTCTGACTTGTTGCGAGTGCGGGGCGCGCCACGACGAGCGCACCGTGCGGTATGTGTGCCCGGCGTGCGCCGCCCTGCAGGAGCCCGGCGGGCCGACCCGCGGGGTGCTGCGGGTCGAGCTCTCGGACCTGCCGTCCCGGTGGCCGGAAGGGCCGATGCACGCCCCGGAAGCGCTGGCGCACTGGCTCCCCGTCGCTTCGCCGGAGCACCTGCCGCCGCTGCCAGTGGGCGGTACCCCCCTGTTCGCTGCGCCGCGGCTGAGAACCGAGCTGGGGATGCCGCACCTTTGGGTCAAGGACGACACCCGGAATCCCTCCGGCTCCACCAAGGACCGGGCCAGCCAGCTCGTCGTCGCCAAGGCGGTGGAGTACGGCTGCGACACCATCGTCGCGGCCTCGACCGGCAACGCCGCCACGGCCCTGTCCTGCCTCGCCGCCGCCGCCGGGTTGCGCGCGGTGGTCTTCGTACCCGCCTCGGCGCCCCCCGCCAAGCTCGTGCAGATGGCCAGCTACGGCGCCCGGCTGGTACCGGTGGACGGCTCCTACGACCAGGCGTTCGAGCTGTCGCTGCTGGCCTCCGCCCGCTTCGGCTGGTACAACCGCAACACCGCGTACAACCCGTTCACGGTCGAGGGCAAGAAGACGGCGGCCCTCGAGATCGCCGCTGCGCTCCATGCCGCCCCCCCCGACGTCGTGGTCGTGCCGACCGGGGACGGCGTCATCGTCTCGGGCGTCGCCAAGGGGTTCGCCGACCTGGAGCGGGCCGGCCTGATCGCCCGCCGGCCGCGCCTCCTCGTCGTGCAGCCCGAGGGGTCTGGCGCCATCGCCCGTGCCCTGCGCTCGGGTACCGCGTCAATCACTCCCGAGCCCGGCGCGGCCAGTGTCGCCGACTCTCTCGTGGTCGGCGCCCCCCGCAACGCGATCCTGGCGCTTCAAGAGGTGCGGGCCAGCGGCGGCGCCGGGGTGCTGGTATCGGACGACGCGATCCTCGACGCCATCGGCCGCCTCGCCCGAGCAACCGGCGTCTTCGCCGAGCCCGCTGCGGCGGCCGCCCTGGCGGGCCTGCTCGTCGCCGTCGAGGATGGCCTGGTCGAGCGGCACGAACGGGTCGTCCTGCTGGTCACCGGTACCGGCCTCAAGGACGTGGCCGCCGCCGCCCGCCGCGTGTCCATCCCCCTCCCTGTCCCGCCCGTTCCGTCGTCCCTCTCCAGCCTCCTGCCACCGTCCTGAAGGTCGAAGGTCCAAGGTCGAGAGTCGAGAGTCCGGAGGGAGAGGACAAGAGGCCAAGAGGGCAGGACGGGTGGTATTCGACCTTCGACCTTCAACCTTGGACCCTTCCCACTGGACCCTGCACTCTGAACTATCGACTCTCGACTCTTGACTCCTGACTCTCAACTCTCGACTCTCGACTTGTCCCACGGGGCGCTACAATCCCGACCCATGAGCGACGAGAGCGCCCCCCAGCCGATCCCTGGACTGCCCGAGAACGCCTACCGCGAGCTGAAGCCCGGCGAGACCTACGAGCCGCTGATCGCCGCCAGCACCATCGTGCCTGAGGTCACCCTGCGGTCCGGGATCCTGGGCCTCGCCATGACGATCCTGTTCTCGGCGGCGGCCGCCTACATCGCCCTCAAGCTCGGCCAGGGGATCGAGACCGCGATTCCGATCGCGATCATCGCGGTGTTCCTCTCCATGGTGGCCTCCAGGTTCCTCAAGCGGCGCCCCTCCACCATGCTGGAGAACCTCCAGGTCGCGACCCTGGGCGCCACGGCGGGCATCGTGGTGGGCGGCTCGGTGTTCGTGATGCCCGCCATCTTCGTGCTGCAGCTCGAGGCGCGGTCGAGCTTCTCGCAGATCTTCCTGGTGCCGTTCCTGGGCGCCGTGCTGGGCGTCATGTTCCTCATCCCCTTCCGCCGCTACTTCGTGGCCGAGATGCACGGCAAGCTGCCGTTCCCCGAGGCCACGGCGACCACCGAGATCATCGTCACCGGCGAGAAGGGCGGCCGGGCCGGCCTCGTGCTCATCGGCTCCATGGGGATCGGGTTCGTGCTCGACTACCTCGCCGCCGGCATGGAGGCGTGGCGCGACACCTTCAGCACCGCCCTGATCCCCGCCTGCCACACGTTCACGGACCGGCTCAAGGCGATCTTCACCCTCAACACCTCCGCGGCGGTGATGGGGCTCGGCTACATCATCGGGGTGCGCTACGCCGCCATCATCTGCGCCGGGTCGGTGCTGTCGTTCTGGGTGCTGGTGCCGCTCGTCGCCCGCATCGGCGCCCAGGTGCAGGGGGGGCTCCTGCCCGGGCTGCCACCGGTGGCCGGCATGGATGCCGAGGGGATCTTCGGCAACTACGTGCGACTGGTCGGCATCGGCGGCATCTTCGCGGCGGGGCTCATCTCCATCCTCAAGATGAGCCCGGTGATCGTGCAGGCGCTTCGCACCGTCCTCGGCGAGCTGCGTCGCCTCGGCAAGGGCGGCGCCGGAGCCGAGGCGATCCGCACCGAGCGGGACATACCGATGGGGCAGGTGGCGATCTTCTCCGCCATCACCGCGGTCGCGATCGGGCTCTACTTCCGCTTCGTGGTCCTGGCCGGCATGCCGGGGGCGACCAGCAAGGCGCTCATCGCCCTCGGGCTGACCCTGGTGATCTCCTTCCTCTTCGCGGCGGTGTCGGCGTGGGCCGTGGCGATGATCTCCATCACCCCGGTCTCGGGGATGACCCT
>JALOLB010000016.1 GCA_025456225.1 Thermoanaerobaculaceae bacterium
CGTCATCGTCATGACGGCGTTCGGGTCGCCCGAGATGGAGGCGGTCGCGCTCCGCGAGGGCGCCATGCGCTTCCTCGACAAGCCCGTGGACCTCGAGGAGCTGCGCAGCGTCATCCAGCTCTCGGCCATGGCCGAGTCGGGGTGGGCCGGCATGGTCGGGGGCCTCGACCTGCTCGACCTCGCGCAGCTCATCACGTTCTCCGGCAAGACCGCGATCGTGCACGTCGGGTGCGGCGACGAAAGTGGGGCGCTGGTGTTCCGGGAGCGCAGCCTGGTCCACGCGTCCACGGGGACGCTGCAGGGCGAGGAGGCGTTCTTCCGCATGGCACTGTGGGACGGGGGGACGTTCCAGGAGGTCGTCACCCCCGAGGTCGACGCGTATCCGGGCAACATCGACATGAAGGCCACGCACCTGTTCATGGAGGCGGCCCGGCGGCGCGACGAGGGCTACGGCCGGCGGGGCGGGTCGGCGCCGGGACCACTCGTCGGGGCCGTGGATCGCGCTGGAGCCGGGGGCGGGCCCCTGGAGCGTGCCGGCGAGCGGCAGGCGCCGTGGCCGGAGGAGCTCCGCACCCGTGTCGACCGGTTGCTGAGCGGCCTCGAGCCCGAGCCCTGGTTGCTCGGTGCAGCCGTCCTGACTCGGGCCGGCGAGGTGGTGTCCCGACTCGCCAGGGGGCCCCTCGACCTGCGCGCCGTGGCTCGGCTGGCCCAGCAGGATCTCCCCGCTCTCCGTGAGCTGTCGGCGAAGATGGGCCTCGACCGCACCGATCTGGCGTTCCTGCGCTCCCGCGGCGCCACCTGCGTCCTGCGGTGGCTGGAGGACGACACCGCGGCAGCCGCGGCGCCGAAGGTGTCCTGTCTGATCGTGCTGGTGGTCGCCGCCGGGACACGCGCCCAGACGGCCGAGCTCACGGCCGACGCGCTCGCGAGGGGCATCGCCCGACTGGCCTGCGGCGAGCCGCGCCGGCCTGCCTGACCGCGCACTGCGCCGGCGGCGATCGTGCGCCGCCTCCCCGGTTCACCCGACCGACTGCCCGATCAGCCGCCAACACGCACGGCTTGGCTGGGTTCGGACCCCGGAACCCGGACCCCGGAACCCAGCCCCCACCAGCGAGATCCTGTCCCCGGCCAGCAGTCCGGGTGGGGGACGGTCATCCACCCCTTGACAACCGTGATGGTGTGCATTAGGTTATACACAGCAGTGGAGGTGAACGGTGGAGAAGCTCCCACTCAAGCTGAGCCAGGCAACCGGGGTTCCCTACTACCGGCAGATCGTCGACCAGCTCGCCGATCTCGTGCGATCGGGGCAGCTCGTTCCCGGCTCGCTGCTCCCCTCCGTGCGGGACCTAGCGGCCCAGCTCCTGGTCTCGCTCATCACCGTCCGCAACGCCTACGACGACCTCGAGAACGCCGGGCTCATCGTGCGACGCCAGGGGTACGGCACCTACGTGGCGGACAACGTGGCGAAGGCGTCGCACGAGCAGACGCTCCAGGAGGCCCGGACGGTGCTGTCCGACGCCATCGGGCGGGTGCGCCGACTGGGGCTCGACACGGCGGCGATCCTGGCGCTCGTCCACGAGCTCACGGTCCCCGGGGGAGGCAGCGATGCACTGCAGTGAAAGGCCGATCGACATGAGCGACAACCACAAGGACACGGTTCGCGACGCCGCCCGCGAGGTGCTCGCCGACGCGGTGGCGCACCTGCGGCGGCTGGGGCTCGACAGCCTGGCCATCCGCGCGCTGCTCGCGGAGCTGCTGCTCGCCCAGGGAGGACGACATGGACGGTAACCCCCTCATCGAGATCAGGGACCTGCAGGTGAAGCGCGGCACGTTCCGGCTCGAGATCCCGTCCTTCCGGGTCGCGCCCGGCGAGGTGGTCGGGCTGGTGGGGCCCAACGGCGCCGGCAAGACGACGCTGCTGGAGACCCTGGCCGGGCTGCGCAGGCCCGACGCCGGGACGGTCCGGGTCTTCGGCCTCGACCCGTGGGAGGACCCGGTGGCGGTGCGCTCGCGGCTCGGGTTCATGACCGACGACATGCCGCTGCTGGACCTCCGGATCGGGCGGCTGCTCTGGCTGCTGTCCGGGTACTACGGCACCTGGGACGCCGGGTTCGCCGGGAGCCTCCTGGAGCGCTTCAAGCTCGACCCGGCCCAGAAGGCGCGCGAGCTCTCCAGGGGCCAGGGCACCCGCATCAGGCTGGTGACCGCGATGGCGTTCCGGCCCCAGGTGCTGGTGCTGGACGAGCCGGCCACCGGCCTCGATGTGGCGGGCCGCCGCTCGCTGCTCGAGAGCGTGCTGGAGGTGGTGCGCGACCCGGCGCGCAGCGTCATCGTCAGCTCGCACATGCTGGGCGACGTGCAGCGCATCGCCGACCGGCTGCTCGTGCTCTCCGGGGGAACGGTGGTCAGGGACGGCCGCACCGACGAGCTGGTCGGCGAGGGGCGGACGCTCGAGGAGGCGCTCGAGGACTGGGGGGCCGAGGGATGAGACAGCACCTGCGCGGTCTGTGGCTGCATCTCAAGGCGCGGCTGCGGGCGCTCGCGACGCATGCGGACGGCCTCGTCATCCTGATCGTCGCGGGCGGGGCCGGCGTGATGCTGTGGCCCGGCCTCACCGCGGCCGGCGACGCCGGGTGGCGGCTGGCGCTTGCGCCGGAGCCGGATGCCGAGCGGGGCGCCTTCGAGCTCGCCGTCATGCTCATGTGGATGCTCCTGTGGCCGGTGCTCCCGGTGGTGTGCGCAACCGGCCGGGCCACCGGCGCTTCCCGGGGGGATGCCTTCGCGCAGCGGGCGCTACCGGCCCTGCCGGTCGGGCCCCGCGCCCGTCTGGCGGCCGAGGTGCTCATCGTGCTCGCCATCGCGGTCGCAGCACGCCTCGTCTGGTGGCTGGCGGGGCCTCCGGCGCCGGAGGGGTACCTGCTCGATACGGCCATGGGCGCCCTGGTGGCGCTGCCAATGGTGGTCGCATGGGCCGCTCCGGCTCTCACCGTGCCGCTCCTCTGGGTCAGGCCCACGATGGCCGTTGTGGCTCTCTTCGCCGCCTCCCGGCTCGGGCTCCTGGCCACCCCGGCGGGCCTCGCGGCGGTCACGCTGGCGATCACGGCCGGGCTCGTCCTGACGGTCGGGCTGGAGATCCCGCGGTGGCGGACGGCGCCTCGGGCGGCCTCCGGGACCATGGCCATGTCCCGCCCGGCCCTGCCGCCAGACGTGCAGCTCCGGCGCGACTTCTGGCTCGAGCCGTGGCGGCGGTTGGGGTGGGTGATCGGCGGGCTGGTCGCCCTGCCAGTCGTGCTGCTCGTCGCCGAGCGGCTCGTGACCCTGCCGCCCTACACCGTCTACATCGGCTCGCTGCTGGCCTTCAGCCAGCTCGTGGCGCTGGCGTTCCGGCCGGCCGGGAGCGCGCTGTTCGGCTGGGCGCTCACGTCGCGCAACGGCGCCGGTACCGGCGACTTCGGCCGCGCCTGGGCGGTGCTGCCGGTGCGGCCCGAGTCGGTGCGGCGGGCGGCGTGGGCGCACGGACTCGTCGCCGTGGCGGCGGTCTGGGTGGTGGTCGTCGCCTTCGTCGCCGTGCTGAACTGGTCCCGCACGGGGGTGCTCGGGCTCGACACCCCGGGGTTTCGCATCGCCAGCCAGCTCCTCCTGGCCGGGCTGGCCATTCCGCCGATGGTGGCCGGGCTCCTGGCCGCCGGGACAGCGGGCGACCGCCTGCACATGGCTCTCTCGGGGGGCTCGCTGCTGGCGATCTTCAACCTGCCCGGGATCATCCTGCTGGTGGGCTCCCAGGTCATGGGCCGCGAGTCGAAGGTGCCCATGGTGGCCACCGTCTCGCTCCTGGTGGGGCTCGCGCTGCTCGGCTCGCTCCCGGCGCTCCGCCTGCTGCGGCGCGGCTGGCGCCGGCCGTCCGGCGCGTGACTCCCCCGCCGCCTGCCTGCCGTCGCCCCGGAGTATGCTTGCAGCCATGAGTGGAACACCCATGGCTCGTCACGCAAGGTACCCGTGGACCGGTTTCCTGACTGCGGTCAGCGTGGCGGTGGCGCTGGCCGGGTGCATCCCGCCGAAGCCGCTGACGCCCGTGCCGACGCTGCAGCTCGCGCCGGCGACGCCGTCGACCGGATGCCTTTTCGTGTTCCTGCCCGGGCGGGGCGACCGCGCGGAGGTCTACCGCCGCGAGGGGTTCGCGACGGCGCTCGGGGAGCACGGGGTGGTGGCCGAGGCGATGGCGGTCGACCTCCACGTCGGCTACTACGTGGCCCGTTCCGCCCACCTGCGGCTGCACGACGACGTGATCGCGCCAGCGCGCGCCCGCGGTGTCCGACAGGTCTGGCTGGTGGGCGTCTCGATGGGCGGCACCGGGTCGCTGGTCTACGACCGGTACTACCCGGGCGAGGTGACCGGCACGGTGCTGCTCGCGCCGTTCTTGGGGGACGACAAGGTGATCGACGAGATTGCCGCGGCCGGTGGCCTGGCCCGGTGGGAGCCCAGGATGCCGCTGGCGGCGGACGACTGGGCGCGGGACATCTGGTCGGGGCTGCGGCGAAGCCCCTCGTCACCCCAGCCCGTGCCGAAGCTGGTGCTCGGCTACGGGACCCGCGATTCCCTGGCGCCGGCCAACCGCTTGCTGGCCGAGACACTTCCGTCGGAGCGGGTCTTCACGGCCGACGGCGGGCACGACTGGCGGACCTGGGGCGAGCTCTGGCGGGCAATCCTCGCCAGCGGCCAGGTCGGATCCGCCTGCAGGTAGGACAGCGCGGCCACAGGCCGAATCGCCATCCGAGCCCGCCGGAACTGGCGTCGAGAGGGAGGGACGATGGGCACGAACGCCACCCAGCAGCTTGCCTTCAGGCTGGCCCGGAAGCCGTCGGTCCTCGGCGAGATCGGCGTGCGCCTGGCGTTCACCGTCGTCTGGAACGCCTTCTTCGGGGCGTTCATCATCGGGGCGTGGATGCACGATCCGCAGAAGACCCCCGTGCTCATCTGGGTTGTCCTTGGCGCGCTCGCCCTCTTCGGCCTCGGGATGGTGTGGGACGTGGTGGCCCGCCTGACCCGCCTGCTGCTTGGCCGGGTCCCCACCGTCGAGGTGGACCGGCAACCTCTCCGGCCCGGTGACCGGTTCCGCCTGCGGGTCGTCGAGCCGCACCCCGAGTCGCTCGCCGTGCTCCAGGTCGGCCTCGTCTCGGTGGTGGTCGCGAGCACCACCCGGCGCGGCACCGTGACCGCGACGCCGACCTACGGCACCCGGCAGGTCCTCCTCGACCTCAAGGGCGACGACATCCCGGGCGGCAAGCCCCTCGACCGCACCTTCGACCTCGAGCTGCCGCCGCCCGATCAGGTCCCCGAGGGCACCGTCCGCTGGGAGATTCTCGTGGCGACCGTGCTGCGCCAGGGCGGCAACCTGGCGAGCACGTTTCCCCTCGCGGTCAGCAGGTGATGCCAAGGGCGTCGCCAGGGGATCAGGGTCTCCTGGCGGCGTAGGACTCGCGAGTCGGCGGTGTCTCAGGTCATGCTGGGAAAGCGGCGCGGATGGGGCGTCCCTGTCCCATCTCGTTCCACAGCCACGCTGGATACTCGTGCCAGGGCAGGGCGAGGACGCCGCCGGGCAGCTCGCGCCGCTGGGTGACGCGGCACACCAGCAACCCGCGGCCGTGGGACTCGTCACGGGCCAGGTCGTTGAAGCGGGCGACGGCTGCTGCGTGCGTGGCGGTGGGCGTCGCCGTGAGCTTGACCTCGACCGGCAGGAGCTTGCCGCCCAGGCCCACCAGGAGGTCGATTTCCAGGCCGTCGTTGGAGCGCCAGTAGTAGGCCTCTGGGCGCTGACCGGCGGCGGCGAAGAGCTTGATGGTTTCGCTGATCACCCAGCCTTCCAGCAGCGGGCCTCCCATGGCGCCGGCCAGGGCGGCCTCGTCGCTCGGCTGGCGGGTCAGCGCAGAGACCAGGCCGCTGTCCAGGAAGAGCAGCTTCGGGGCCCGGATCACCCGCTTGCCGAGGTTGCGGAAGTAGGGCGGCAGCAGCGTCGCCAGGTACGTGGCCTCGAGCAGGCCCAGCCACGAGCGGGCGGTGGGCTGGGAGACGCCGGCCTCCCGCGCGAGCGACGCGGCATTGACCTCCTGGGTGTGGCGGGCGGCGGCCAGGGCGATGAACGCCTGGAAGGCCCGCAGGTCCCCGACCGCGCGGAGGTTCCTGATGTCGCGCTCCAGGTAGGTGGCCAGGTAGGACCGCAGCCACAGGTCCCGCCGCTCGGGGGCGAGGGCCGGCTCGGGGTAGCCACCGAGCCAGAGGGTGGCGGCCAGGGAGTCGGCGGGTGTGGCGGCGTGCTCCAGGTACGAGAACGGCAGGAGCTCCAGGATCGCCACGCGGCCCGTGAGGTGCTCGCTGACCCCTTGCATGAGTCCGAGCTGCTGGGAGCCGGTCAGGAGGAACCGTCCGGTCGGGGTGCGCGCGGCGTCGATGCGCATCTTGAGGTACGGCAGGAGCTCCGGCGAATACTGGGCCTCGTCGATGACCAGGGGGCGACCCGCGAAACGGTCGAGGAACCCGTTTGGATCGCTGGCGGCGAAGGCCCGCTCCACGGGGTCGTCGAGGGTGACGAAGGCAGCGTCGGGTGTCTCGTGGCGAAGCAGGGTGGTCTTGCCGGACTGGCGGGGACCGGTGACGAGCACTGCGGCGAACTGCGCCCTGGCAGCCGCAAGCTGCGTCGCAAGCAGGCGGGGAACGTACATGTGACAGATTTAAAGGCGAGTTTTGTTTTTGTCAAGTCGTTCATGGGAATGACAGATCGGTCCTCCACCCCATCCCTTGTTGCACCCCCCGTCCCGTGCGGCGCGCCCAGCCCGGCACCTACAGGATCCAGGTCGACTACTACGGGACGAGCGCCCGCAAGATCCTGGGACCCGTGACGTTGCAGGTGGAGATGATCACCAACTACGGGCGGCCCAACGAGCAGCGCCGCGCCCGGACGCTCCGCCTGGCCACCGCCAAGGAGGTCGTCGACGTGGGCGAGGTGGCGTTCGGCGCGTCGAAGTAGGCCGGGCCTGCCGTGAGATCGCCGAGGCGCCGCAGCCCCGCGGCGCCTCGGTCCGGCCTGAGTCACGTGGCCCGTCTCGAGTCGCGAGGGGGGCGGTCTCGACCAAGCCCAGAGGTCCGGGTGTCAGGTGGTCGCGGGGACCGGCGCGTGCCGGCGGGCGAGCCACTTCTGGGTCTCGAGGACGAGCAGCAGGCCGACTGCGAGGCCGGCGGCCAGTGCGAGGTCCGCAAGTGGCAGCGGCTCGACCCGGAAGAAGGCGCGCAGCGGCGGCGTGTAGATCGCGAGGAGCTGCAGCCCCACCGTCAGGACCGCGAGCATGGTCATGGCGCGGTTCGAGCGCAGACCGAGCGCGAAGATCGACTCCCGGTCGGAGCGCACCGCCAGGGCCTGGGCCACCTGCAGGAACGCCAGGGTGGTGAAGACCATGGTCTGCCACGCCGGGTTGCCGCCGAAGAAGTACAGCGAGCCGACCGCGAGCGCGATGGCGCCGATGAGCGCCCCGACCCAGACGGTGTGGCGGCCGGCGCCGCGGGCGAACACACTCTCACCCGGGGGGTAGGGTGGGCGGCTCATGACGCCGCGTTCCGGCGGCTCGACTCCGAGCCCCAGGCCGAGCAGGCCGTCTGTGAGGAGGTTGAGCCAGAGGAGCTGCAGCGGCGTGAGGGGCAGCGGCTTGCCGAGCAGGGGGCCGAGCACCATGACCAGCACCTTGCCGATGTTGCCGGCCACCGAGAAGCGCACGAACCGCTTGATGTTGTCGTAGATGGTCCGGCCCTCCTCGACGGCCGCCACGATGGTGGCGAAGTTGTCGTCGAGGAGCACCATGTCCGAGGCTTCCTTGGCCACGTCGGTGCCCGTGATGCCCATGGCCAGGCCGATGTTCGCCTTCTTGAGGGCCGGCGCGTCGTTGACGCCGTCGCCGGTCATCGCCACCACGTGGCCGTGGGCCTGGAGCGCCTGGACGATCTGCAGCTTGTGCTCGGGGGAGACGCGGGCGAACACCGAGGTGCTCTCCGCCACCGCCTCGAGGTCGCCGGCGCTCATGGCGTCCAGCTCGCGGCCGGTGAGCACCGTCCCCGTGCGGGAGATCCCGAGCTCGGCGGCGATGTGGCGGGCGGTGAGCGGGTGGTCGCCGGTGATCATCTTGGGGGTGATGCCGGCCGAGACGCACCGTGCCACGGCCTCGCGAACCTCGGCCCGCGGCGGGTCGAGGAGGCCCGCCATGCCGATGAACACGAGGTCTTCTTCGAGCCGCTCGAGATCCGGGCCCGGCCCTGTCAGTGGCCGGCACGCCAGGCCGAGCACGCGAAGCCCCTTGGCCGCCAGCTCGTCATGGGCGGCGACGATGCGGGCCTGCCACGCCTCGTCACTCGGCTCGACGCCGGCGGGGCCGAGGACGCGGGTGGACAGCCGGAGCAGGCCGTCGACCGCGCCCTTCGCAAAGGCGACGTGGTCGGATGCGCTGCCAAGCAGCGGCACCAGCTCGGGGAGGGACGTTCGCACCGCGTGGACCGTCGTCATGCGCTTGCGCTCGGAGTCGAACGGCCGTTCGGCGACGCGCGGCAGCGCCTCGGCCAGGGCGTCGCGGTCGAGGCCGAAGCGCGCCGCGGCGACGACCAGGGCGCCCTCGGTCGGGTCGCCGACGGCGTGCCAGCGGCCGGGCCGCGCGTCGGGGGCGAGCCGCGCGTCGTTGCACAGCGCTCCTGTCACCAGCAACGCCCCGAGGCCGGGGGGCGAGTCGAGCTGGCTCGGCTCTCCGGGCCCGACCGTGGGTACGCGGTGGCGCATCTCCTCGGAGATCTCGAGGCGGTGGCCGGCCAGGTCGACGACGGTCACGGTCATGCGGTTCTCGGTGAGCGTGCCCGTCTTGTCGGAGCAGATCACGGTCACCGAGCCGAGGGTCTCGACCGCGGGGAGCTTGCGGATGAGCGCCCGTCGCCTGAGCATGCGCTGGGCGCCCAGCGCCAGCGTGATGGTGACCACGGCCGGCAAGCCCTCGGGCACCACCGCGACGGCGATCGACACGGCGGTGAGCAGCATGTCCCGGATCGCCTCGCCGCGGAGCAGACCGAGAGCGAAGACGAGCGCCGCCACTGCCACGCCGACGCCGGCGAGGACCTTGCCGAGGTGGTCGAGACGGGCCTGCAACGGCGTGACCTCGTCCTCGACCTGACCCAGCAGGGTGGCGATGCGGCCGAGCTCGGTGCGCATCCCGGTGGTCACCACGACACCGGCACCGCGGCCGTACGTCACGATCGTGCCCATGAACGCCAGGTTGCGGCGATCGCCGAGTGGCACGTCGGCCCCCGGCAACGCCTGGACCTGCTTCTCGACCGCCTCGGACTCGCCGGTGAGCGCCGACTCGCCGACCTTGAGGCCGGCGCACTCGACGAGCCGCAGGTCCGCGGGGACGACCCCGCCGGCCTCGAGCAGCACGATGTCGCCACGCACCAGGTCCCGGGATGGCAGCTCCCGCACCGCCCCGTCCCGCCGGACGCGCACGATCGGCACGGCCAGGCGCTTGAGCGCCGCCATGGCCTTCTCGGCGCGGTACTCCTGGACGAAGCCGAGGAGCGCGAAGAGGACCACGATGGCGCCGATCGCGGCGGCGTCGGCGAAATCCTGCAGTGCCGCGGACAGCACTGCTGCCGCCAGAAGGATCAGCACCATGGTGGCGGTGAGCTGCTCCCGGAGGATGCGCCACGGCCCGCGCCCGCCGCCCTCGACGAGCTCGTTGGCGCCATCCTCGCGGAGGCGGCGCGCGGCCTCGGCGGCAGCCAGGCCGCGGGCGAGATCGGTCCCCAAGGCCTGCGGCAGGTCATCAACGTCCCTTGTGTGCCAGTCGCTCATGGCTCCATCCACTCTTCAGCCACCGTCATGCGCCGCAGGCGCGTCACTGCCGTCCGGGAGCGGCAACGTTGCGGCGGCTGACGAGCGCCGCCGCGGCGAGGAGTGCGATCCCGACACCCAGGAAGAGCAGGTCGATTGGCTTCTTGTATTCCAGCTTCAGCGCGACCTGGAAGAACGTCGTGACCAGGATCAGGACCACGAGACCCGCGAGCCGGTGCTTGAGGTCGTCGAGGCTGCGGATCAGCAGCATCCGCTCGGCGAGCTCCGAGCCCTCGGCGGGGTTGATCTTGGAGATGAAGAGCTCGTAGAGGCCGAGGGCGAAGATCCCCATCATCGCGGCGACGAGGTAGATGTCGAGGGCCTTGATGATCTCGGAGAGGATCTCGGAACGGGACGCCTCCCGTGCGGCCTGGTCGAGGCCGTGGCCGGGGTAGACGACGGCCCGCATGACGATGTGCACGGAGTCGACCGAGGCCACGACGAGGGCCGCAAGGGCCATCGCCGCGCTGCCGATGACGGCCAGGATGATGACGAACCGTCCGTTCCAGAGGGCGCTCTCGAAGAGGCGTTCCGCGCGAGAGGGTGGGAGCTCGTTCATGGAATGAGCTTACCAAAGCAGGGCCGCAGGGTGCGCCTCCCGCCGGGCGAGAGGTGCCCACTGCCGGCGCAACCTGGCTCGGTCCGGTCGCGTACCATGTCGTGGCTGGAGCTGGAGGGAGCGATGGAAGCCAGCGGGCGCACGGACAGTGAGCAGAGGACGCTCTGCCATGCCCTCTCCGAGGAGGGGTGGGAGCTCCCGGTCATCGACGTCTCTCACCCCGCGTTCGCCCTTGAGCTCTCGACGGACGCGCTCCGCGAGCTGTCGGAGGAGTCAGCGCGCCGCCTGAAGGCCTCCACACGACTGCCGGCCTTCGTCAGCCGGCTGTTGCTGCGGGGCTCGGTGCTGACCCGCGACCGCGACCGACCGTTCGTCTCCGGCATGACCACGTACCTGCAGAAGCTGGGGCCCGGCAACCTGGGGCCGTGGGCCACAGCGATGGACCGGAGGATCGCCACGGCAATCGGCCCGGTGTGCATGCGATTGCGCCTGCAGACCATGGCTCGGACCCTGGCCGGGGCCCTCGGGCCGCTCCTGGCGGCGCGGGCCGGGACCCTGCGGCTGCTGAGCCTCGGCGGCGGGCCGGCCCCCGACTGCCTCAACGCGCTCATCCTCCTGCGCAGGCGGCAGCCAGCGCTGCTCGCGGGCAGGAAGGCGAGGATCCTTGTGCTGGACCTGGATGCGGACGGGCCTGCCTTCGGGGCCCGGGCGCTCGCGGCGCTCCAGGTCGCCGGTGCGCCGCTGCACGGCCTCGACGCCACCTTCGAACGCGCCCGGTACGACTGGAACGACGTGGCCAATCTGGGAGGATCGCTCGACCATCTCGCCGCACCCGATGTGGTGCTCGTGGGGTCCTCCGAGGGCGGGCTGTTCGAGTACGGCTCCGACGAGGCGATCCTGGCCAACCTCGAGGTCCTCCGGGACCGCACGCCGGACGACTTCGTGATGGTCGGGTCGGTGCTGCGCGACGAGCACACGGCCGACCCGAACCTGCTCTCCATGCGGCGCCTGACGGCCATGCCGTTCCGGTTGCTCGGCGCCGGGGCGCTTGCGGCGCTCGTCGAGCCTGCGGGGTGGGCCGTGGAGGTGGTGCCCGACGAGAACCCCTTCTACCAGGTCGTGCGCCTCCGGAAGACCGGTCGGCCGTCGTTGCCGTGACGCCGGGTCGCCGCGCGCCAGGCAGCCAGGACCTCAGCTCCACTCGAGCGAGAGGGCGAACGCGTCCATGAGGTGGGCGTGGCGGCAGTAGTCCGCGAACGTCCCGGTGAAGCCGAAGGTGAAGACGAACTCGGCCGTCTCGCCGGTGACGGGGTTCGGGATGATGATCGAGACCTTTCGCGACCAGTAGTCGCCGATCCGCGTGCGGCCCCCGGGCCCGTCCACCGTGCGCGGGCGCACCCAGTAGGTGAGCGCCATCTGGCTGAGCCCGCTGTGGAAGAGCAGGTGCACGCCGCGCACCCTGGCCTCCACGCGATCGACGTGAGTGGGCGCCCAGGCCACGAGCGCGTCGAACATCTGCCGGTCGTCGATGGCCTGGCCGGTGCGCTGGCCTTCCCGTGACTTCTCGGGCCCGGAGTGGACGTTCACGAAGATCCTCCCGGCCCCGGACCCGAAGAGGAACGTCTGCCCGTTGAGCCAGCCGTCGGCCGCGTCTCCCGGGTTCTGGAGCGTCCACTCCTCCACCAGCAGCGAGCACGGCCGGCCGCCGCACCGCGCCTGGTAGCGGTGGCCACCGGAGGGCGGAGAGATCGGCCCGGAGCGGGGCACCGGCACGCCCGTGGCCTGCTGCACGAACTCCAGCACAGCCTCCACGTCGTCCGTCTCGATCGCCCGACACCCCCCCAGGGCGGGATGGCGCAGGTGCGGCAGGCTCTGCTTCGGCCGGCGCAGCTCGAGGATCTGCTCCGGACCGAGTGCCTTCAGCAGCGTCGTCATCTCGAGCTGGCAGTGCTCGGACCCGGCCCACCGGTCGTTGGTGATGGCGAGGCCGAAGCGGCTCCCGAAGATCCCCTGCAGGATTGCGAGCTGGAAACGGTCGCGCCCTTGCAGCAGCACCTGGTACTCGGCAAACCACACCCGCCAGCCGGCGGCCGTCAGCGCGTCGGCGATGCGGCGCGCGAACACCACGTCCTCGCTCTTGTAGGAGATGAAGAGGTCGTGGAGCGGTGTGGTCGAGCAGCGCACCAGGAGGCGCAGCGCGAGCATCGCGACCCAGCCCAGGGTCACCTTCCAGAAGAGGGCGAACCGCCCGATCTCGCCCGCCGCCATGGTCTGGAACGGCACCGGCACGGCCGCTTTCCCGAGGGCGCCAGCAGCGGCGTTCCAGACGAACAGGCTCACGGTGGCGAGCACCGCCGCCATGAAGCCGAGGCGTACCGTCAGCTTGACGACGGACTGCGTGCGGTCGATCCCCGGGTACTTCCAGTGGTACTCGGGGTCGACCGTGCGGTCGCACCGCTCGTCCCAGCGGAAGACCCGCACGAGGACGTAGGCGGCCAGGACGGAAGCAGCGAGCGCGCCGTAGGCCCAGAGGCTCATGGACTTGACCAGGTCCGGCGTGCCACGTCACCGCCGCGAGCGATGCAACTCGACGTCGACACAACCGCTTCCGGGCGCTCCGGCCGAGAGGTGGCAGGCTGGTGCGGTTGCCCCACGGTTCCTCCTGATGGTGCCCGCGACGAGTTGGCGGATCGCGACCCCAAGGGCACCGACCCGCTACTGCACGACCTCGGCGGGGACGTAGATCGGGTCCTTGGAGCGGTTGTCGATGACCGAGGCGTAGGCGAAGAAGGCTCCTCCCGAGGTCGTCGTGCGCACGATCGCGTACGCGTCGTCGACATCGCCGACGCCGAGGTCGGTCCTGATCATCTCGTTGACCTGGATCGACTCGTACGGTCCGAGCGGGTACTGCTTGGTGCCGATGTGTGCGCCATCGCCGTAGTGGACCTTGACCTCGACGTTGATCGTCAGCCCGGTCACGTTGACGAGGCCGATGTTGGTGCGGAACCCGGTCGCCAGGCTGCTCGACTGGGAGAGCAGGATCAGGCGTGCCGCGCCTCCGAACTCGATGGCCTGGGCCGCCGGCCGGCCGGCGACGAACTGCCCGTAGGTCTTGATGGTCTGGTCGTCGTACGTGCGGCTCGTGACCATGACCTGGCCGGCGGTGGGCGAGACGCGCAGGGTGGCGGCGCCGGAGTACCCGAAGAGGTTGGTCAGCACGTTGCCGTAGCGCATGCTATGGCCGGCCTCCAGGGGGAAGGTGGCCTTCAGCGGGTTGGGGTTGTCCTGGTCGCGCTTGAGCAGCGCGATCTCGTAGGTCGCCTGGATGGCGCCGGGGTTGTGGACCTCGAGGTCGGTCCGCCAGTTGGTGCCGCCGCTGCCGCCCAGCGCGGCGGCGCCGGGCACGTACACGGCGGCCGAGGCGGACGGCCCCGAGGGCGTCACCTGGGTCTGGTCGCTCCCGGACCAGGGCGAGGTGAGACCGCCCCCGCAGCTCACCGTGGCGCGCACACGGTAGTAGTAGGTCGTGGCGCCGGCCACGGCGTGGCTGTAGCTCCGGCTGGTGCCGCTGACGGTGGCGCGAGATGAGCCGGTGAAGCTCGAGTTGGTGGCCTCGTCGATCTCGTAGGTGCCGGACGGGCTCGTCGCCGTCCAGGTCACCGTGTAGCTCGCCCCGCTCGCCGCTGTGGCCGGCGCCGTGAGGGTCGGTGCCGCCGGGGCGGTACACGCCGGGCTCACGACGGTCTGCGCGGCCGAGGACCATGCCGACTGGAGGGTCGGGGAGCAGGCCAGGGCGCGCGCCCGGTAGTAGTACGTGGTGGCGGCCGCGACGGTGTGGGTGAACGAGCGGCTGGTGCCGCTCACGGCGAGGGTCGAGGCGCCGGTGAACGCGGCGTTGTCGGCCTCCTGGACCTCGTAGCGGTTCTCGGGGCTCGTCGCCGACCAGTTCACGGTGTAGGCGGCGCCGCTGCTGGCGCTGGCCGGCGCTGCAACGGCCGGCGTGGCCGGGGCGGCGCACGCCACGGTCTTGGTGATGACGACGTTGTCGACGTAGGCGCCCTCGTACTGGATCGAGGCGTCCGACGTGAAGGTGATCGCCACCCAGACCTGCGGCGCGCCGATGAAGCTGGTGAGGGGCACCGTCTCGTGCCGGAAGGCCCCTCCGGTGTTGGCCGGGTCCACGTACACGCTGGAGTACGAGCCGCTGGCGTTCGTCGCGGCCCACACGCCAAAGACATCGTGGCCGGTCTGCTTCGACAGCCAGAGATCGAGCTCGACGGCGGCGGCCGTCGCGCCGACCAGGGAGAACGGACCGTACTGCATCCACGCACCCATACCCGGCGGGTAGTTGCCCCCCGGGGCCGGCGTGCTGCCCGAGCCTACGCACCACCAGGAGTAGAGCCCGCCGGCCTTGCGGTAGCTCGACCTGCCCCAGTTGACCGAGTAGTTGGTCGACCCCGAGACGTGGCTGAACGTCCAGTACGGCGAAGGGTAAGCGCCCTCGAAGTCGTCCGAGAAGACCGTCACCGTGCTGGCGTCGGGCGTGTCGGCGTCGGGGGCATCGACGGCCGCAGGGGCCGGAGCGCTTGTCGACGCGACCGGGATCACGGTGATCGGGTCGCCGGTCCGGCCGTCAATGACGGAGGCATACGCGAAGTACCGTGCCGCGGGCAGGGTCGACGTCACGATGGCGTAGGCGTCGTCCGCCGTGCCGGCGTGGGCCTTGTCGAAGACGTCGTTGAACTGCTTGAACCCCCACGCGTCGACGACCTCGGAGTACACGCCGGCGAGCGCCCCGCTGCTGCGGTACAGCGTGACCGTGATCGGCGTGGCGCTCGCGGACATGCTGGCGATGCCGATGTTGGTGCGGTAGATCGCGTTCTTGGTGAGCTGCACGAGGCGCACCGGGGTGGTGCCGCTGACCAGGTCGGCGACTCGCGCGGCCGGCACGTACTGTCCGAAGGTGCCCGAGGGCTGGTCGTTGAAGGTGCGCGACGCCACCAGCACCGGGACGGTCGAGCCGATCAGCAGCGCACCCGAGGCCGCCGACACCCCGAAAATGTCCTCGACCACGTCCTTGAGCTTGAGGGAGCGGCCGGCCGCCACCGGAAAGGTCGTGCCGCGGGTTGCGGAGTTGTCCTGCTTCTCCTTCAGGAAGTAAATGTTGACGGAGGCGCTCGTGGGTCCCGGGTTGTGCACGACCATGTCGGTGACCCAGAAGGTGCCAGCGGAGCCGCCCACGTGCCCGCTCGTCGGCACGAGGTACTGGTGGGGGCCGGCCTGGTCGATGGTCGGGCCGGCGGCCACCGTGACGGTGTCCGGTGCCGTCGCCGCGACGGACTCGGCTTCTCCCGGTACGGCCACGTCAGCGAGGTCGACGGGGAAGATCACCTGGGCTGCCTGGCTCGGCGTCGGCGACTCCGTGTACCCCTGCGCCGCGCACCCGAGCGCGACCAGCACCAATCCGAGAACCCCCATCGCCTTCTTGCCCGAGGTCCGTATCATGTGCATCCACCTTCCTTCCGCGCTGCGAACCTGCATCTGATGGTAGTCGCTGGCGGGAGGCAGTCAAGGGTCAGCGGGGGGCGTGGTGTCGCTCGCCGGGCAAGGGTCGTGGCGGCCGAGGATCGCACGGGGAACGAGCGAGTTGGTCCTCCCAGTCGGTCCGTTTGGTTGGTGGATCCCTGCCAGGGTTGTGGCGCAGGATGAGGCTGAGGAGCTTGCTCGTCTTGACGAGGGCGGTTCGCATCTCATGTCCTTCGCGGGCTCGTGCGACAGCCTCGAGTCCCGGGGCGGGCTGCCAGCCCGGCATCGGGAGCCTGCGCCCCGACTGACCTCCCGTGAGCGGGAGCGTATCATCGACTGCGAGAAGGAGATGGCGATGTCGCTGCGCGGGATCTTCCGCCGCAAGCCCCGTGACGTGAGCGAGCGCACGTGCCTGAAGTGTGACCACTACGGGTCGGGCCACATCGACCGGCGCGCCAACTGGTGCCGTTGCGGCAAGGGTCACCGGCTCATCGCCGAGGAGGAGCTTGTCCACGAGTACAGGCCCTACGAGGACCCGGACGAGCCGGTGGTGCGGGTCACGCAGTCGGGGTGGAGCGGCGGCACGGGGTTCGGCGAGCCGATGCTGGGCCGCACCGACTGCCCCGACTGGAAGAAGCGCCGCTTCCGGATCGACCTCGGCAACCCCGAGTACGACTGACCACGGGACATGCTCGAGCTGGGGGTCGACCGCCGGCTCCCGGTGGTCGCGACCGGCCTCGGGGACCGGTTCGGCGAGCGCTCGGCGCCGAGCCGCCGGCGATCCTTGGCTGGAACGCAGACAAAACACGGGACGGCTTGAAGCTCGCCGCTACGTCGCCCGCAGCTCGAGCCCGATGGCCTCGGCGTGGCGGGCGAGCGCCGTGCGGACGGCCTCGCGGTCGGTGGCACTCGGGGTGCCGTGCTCGGCGTGGTCCTCGAAGTGGCATGACAGCACCTGGAGGGTCCCGGCCTTGCGGTGGGCCTTGAGGTCCAGCCGTGCCACGAGGCGCTCGCCGGCCAGGACGGGCAAGCAGTAGTAGCCGTGAACGCGCTGGTCGGCGGGCTTGAAGATCTCCAGGACCTGGTCAAAGCCGAAGAGGCGCGCTACCCGAGGCCGGTCCCACAGGGCCGGGTCGAAGGGGGAGAGGAGAACGCCCGTGTCCGGGCGTGGGCGCACCGGCTCGAGGCGCGCGGCCAGGTCGAGGTCCTCCGGGCGCACCCAGCCAGGCTGCCCCGGGCCACCGTCGGCGGCGAGGGTGCACGGGACCGCCGCACCCTTCTCCACGAGGCGTGCAAGCGCCGCCTTGATCTCGGCCGGTCGGTTGCGCAGCCGCCAGGTCCTGGCGAGCGTCCCGGTGGTGGCCCACCCGTGACCCTGGAGCGCGAGGAGGAGGAGCTGCTCGAGCGCATCCTCCATGGACACCTCGACTTCCCGGAAGCGCGCGGGGATGACCCGCTCGGCGAGGTCGTAGGTCCTCTGGAACCCCGCTCGCTCGCGGATCGCCAGCTCCCCCGACGACCACAGCGCCGAGGCGACCTGCTTGGCCACCTTGAGGTCCCACCATCCCTTGCCGGATCGCCCCTCCATCTCCGCGGAGCGCAGCGGCCCGCCGTCGCGGATGCGGCGGCGCAGGCCCTCGGCGACCTCGGGGTGGCGGCCCACGAGGTCGCCCCACCAGGGGTGGTGGACGAGCTCCCGCCGCCGGAAGGCGAGGACCGGGTAGAGGTCGAGCGGCAGCCAGCTCGCCTCGTGCCCCCAGTACTCGAAGAGCGGCTCGCCGGGCTGCAGCAGCGCCTCGGCGAGCGCCGGGTCGAACCCCTGCAGGCGCGACAGCAGGACCAGCGCGTGGCTGCGGGCGCCTGCCACGGAGACGGTGTCGAGCTGCAGGTAGCCGAAGCGGGCGATGACCTGGTGGGCTCCCAGGCGAGCGAGTGGTTCCCGGGCCGGCGCCCGCACGGGAAACCCGGCCCAGGTGGGCTTGAGGAGCCCCGCCCGGCACAGGGCCAGACGCCGTGCGGCTCGGATCGTGAGGGACTCCACGACGACCTCCAGGCGGGGAATCTACCAGAGCCTCGGCGCACCGGAAGAACACGCTCGGCGGCCGGGATCGCCCAGAGCACGAGCGTGGTCGTGGCGGTCGAGCCGGGCACTGTCGGCACACACGGCACGACGACGAGAGGAGCAACCAGCCAGCTATTGCCCTCTGCTCCCAGCCCCCGTCCCTTCATGTCCGGAGGAGGCCGCGCGCGAAGGCTGACAGCTCGGCCATGGTGCCTCCCAGATGGAGATGCTCGAGTCCAGAGTGCCGCAGCCTGGCAGCGCCTCGGCCACCCACCGTCAGGCTCGAGCCGAGTGGCTTGATGGCGGCGGCAAGGGCCGTCACCTCCTGCTCCAGAACCTCAGCCTTCGTCAAGCTCCCGACGGTCACCCAGACCAGCCTGGGGCGGAGGTCCTCGGCGGCGCGGCGAAGGGTGTCGAAGGGGGTGTTGGGACCCAGGTTGATGGCCTGATACCCATCCTCGGCCAGGACGATGCTGATGGCCAGGGACGGCAGGAGGTACGGGTCGCCGCCGGGTGCGCCACCCAGCGCCACAGGCCCCTGCGCGGCGCTCGGGAACGTCCCGCGGAGCTGACCGAGCGCGTGAATGCAGATGTCGGTGGCCCGGTGCTCGATGAAGATCCCGTCAGGTCGCTCGAGCCAGAGCTCACCGATTCGCTCCATGGCCACCCGGACGTGACCATCGATGATCGAGGCAACGTTCTCCCCCTGGAGGTAGAGGGCCTGGATGAGCCCGCGGGCTTCGGCCGAGGAGCCGGCCACGAGATAGTCGAGAAGGCGCTCGTTCTCACGTCCGGAGCTGCGCTGGTCGGACAGCGTGGCTGCAACGTCCGGCAACCCCAGCAGCTCGGGGGCCAGGACCGGCGCACGGGTGGTGCGGATGAACCGGATTGCGTCGGCCCGGGCAATGCGTCGGTGACCGCCCGCCGTACGGGTCGCCCGGATCGTGCCATCGTCAACCCAGCGCTTGACGGACGACTCGGAGACGCCGAGAACCCGGGCAAGCTCCCTCGAAGTCAGGTGACGTCCCATGTCAGCTCCCTTTCGTCGCGAACGCTGTGAACGGTAAGGATGTTTCCGCTGCCCTGAACGATTGTCGCTCGAGTTGTGCCTCGACACAAGCTGGAGGCTTGAAGCCCGAGCCCATCGTCGGGCCCGGGTCATGCCACTGCCCCGCCACCGATCCGGCCGGTGTGCCACGGGCTGGCGGCACTTGCAAGATCTCTACAAGACGTTTAGATGCAGCCTGTTGCGATCAATTCGAGGATATCGCTGCAGCGGCGTGAACGCAATGCACGATTTGAATGGAAATACGTTCACAACACCTCGTGTTAAGGATCGTGTCCGGTGGCTCCCAGAGAGGCGTCGGCACGTAGGGGGAACGATGAATCGTACAGCGCTTTCGTTCATGGTGGTGGTGGTCATGGTCTTCGCCGGTCTGGCGAACGCTGCGACTCCGCTCAACGCCATTTTCAGCGTCGACAACCCGGCGGGGAACACGGGTGGAGCCCGCGTGCGAGTCGTGCACGCCTCTCCCGACGCCCCGGCGGTCGACGTCTGGGTCAACGCAGCACCGGCTTTCACCAACGTGCCCTTCGAGGCGATCACGCCCTTCGCCACACTGCCGGCGGGTACCTACAACGTCAAGGTCGTGCCAGCGGGAGCCACGACGCCGGTCGTGATCGAAGCTGACCTGACGCTCGGCGACGGCACGGATTACACCGTGATCGCCACCAACAAGCTGGCGATGATCTCAGCACAGATCCTCACTGCCACCGGTGGTGCGCCGACCGCGGGCAACGCCTGGGTTCGATTCTTCCACGCCTCGCCCGATGCTCCCGCAGTGGACATTGCGGTCGCTGGTGGTGCGGTGCTGTTCCCCAATGTGGCTTTCCAGCAGGGCACCGCCTACCTGCCGGTACCCGCCGGGACGTATGACCTGGAGGCTCGGGTGGCTGGCACCCAGACCGTTGCGCTGTCGATTCCAGGCGTCGCGCTGGCTGACGGTGAGGTGTATACCGCCTACGCCACCGGCCTTCTGGCCGACGTCGGGGCGCTGTCCAACTTCTCCTTCATTCAGATTGCGGCCCGCGGGCAGGGGAACCCTGGAACGATGTGGAAGACCGACGTCGATGTCCAGAACTCCGGGATGAGCACGGCAAAGTTCAAGTACCTGTGGCTGCCGCGCGACACCGACAACTCGCAGCCCACCGCCTCGCAGGAGTTCACGTTGGAGCCGGGCAAGGCACTGCGCCACACCGACGTGCTCAACGCAGCGTTCGGCGTCACCGACCAAACCAACGCCTTCGGCGCGCTGGCTGTGATCTCGGACAGCAACAAGCTGCTCTTCTACTCGCGCACCTACAACCGTTCGATGAGCGGCTCCATGGCGAGCTTCGGACAGGGTGTGCCGGGGCTGTCGGCCGCCCAGCTCATCCCCGCCAACACGAAGAAGCGACTTCTCTTCTTCACCCAGAGTGCCGACTACCGGTCCAACATCGGCTTGCTCAACGGTACCGGCTCCCCGATCGTCGTCATGTGGGAGCGGTTCACTGCCGACGGCATGAAGGTCGGCGAAGGCTCGGCCGAGCTGCCGGCCTGGGGGAACGCCCAGCTCAACCAAGTGTTCAGCGGCGAGGCCCCGACCGCGGCGGCCTACATCGACGTGTGGACCGAGACGCCGAACGGCGCCTTCGCGGCGCACGGCTCGGTGCTGGACAACCGTACCTCCGACCCCATCACGGTGCTCCCGCAGTAGCCCGGTTCCGCGTGTGGTCTCAGGCGGGGGCTTCGGCCCCCGCCTTTTTTGTGCGCGAGGCAGGGGGCGGTACGTGGTGGCATCCAGGCAGGAGCGGTCTACGATGTCGCCGGACAGGCCGCCCAGAAAGGGCCGGGAGGCTGCGATGGTGGGAATGGCGAAGGCGTTCCGGATGGGGATCGAGCGCAGCGCGAAGTTCGTGGAGGTCTTCACTCGCGGTCTCGACGGGGAGGACTGGTACGCCCGGCCGCAGGGAGTGCCCAACCCGGCGATCTGGACGCTGGGGCACATTGCCTATCACCGCGGGCTGTTCTACGAGATGGTGAGCGGGCAGCGCACCCACCCCGACGACTGGCGGGGCCTGTTCGGGATGGGGTGTGAGCCCCTGGCGGATCCTCACGCCTACCCTTCCGTGGAAACGTGCCAGGCCTACATGGAGAAGGCGCTCGGGTTGCTGGTCGGGTATCTGGATTCGGCGACGGCCAGGGATCTGGCGGCGAGGCCGACGATCGAGTCGAGGTTCCTGCCCACCAAGGCGGACGTGCTCGCGCACCTGGTCAGTCACGAGGCGCATCACACCGGCAACCTGGCGGTGGTCCGCCGTCTTCTCGGCAAGGAAAGGCTCGTCTGACCGTCGATCCGGCCACCGGGTCTGGTCCAGGTCATCCCTCGCCGAGCAGAACGCTCACCCGGGCGAGCAGGGCGTCGACCGAGAACGGCTTCTGGAGGAAGTTGATGCCCTCCTCGAGCACGCCGTGGTGGGCGATGACGTTGCGGGTGTAGCCGGAGATGTAGAGGACCTTGATGCCGGGGTAGCGCCGCGCCACCTCGGCGAACAGCTCCCGGCCGTTGAGGCCGGGCATGATCACGTCGGTCACCAGCAAGTGCAGCGGCCCGTCGTGGTCGGCGAGGCGCTCGAGACACTCGTCGGGCGAGCCCGCGGACAGCACGGAGCAGCCAGACCCGGCGAGGATCTCAGAGACCAGGCGGCGCACCATGGCGTCGTCCTCCACCACCATGACGGTCCCGGACCGCCTCGGGGGAGTCGGGTCGCGGGGCATGGCCGTGAGCGGGGCGGGTTCGGCTCCGTCGACGAGAGGAAGGTAGATCTCGAAGGTCGTCCCCTGCTGCGGCTCGCTGTGCAGCCAGATCGTGCCACCGTGCTGCCGCACGATCCCGTAGACCGTGGCGAGGCCGAGCCCGGTGCCCTTGCCCTGCTCCTTGGTGGTGAAGAAGGGCTCGAAGACGCGCGAGCGGGTATCGGGGTCCATGCCGTGCCCGGTGTCGGTCACGGTCAGCAGGGCGTGGAGGCCCGGCGTCGCGCCGAGGTGGCGGGCGCAGGTGGTCTCGTCGAGAACGACCCGGGCCGTCTCGATCGACAGCGTGCCGCCGTCGGGCATGGCGTCCTGGGCGTTGACCGCGAGGTTCAGGACAATCTGCCCGATCTGACCGATGTCCGCCCTGATCGGGCACGACTCCTGGGAGTCGAGGATCCGAAGCTCGACGTTCTCGCGCAGGGTCCGCCGCAGCAGCCCCTCGAGACCGGACACCACCTCCCGGAGGTCGACGACCCGGAGGTCCAGGACCTGCTTCCGGCTGAACGCCAGGAGCTGCTGCGTGAGGTCCCGGGAGCGCTCTGCCGCCTTCATGATCTGCTCGACGCCGGCGCGGCGCTCGTCGTGGGCGCCCAGGCCGAGGAGGAGCATCTCGGCGTAGCCGAGGATCGGCGTCAGCATGTTGTTGAAGTCGTGGGCGATCCCGGCCGCGAGGCGCCCGACGGACTCGAGCTTCTGCGCCTCCCGGAGCTGCTCCTCGACGCGCTTGCGGTCGCTGATGTCCCGGCTCGCCAGGATCATGCCCGCGAAGACGCCGTGCTCGTCCCGGAGGATCGTCACCGTCGACTCGAACCACAGGTAGTGACCCTGGGCGTGCCGGAAGCGGTACTCGGTGCGGCAGCTCGGGGCGCCCGACTCGAAGGCCGCCCGGATGGCCGCCTCCATTGGGCCGACATCCTCGGGGTGCACGAGTCGCAGGCCGGACCGGCCAAGGAGGTCGGCCGGCTTGTAGCCCAGGTGGCGGCCAAACGACGGGCTGAGGTACTGAAGGGTGCCGTCAGGGCTGGTCTGGGTGAGGATGTCGAGCATGTTGTCGGTGATGAAGCGCAGCCGCTGCTCCCGGTCCTCGAGCGCGGCCACGGCTCGCTGTCGCTCGATGCCGCTCGCGAAGATCTCGCCGACGATCCGGAGCAGGGCGATGTCGTCGGCGGTCCAGGCGCGCTCCGACCGCACCGCGTCGAGGCCCAGGAACCCGAGGACCCGGCCGATGCTCTTGACCGGCACGAGGACGAGCGACCGGATGCCCTCGCGCTCGAACTCCGCGCGCTCGACACTGCCCTCGGGAAGGGCCGCGACGCGGGGGACGTGGAACACCTCGCCGCGCAGCACCTCCTGCACCGACGGGAAGTCGGCCACCTCCAGGCCCTGGAGCCGGAGCCGTTCGGGGCTGATGCTCTCGCTGCACCACTCGTGGGTGTTGTCCATGAGGGTCGGCGGGTCGCGGAAGAGGAAGACGTAGCTGCGATCCACGCCCGCGAACCCACCGATGGCCGCCAGCGCGTCGTGGATCCCGGCGTCCATCTGGCCTGGAGGCAGGTTGATGAACTGCGTCGAGATCCCGGTCACCAGGGCCTCGAAGGCGAGGCGGTCGTGGAGTGCCAGCTCCGCCCGCTTGCGGTCGGTGATGTCGACGAAGGCGCCGACGATCCCGGCCACCCGGTCCGCCTCGTCGCGGAAGACGTTCTTGGCGTAAATGACATCGCGGTCCTCGCCGTGCCGGTCCCGGACCTTGAAGTCGTAGACCTGGAGGCGTGGGCTCCGCATGAGCTCGAGGTCGCGCTGGTGATAGACCTCGGCATGCTCGCCGGGCCAGCACTCGTGGACGGTCTTGCCCCGGATCTCGGCGGCCGTCACGCCCATGACCTCGGTGAACGCCCGGTTGCACCCCAGGTAACGTCCCTCGGCGTCCTTGAAGAAGACCGGCGTCGGGATGGCGGCGAGCAGCGACTCGGTGAAGCGGAGGTGGCGCTCGAGCTCCTGGTGGGACCGGGCCACCTCCGCCTCGGCCATCTTGCGCTCGTGGATGTCCTGGTTGACGCCGTGCAGCCTGACCGTGCGACCTGCGGCGTCCTTTTCGATGCGAAACCACGCGGTGACCCACCGCGGCTGGCCGTCGGCGCGCAGGATGCGCCCCTCGACGCGTACCTGGAACCCCGGGTCCGACGCCTCGACCCCCTGGCGGATGACGTCGGCGACCATGTCAGCGTCCTCTGGATGGACCCATCTCGACGCGAACTCACGCACATCCATGACGTACCCGCCGGCCTGCTCGACCGTGAGGTCGTGGAGGCGGTAGTACTGGTCGTTGAAGATGAAGCACTGGCCCGCGATGTCGTACTCCCAGGTGCCCATGTTGGCCACCGAGAGGGCGCCGGAGAGCAGTGCCTCGCTGCGGCGGAGCCGCTCTTCCTCGCGGGGTGTGGCAGGCGGTTCGGGCTCGGATGGCTGCTTCGGCATCGACCCCCCATCGCGATCGCCGAGTGGCGCCCATCCAGTCTACGGCACACGTCACGTTTTCCAGCCGGGCTTTCGGAGGAGGGTACAATCCGCGCGAGGTTCTCACCGTGAGCGTCCGGGTCAAGGCGTTGCTGCTGCTGGTGGCCAGCGTTGTCGGGCTGGTCGGGGCGGTGTGGCTGCTGCTGGGGAGGGTGATCACCACACGCTTCGTGCGGCTCGAGGAAGACACCGTGCGCCGCAACGTGGAACGGCTTCTCCAGGCCATCGATCGGGAGGCGATCGGGCTGGAGGTCACGGCCAAGGACTGGGCCGAGTGGGACGACGCCTTCGCCTACCTGACCACCGGCAGCGAGGAGTTCGAGCGGAGCAACCTGGGGGCCGACTCGCTGCAGGTCCTGGACCTCTGCTCCCTGGCCTACCTCGACACCGCGGGGAGCCTCCGGTTCGGGGTGCACCTCTCGAGCACCCGGTCCGGCACCGTGCCGCTGTCGCCATCGCACCTGGAGGCCATCGACCAGGCGATCGCCGCCGCAGGTGCCGGTGGATCGCGCCGCGGGGTGCTGCTCGTGGACGGCTCTGCCCACCTTCTGGCGCTGCGGCCCGTGAGGCACTCCGACGGGACCGGCCGGAGCCCCGGGTTCGTGGCCATGATGCGAGCGCTCGAGCCCGGAATCATGGCGCGGTTGACCTCGGCCCTCGACCTGCGCGCCGAGCTGGTCCACGAGGGCCTCTCGGGCGGCGCCGGGGATCCGGGCAGGGGCAAGGCGTGGATCGAGTCGGTGGAGGCCGAGACCATCACCGGCGTCGCGCGCGTACCGGTCCTCCTGGACGGGGCCGGGCTGGGCGTCCGGGTGCGGGAGGACCGTGCCCTGACCCGCGAGGGCGTCGCCATGGCGAGGTACCTGACGCTGGCGCTGGCGGGATGCCTGCTGGTGTTTGGCACGGGCCTCCTCGTTCTCCTGGACCGGACCGTGCTGGGGCGGCTCGCCGCGGTCGAGGCAACGGCCCGGCTGATCGCCGCCAACGCCGATCCGCGCGCCCGGGTGGCCGTGCACGGCCGCGACGAGATCGCCCGGCTGGCCGCCTCCATCAACACGATGCTGGCGGCCCTCGAGCGCAGCGAGGCCGAGGCCCGGGCCGGCGAGGAGCGCTACCGGGCGGTGGTCGAGGACCAGGCCGAGCTCGTGTGCCGCTGGCGGACCAACGGCGAGATGGTGTTCGTCAACCGCGCCTTCGCCGAGCTCGGGGACGAGCCCTCGCAAGCGTGGATCTGCCGCAGCTTCCTCGACCTCGTGGTGCAGGACGACGGGACGGTGGCGAGTGGCATTGCCGCGCGTACCCCCGCGCACCCCATGTACACCTTCGTGACCCGCCTTGCCCGGCCGAGCGGCGAGGTCCGCTGGATCCAGTGGACGAACCGCACCATCTTCGACGCCGAGGACGTGGCGATCGAGCACCAGGCGGTGGGGCGGGACATCACCGCGGCACGCCAGGGCGAAGAGACCCTGCGGGCCTGTGAGAAGACGGTCCGGGGGGCGCTCGAGGGGCCGCCCGAGACGGGTGTCCTGACCGACCTCGGAGGCTCCATCCTGAGCTTCAACGACGCGACCCCCGGCCGACTCGACGTGACGGTCACCGAGCTGGCCGGCAGCCAGATAGCGGACCACCTGGGCAGCGCCGCCACCACGTGGTGGCAGGGAGCCCAGCGCGCCATCGCCGAGGGCCGCCTGCAGGTCCTCGACGCGGTGCGCGACGGGCGCATCCTCCAGGTGGCGATCCAGCCCGTGCGCGATGCCGGCGGGGCGGTCCGGCAGCTCGCGGTCTTCACCTGCGACCTCACCGATCGGCGGCGGGCCGAGGAGGCGGAGCGGCAGCTCCGTGAGCGCGCCCAGGTGGAGGAGGCGCTCAAGGGCACGCGCGACGTGCTGGCCCAGATCAGCCGCTCGATCCGGGAGGTGCTGTGGATCCGCGAGCGGCCCGACGGCCGTTTCAGCTACGCCTCGCCCGGGTACGAGCACATCTGGGGGCGGAGCTGCGACAGCCTCTACGCCGACCCCGGGACGTTCCTGGCGGGCATCCACCCGGACGACCTCGAGGCGGTGGCGGCCTCGCTGCGCATGGACGTGCCGCCGGCCAAGCGGGTCGTGGACTTCCGGGTGGTGCGCAGCGACCAGACCCTGCGCTGGGTGACGGTGCGGGAGTTCCCGCTCGGGGAGGGCGACGGCGCCGGGGAGCGCCTGCTGGGTCTCGCCGAGGACATCACCGAGCGCAAGGAGATGGAGCAGCAGTCCCGCCGTCTGGAGGCGGAGCTCCGCATGCTGGCGCGCCGCATCGACGAGGCGCGCGAGGAGGAGCGACGGAAGCTCGCGGTGTGGCTGCACGACGAGGTCGGGCAGCTCCTCACGGCGCTCCGCCTGGACCTGGCGTGGCTTGCCCACCGGCTGCCGCGCCGGCACACCGAGCTGCATGCCCGCCTCCAGGAGGTGCAGGCCCTGCTGGAGGATCGGCTGACCAGCGTGCAGCGGATCTCGATCGAGCTGCGGCCGTCCATCCTCGAGGACCTTGGCCTGCGTGCCGCCCTCGAGTGGGCGCGGGAGCAGTGCACGGTGCGCACCGGGCTGCAGGTGGAGCTGACGATGGCGGTGGACGAGGCGGAGATCCCGCGACCCGTCGCCCTGGCCCTGCTTCGCATCACCCAGGAGGCGCTCACGAACATCGCCCGCCACGCCCATGCCAGCCACGTCGGGATCGTGGTGCGACGCGAGGGCGATCGGGTCGAGCTCGAGGTGGCCGACAACGGACGCGGCATCCGTCCCGAGGAGGCCACGGGGTTCCAGGCGCTGGGGATCCTGGGCATGCGGGAGCGCACCATGGCGCACGGGGGAACCCTGGAGGTGCGGGCGCGTCCAGGCGGTGGAAGCGAGCTCCTGGCTACAATGCAACTGAGGCGGGTAGGTGAAACGTGATACGAGTCCTGATCGTCGACGACCATGCGATTGTGCGGGCCGGGCTTCGCCGGCTTCTCAACGAGAGCAGCGACATCGAGGTGGCGGGTGAGGTCGGGAGCGCCGAGGAGGCGCTGGAGGCTCTCCCCGGCCTGGAGGCCGACGTCATCCTGCTGGAC
Source organism: Thermoanaerobaculaceae bacterium (assembly GCA_025456225.1). Taxonomy (GTDB): domain Bacteria; phylum Acidobacteriota; class Thermoanaerobaculia; order Thermoanaerobaculales; family Thermoanaerobaculaceae; genus JAAYVZ01. Next base: position 27,510 of record JALOLB010000016.1, read on the forward strand.
CTGGCGTTGCCGGGGATGAGCGGGCTCGAGGCGCTGCCGTTGCTGCGGCGGATGCGCCCCGACGTGCGGGTGCTGGCGCTCTCCATGTACTCGGAGGAGCAGTACGCGCTGCGGGTGTTCCAGGCCGGGGCGGACGGCTTCATCTCCAAGGGCAGCGTCATCGAGGAGCTGCTGGTCGCCCTGCGCCGGGTGGCCGCGGGACGCAAGTACGTGAGCAGCGCCGCGGCCGAGCGGCTGGCCGAGCACCTGCAGCAGCCCTCGGCGACCTCGACGATCGACCTGCTGTCGCCTCGTGAGCTGGAGACCCTCCGCCTCATCGCCGGCGGCAAGCCCGCCCGCGAGATCGCCGCCCACATGGGCGTGAGCACCAAGACCGTTGGCACCTTCCGCTACCGGCTGCTCGCCAAGCTGAAGCTGAAGAACAACGTCGAGATCGCCCACTTCGCCGCGGAGCACGGGCTGCTCTAGGCGGGTGTGAAGCGGCCGGGCGAGGGCGCCTCCAGCGGCCGTCTCGTCGGACGGGAACGTGGACGTAGACGTGGACGTAGACGTCGACGTGGACCTCGACCGAGACCGCAGCTCGGGCCACGGGGGGCCTGCGAAGGGCCCAGTGTGAGCGGCTCGCCTGCTGCACTCGCTGAGGCTGGCTCCCCGACCACGTCCACGACCACCTCCAGGTCCAGGGTGGCGCGAGAGGGTCCGATCTCGCTGCGCTCCCTGCCACGTACAATAGGACAGGGGTCATGCTGGAGGCCGGGCGCTGTCTGGGGCACTTCGAGCTGGTCGCGCCGCTCGGGCGCGGTGGCATGGGAGAGGTGTGGCGGGCCCGCGACCTGCGCCTGGGCCGCGAGGTGGCGGTCAAGCTCCTGCCCGAGCAACTGGCGTTCGACCCCGAGTACGTGAGCCGTTTCGAGCGCGAGGCGCGCGCCCTCGCCGCCCTCAACCACCCCCATGTGGCGCAGATCCACGAGCTGGCGGAGGTGGCGGAGGACGCCGCCGGCGTGCCGCTGCGCGTCATCGTCATGGAGCTGGTGGAGGGGCAGACGGTGACCCAGCGCCTCGAGCGCGGGCGGATGCCGGTGGCCGAGGCGGTGCGGGTCGCCCTCCAGGTGGCACACGCCCTGGCCGCCGCGCACGCGCGCGGCGTCGTCCACCGCGACCTCAAGCCCTCCAACATCGTGCTCTCGGGAGATGGCGTCGCCAAGGTGCTGGACTTCGGTCTCGCCCGCGTGCGCCCGCTCTGGCATGAAGGCGCCGACGTGGACGTCACCGCGAAGCTCACCGACTCGGGCGTCATCGTGGGTACGGCCTCCTACATGGCACCCGAGCAGATCCGGGGCGAGGCCAGCGACGAGCGGTGCGACGTCTGGGCGTTCGGCTGCACCCTGGCGGAGATGCTGAGCGGCACCCGACTGGTTCCGGGCAAGACGGTGCCGGAGATCGCCTCGAACGTCCTCGGCGACCGCCTCGCCTGGGACTCGCTCCCGGCCCGCCTGCCGCGACCCCTGCTGCGGCTGCTTCGAGACTGCACGCGGTTCGACCGCTTCCGCCGCCCGGACATGGCGGCGGTGGTGGCGCGGCTGGAGGCGTTGCAGCGCCCCGGCTCCATCTGGCATCGCTGGTGGTGGGCCGGGCCCGCCGCGGTCGCGGTCGTCGCCCTGGTGGTGCTGGCGCTGCGGCCGCGACCCGTGGCGCCAGGGCCGCTGCTCGGCGCGGACGGACGGCTGCCGGTGGGGATCGACGACGTGTCCGGGGGCGGCTCAGGGGCCCCTGACGTGGTGTCGGCCCGCAGTGAGCTGCTGCGCCAGCTCGCGGCCTCCTCGGCGCTGGCGGTGGTGCCTCGCGAGCAGGCGCTGGTGGTGGTGCGAAGCGGGCTGTCCAGCGAGGGCGGGGGAACCCACCTCGACCTGGTGGTCGAGGATCTGCACTCGCGGGCCGTGTTGGCGGTCTTCGAGCTGCCGTTGGGTGCAGGCGGACCGCCGCCGGCCGCGGCCGGCGCTGCCGTGGTGGCGGGACTGGAGCTCGAGCAGGTGGTCCGGGAGCTCGAGCGCGACGACCCGTACCACGGCTTCCTGGTGCGCCGCACCCGGAGCCTCGCGGCGGCACGGGCGTTCCGGGACGGCGTACGCCTGGCCGAGCGCAGCCGCAACCAGGACGCCCGCGCGGCGTTCGAGCGTGCCCTGGGCGCCGACCCCGCCTTCTGGCCGGCACCCATCTACCTCGCCCTGCTGGCCAAGGCCAATGCCCGCTTCGACGAGGCCCACGCCCAGATCGGCCGGGCGCGGGAGATGCTGCCCCACCCGGAGGCCACCGAAACGGTGGTCGTCGAGGCGGCGAGCGCCTACGTCGCCGAGGACAACCAGCGCCAGCTCGAGGCGCTGCAGCGGGCCCTCGGCCTCTTCCCGGGCTCCGGCTACCTGGCCTACCGCACCGCCCAGAGCCTCCGCATGCAGGACCGGCCCGACGAGGCGATCCCCCTGCTGGAGCGGCTCCTGGAGCGCAACTGGCGTCCCGACTGGAGCCCGACCCGCGAGGTGCTTGCCTGGTGTCAGCTCCTGGCGGCGCGCCACGACGACGTGCTCCAGACCTGCCAGGCCGGGGAGGAGCGCTTCCCGACCCGGCACCGCTACCCGTACCTGGCGGCCTGTGCCCTGCAGCAGCTCGGCCAGGCTCCCGAGGCGCGCCAGGCACTGGGCACCGCCATCCGCAAGTACCTCGACCACTCCGGCACGGCGCCGCTCACCGTCCACCAGACGGCGGCGTACTGGGCCGCGCTGCTGCGCTGGCCCGAGGAGCGGGCCAGCCAGTGGGAGGCGGCCCTGGCCGAGGCGGAGCGGGGGCTGCGCGAGACCCCGGACGACCCGGACCTGCGGCTGGCCCGTGGTGAGGCGCTCGTCGGGCTGGAGCGCTTCGGCGAGGCCCAGGCGATCCTCGAGCCGCTGGCGACCGGGCCACAGCCGCCGGTGTACACGCTGCTGCACCTGGCCCGGGCACGGCACGGGCTGGGCGACGGGGCCGGAGCCAGGCAGGCACTGGCCATGGCGGCCGAGATCTGGCGCGGCGGCGACGACCCGGCTCGCGGCACGCTCGCCTACAACATCGCCACCGGGTGGGCGACCGTGGGAGACGCCAGGGAGGCTCTCGAGTGGCTCCTGCGCGCCCGCGACCTCTACGGTGTCGATCGCCAGGACCTCGCCATGGACCCGGAGCTGGACCCCCTGCGTCGGGCCGGTCTCCTCGATCGCCTCCCGCCCCGCAAACAGCAGTAGCCCCCGCCCCCCAACCTGGCCTCAGGCCTCAGACCTCAGGCCTCAGACCTCAGGAGAAGCAGACCTCAGGCC
>JALOLB010000398.1 GCA_025456225.1 Thermoanaerobaculaceae bacterium
CTTCCCCGATCAGGCCGTCGCGACGAGGATCCTCGGGGAGTACTTCCGGGAGTCGATGCTGGACCGGGCCCTGGCCAGGCTGCCCAGACCCCACCGCGTCGCCGACCCCGACACCCTCGTCCAGGAGACCATCGCCGCCAGCTTCATGGAGGTCTTCCTCGCCAAGCAGGGCCACGACCTCCCGGTCGGCGTCAACCTGCTGACCAAGATCGAGCTGCCGATCCTCGCGAGCCTCTACGGCGCGATGCTGGCGGGCGTCGACTTCGTGATCATGGGGGCGGGCATCCCGCGCGAGGTCCCAGGGATTCTCGACCGGCTCAGCCGCCACGAGGATGTCTCCATGGCCCTCCACGTCGAGGGCGCCACCGCCACGGACGACTTCCGCTCCTACCTCAGCCCGAGGAAGGTGCTGGCCAACCTCCCCGGTGAGCTCCGGCGCCCGAGCTTCTTCCCGATCGTGTCGTCGAACGTCCTGGCCACGACCATGGTGCGGAAGGCCACGGGGCGGGTCGACGGCCTGGTCATCGAGAGCCCCGTCGCCGGCGGCCACAACGCCCCGCCCCGGGGCGAGCTCACGCTGGACGCCAACGGCGAGCCGGTCTACGGTCCCAAGGACGAGGTCGTCATCGAGCGGATCGCCGAGCTCGGCGTGCCGTTCTACCTGGCCGGCGGCTGGGGCCGGCCGGAGAAGGTCCGGGAGGCCCTCGGCCTCGGCGCCGCCGGCGTCCAGGTCGGGACGGTCTTCGCCTTCTGCCGCGAGTCGGGCCTCATGCGCTCGCTCAAGGAGATGTCGCTCGTCAAGGCCGCCCGGGGGCTGGGGCAGGTCTTCACCGACGTCATGGCCTCCCCCACCGGCTTCCCGTTCAAGGTCCTGAGCCTCGAGGGGACGATGTCCGAGCTCATGGAGTACCTCCGGCGCCCGCGCGTCTGCGATCTCGGGTTCCTCCGCCACCTCTACAAGAAGGAGGACGGCACCATCGGCTACCGCTGCCCGGCCGAGCCGGAGGCGAGCTGGGTCGCCAAGGGCGGCGCCCCCGAGCATGTGCAGGGCCGCAAGTGCCTGTGCAACGGCCTCATGGCCAACCTGGGCTGGGGCCTCGAGCGGCCCGGTGGCTACTTCGAGAAGCCGCTGCTCACGGTCGGGAGCTACTTCGACCAGGTGCGGCAGTTCCTGCGCGGCCACGGCGAGACCTACACCGCCAGGGACGTCATCGCCTACCTCATGCGCGACCTCTCCCCCCAGACCTGACACCTGCCGTCGTCCCGTCCGGCTACGAGAAAGGGCGGGCCTCTCGACCCGCCCACTCTCGACTCTTGACTCTCAACTCTTGACCGGGTGGGTGGGGGACAGTCCCCTGGCCCCTGGCCCCAGATGCGGGAGGGGCAAGCCCCTCCCCTACTCGATGACGCCGGGCTCCTGCGGGAGGGGCAAGCCCCTCCCCTACCGGATGGCCGCCTTGATCATCGCCTCGATGACGCCGGGCTCGGTCTCCTCGAGCTCGTAGGTCACCTGGGCGATCGGCTTGTTGATCTTCACCAACCGCGTGATGTCGATGGGCGTGCCCTCGATCACGACGTCGGCGGGGGTGGCGTTGATGGTGTCCTCGAGGTCCTTGACCTGCTGGCCCGAGTAGCCCATCGCCGGGAGGATCGCCCCGGAGTTCGGGTACTTCTCATAGGTCGCCTTGATCGTGCCGACGGCGTACGGCTTGCAGTCCACGATCTCGGCCACGCCGGCGTTCTTCGCCGCGAACCAGCCGGCGCCGTAGGTCATGCCGCCGTGGGTCAGGGTCGGGCCGTCCTCGATGACGATGGCGCGCTTGCCGGCGATCAGCTCTGGCTTGTCGACGGTGATCTTCGAGTTGCACTTGACCGTCCGCGCCTTGGGGTTGTGCTTCCGGCAGTTGGCCTCGACCTCGGCGACCTTCGCCGGGTCCGCGGTCTGGACCTTGGCGATGATCTGCAGGTCGGCCATCAGGAAGTTGGACTCGCCGGGGTAGTAGGTCAGCTCGTGGCCGGCCCGGTGCGGGTCCACCAGGTTGATGTGCAGGTTCGGCTTGTAGAACGGCGTGTCGTTGTTGCCGCCGTCCCAGAGGATGACGTCCGCTTCCTTCTCGGCCTCGCGGAGGATCATCTCGTAGTCGACACCGGCGTAGACGACGAAGCCGTTGTCGATGTGCGGCTCGTACTCCTCGCGCTCCTCGATGGTGCACTCGTGCTTGTCGAGGTCCGCGTAGGTCTCGAAGCGCTGGCACGCCTGCTTGGCGAGGTCGCCGTAGGGCATCGGGTGGCGCACCGCCACGACCTTCTTGCCCATGGCCTTGAGGACGTTCGACACGTACCGGGTGGTCTGCGACTTGCCGACGCCGGTGCGCACGGCGGTGATGGCGACGACCGGCTTGGTGGAGCGCACCATCGTCTTGTCGGCCGAGCAGATGCCGAAGCTGGCGCCCCAGGCGATGACGTGGCTGCCCTTGTCCATCACGTACTGGTGGGAGACGTCGGAGTAGGAGAACCACACCTCGTCGACGTGGAGCTCCTTGATGAGGCGCTCCAGCTCCTCCTCACCGAAGATGGGGATGCCCTTGGGGTACAGCGGCCCCGCGAGCACCGGTGGGTACATCCGGCCCTCGATGTCCGGAATCTGGGTTGCCGTGAACGCGACGACCTCCACGTCGGCGTTGTTCCGGAACAGGCAGTTGAAGTTGTGGAAGTCCCGACCAGCGGCTCCCATGATGAGGACCTTGCGCTTCGCCATATGCACCTCCCATGTAGGGCCGGCGCGTTCCAGGCGCCGGGGTCCGGATGGCGTCCGAACCAATCCGCCGGGTAGGGCTGAACCGGCGGCAT
>JALOLB010000149.1 GCA_025456225.1 Thermoanaerobaculaceae bacterium
GACCGATCGCTGGCTTGTTCATCGTGATTTCGTCGACGAGTTTCGATACCTGCAGAATGGCGAGGAGATACGGATCAGATCTGTCTCGAGGCAACGGGAAGCGAGTCCGTCACGATGAGAGGGTGCCCAACCACAGCATGCAGCCGACGGCGCTTCGCGCCGCGGCTGATGCTGCGCGCTAGGCAGCAGTGAGACCCCCACATCTGCTCCGGCTCGGGAAGCACCTCGGCTGGTGGGTCCCTCGCGCCTTCGAGAAGCACGTCTTCGCTTCGCTGTCACCCTGGCGACGTGTCCTGGTTCGGTTTGTGCTGCCGTTCCTGCATGGGTTCGTAGCAGTTCTCGTGCTGTTCCCCGCCTTCGCGCTCATCCGCGGGAATCACCGTTTCTTGAGCGATTCGTTCGGTGTTGTGCTCCAGTACGCGCTCGCATTCGGTGGGGTCACTCTCGGGTCGTATTTCCTGCTCAACTCAATCCCCGACTACGTGCGTTTCACAGGCAACAAGGTAGAGATCCAGAGCCTCCGGAGGTCCAGGGATCTCCCTTTCGAGAAGCTCCGTTCCTACGGCATCGTGTCGCTCCAAGCTGGCCAGGTCGAAGTTCGAACTCTGCTGTTCCGACCGTGCGATGGGCCGCCCGCCTACGTTGAGTTTCCTACTTCTGTCAGTGAGTCGCTGGTTGTTGAAGAGCTGAGAGGGAAGGTCGAGCGTATCGATGCTGCCTAGCAACGCGCTGGCAAGCATTGACGTCTTGACGCTTTGCCTCCATGACGCTATGGTTTGAGCATGAGTGAAGCCAAGCGCGCCACCGTCTACTTCGACCCCCTGGTCCACCGGGCTCTCCGGCTCAAGGCCGCGGCCAGCGAACGGTCGGTTTCCGATCTCGTCAACGACGCTGTGAAGCTCACCCTGAGCGAGGATGCGGAGGATCTCGCGGCGTTCGATGAGCGGGCTGCGGAACCCGCCCTCGACTTTGAGGGGTTCGTCAGGTCGCTGAGGGCCCGTGGCCGGCTATAGCCTCAGCCTCAGGCGATCGGCGGCCAAGGAGATCGAGGCGATTGGTCAGCGCCGCGACCGACAGAAGGTGGTCGATCGCATTGCCGCGTTGGCGGACGAGCCGCGGCCACCGGGGTGCGAGAGGCTTGCCGGGCACCTCCACCGGTATCGGGTTCGAATCGGATCGTGCCGCGTCGTCTGCTCCGTTGATGATGCTTCCCAGGCGGTCTGTGTCGTCAAGGTAGGTCACCGAAAGGACGTGCATCGGGGTGCTTGCTGACGACGCAGTGAAGCTGCCGGCGCCTCTCGTTCTGCCTGTTGGCGGGCTTGTCGTCGGTCATGGCCTATCCATGCAACCGTCGCAACCTCAATCGGAGTCGCAGCTTGCTGCGACCGTTCGACTGCTGGCTAGAGGTCAGGGGAATGGACGGTCGCGCCTCGCCTTCGGCGCAGGTCCTCTCGTGCTCGAGGCTCGTGAGCCTGGAAGGGAGAATCCTTGAGATACCTCCTCCTTGCCCTCGCCTGGACGGCGTACTGCACGCTGCACAGCGCCATGATCTCGGAGTGGGCGACCGGCTTCCTGCAGCGGAGGCTGGGCGACTCCTTCCGGTTCTACCGGCTGTTCTTCAACGCTGTCGCGGTGCTCACGCTCATCCCGGTTCTGTGGTACGCACACTCCCTCAGACAGGAGGCGATCTTCCGCTGGGAGGGCGTGTGGCTGGTCCCCCGGTACCTGCTCCTGGCCTGCGACATCCTGCTCGTGGTGGCTGGCGGAAGGCACTACAGCCTCGGACAGTTCCTCGGGATCAGCCAGGTGCGGGGGGCATCGTCCGGGGGGTTGGCGGCGGGAGGTGGGCTCGATTCGAGCGGTGTCCTCGGCCTGGTCCGGCATCCCTGGTACACCGCGGTCGTCCTGCTCCTGTGGGCGCACGACCTGGACATGACGGCCTTGGTTGGCAACGGTGTGCTCACCGTGTACATCGTCGTCGGGACGCTGCTCGAGGAGCGGAAGCTCGTCCACGAGTTCGGTGACACGTACCGAAGCTACCAAGGGCGGGTGTCCATGTTCATCCCACTGAAGTGGATTCGGAGCCGGATCGCTCCCTGAGAGGTCCGGCGGTCGCGAGCGGTGGAATCGTGCGCATCGGCTACCCGCTCTTGAACGAAGCAGAGTGCATGGGGCGTGGTAGCGTTTGAGCTCGCGGCCGAGCCGGCCGATGAAGCTGCCGTTTGCCTGCGGCGCTCGCAACTTGGCTGTCCCCTCTCCCCTCTCCCCTCTTCCCTCGGGCGGCCGGGCGGTGGACGGTATACTCCCGCCCATGGCGCTGGACCTCAACCGGTGGCTGCCCGAGTTCCCCGTGCGGGAGAGCTGCCTGTACCTGAACCACGCGGCGGTCGCGCCGCTGCCGCGGCCGGTGGCCGAGGCGATGCGGGCGCGGATCGCCGAGCTGGAGGCGGTCGGGTCCTCGAACTGGCGGGACTGGCTCGAGACCGAGATGTCGGTGCGCGCCCTCGCCGCCGACCTGGTGGCGTGCCGGCCCGAGGACGTGACGCTGGTGCGCTCCACCTCCGAGGGGCTCTCGCTGATCGCGCAGGGACTGGACCTCGGACCCGGGGACGCGGTCCTCGTCGGCGAGGAGGACTTCGCCGCCAACGTGGCACCGTACCTCGCGCTCGAGCAGCGAGGCGTGGAGGTCCGCCGCTTCCCGGCCCCCGACGGGCGGGTCGAGCTCGACGCCGTGCTGCCGCTCCTGGCGCCGCCGGTGAAGGTGCTGGGCCTCTCCTGGGTGGCGTTTCACACCGGCTGGGTGGCGCCGGTGGCCGAGCTGGCCGAGGCCGCGCACCGGCAGGGGATCCTGGTGGTCCTCGACGCCATCCAGGGACTCGGCGCGCTCGATGACACCTTCCCGGGGCTCGAGGTGGACGCCCTGGTGGCGGACGGGCACAAGTGGCTGCTCGCCCCGGAGGGGCTGGGCATCATGGTGACCACCCCCCAGCTCCGCGCCCGCCTGCGGCCGGTGCTCGCCGGGTGGCTCAACGTCGAGCGGGACGGCCACAGCATGTTCCTTGATGCGCTCCGCTTCCACCGGGACGGACGCCGCTTCGAGCCGGGCGCGACGCCGACCATCCTGGTGGCGGCACTGGCCGCGGCCCTCGAGCTGCTGCTGGACGTCGGCCTCGAGGAGATCCACGCCCGCATCTCGAGCCACAACCGCACGCTCACGCGCATGCTGCTGGAGCTCGGATGGCAGGTGGGGTCGCCGGGGCCGTCCAACCCCCTCGCCGGCATCGTCGCCGGCCGGCACCCCTACATGCCGTCCCACGAGATCGCCAAGCGGCTCCACGAGCGTCAGATCGAGGTCTCGGCCCGCCAGGACTGGGTGCGCTTCTCGCCCCACTTCTACGCCACTGCCGGCGAGCTCGACGCGCTCAAGGTCATCCTCGCCAGGCTCTGATGGCTCGCCACCGCTCGGTCGACGTGCTGATCGTGGGGGCCGGGCCGGCCGGGTGCGCTGCGGCGCTCACCCTGGCCCGGGCCGGGGTCGCGGCGACGCTCCTCGAGGGCGCCCCACCGGAGGGCACCCGCGGGGAGCTCCTGGCTCCCGGCAGCGTGCGCGCCCTGGGTGAGCTGGGTGTTCCTGATCTCGTCGAGGCGATCGAGAACTTCACGGTCTGCCGCGGCCTCACCCTGGCCAGCGCCGATGCCGAGCGCTCCACCCGGCTGCCCTTCACGGGCTGCCAGGGACGGCTGGTCGACCGCGGGCAGCTCGACGGGGCGCTCCGCGCGGCGGTCCTGCGGGCCGGAGGGGAGATGCTGCCGGACCTGGCGGCGGTCAGCCCGACCTGGGAGGGCACCCGCCTCACCGGGGTGCTGGCCCGGGCCGCCGACGGTCGGGAGGAGTCCATCACGTGCAAGGCGCTCCTCGACGCCTCGGGCCGCAGGGCGTTCCTCTCCTCCCGCATGGGGTGGGCCTTCCCCTATCCCCGGCACCGCAAGGCGATGGCCTGGTCGACGTTCTCCGGGGTGACGCTCCCGGACTGGGCGCCCGGGGACCACGTGGCGCTCGTCGCCATGCTCCCGGGCTTCCTCTGGCTCACGCCGCTGGGCGGCGGCCGGGTCACGGTGGGCGCAGTGCTCGACCGCCGGGCCTGGGAGGAGACGGGCGCCTCGCCCGACCGGCTGCTCGGCAAGGCGCTGGGGGCATCGCCGCCGGTCGACTGGCTGCTGGCCCGGGCCGACCAGGAGGGCCCGACGCGGGCCGTCTCGAGCGTCGCGTTCCGCGTCATGGACGTGGCCGGTCACGGGTACTGCCTGATCGGCGATGCCGCCGGCTACCTGGACCCGGCAGTGCCTCACGGCCTGCTGGCGGGGCTTTTGACCGGCCAGTCGGCCGGTCTCGACGTGGCGGACGCCCTGCTCCACCGCGGTCGCCTCACCGCCGTAGACTTCGGCCCCACCATCACCCTCACCCGCATGCTGCAGCGCCAGCAGCTCGGCCTGGTCCGCAACCTCTACGACAAGGACCTCCTCGCGGTCCTGCTCGCCGGGCACCAGCACCTCGGGGCCAGGGACGCGTTCATCGACCTCCTGGCCGGGAGCATCCTGCCGCCCCGCAGGTGGCGCAGGCTGGCCCGCGCCTGGATGCTGGTGGAGCTCGCGGAGCTGCAGCGGCTCACCCGCCACCTGGGGAGCCCGATCTTCGAGCCTCTCTGACGCCCGCCCCCGCCGACGCCGGACGAATGAGAAACGGCCCGGGCGATCGCCCGGGCCCAGGGTGGAAGGGCCGCCCTCCGGAGCGGCCCTGATGTGGCGACCGGCGGCTACTGGGCCGTGACGGTCACGTCGTCGAGGTGGCAGTCGTTGCCGTAGGCGCTGACGCCGACGAAGGCGAGCCGGAGCGCCGACTGACCCTTGTAGGTGCTGATGTCGATGGAGTGCTGCTTCCAGCCGGTGGAGCCGTCGTAGCGGTTGACCGCCGTGCCGACGTTGGTCCAGGTGGTGCCGTTGGTGGAGACCTGGGGCTGCACCTTGTCGGCGTAGGTCGAGTAGCCGGTGTCGTGGTACATCCAGAACTTGAGCGTCACGGTGGTGTACGAGCTGGCAATGGCAAAGCCGGAGCTGCGGTAGACCCGCGTCTGGTTGCCACTCTGGGCCGTGTAGGAGTTGAAAAGCGCCAGCTTGCTGCCGCCGTGCACGGAGACGGCCGGGTGGGTGCCCGAGGCCGGGAAGGTCCAGTTTCCGGCCGTGCCGGAGGTGTCCACCACCGACCAGCCGGTGCTCTCGAAGCCGTCGGTGAAGAGGGTCACGATGCCGGTTGTCGCGGCGGTGAAGTTCTTGCCGGTGACGTTGGCGCCGCTGACCGTCACGGACTGGCTGGTCGGCGTGAACGTGTACCCGGACAGGCTCGGCGTCACCGTGTAGGTGCCGTTGGCCAGGCCGGTGATCGTGTAGACGCCGCTCGAGTTGGTGGTGGCCGAGGCGCCGCCCGTCGACACATTCACGCCCGAGAGACCGGCGCTGTTGTAGGTGATGGTGCCGGAGATGCTGTAGGTGACCGGCGCCGTGCCCGAGGCGACGACCAGCACGTCGTCGATGTGGCAGTCGTTGCCGTAGGCGCTGATGCCCAGGAAGCCGAGCTGCACGCTGGCCTGGCCCTTGTAGGAGGTCAGGTCGACGGTGTGCTGGGTCCAGCCGGCCGTGGCGGCGTAGCGCGAGACCGCCGATCCGACGTTGGTCCAGGTGGTGCCGTTGGTCGAGACCTGCGCCTGCACCTTGTCGGCGTAGGTCGAGTAGCCGGTGTCGTGGTACATCCAGAAGGTCAGCGTGGCGCTCGTGTACGAGCTGGCAATGGCGAAGCCGGTGGCCCTGTACAGGCGGGTCTGGCTGCCGCTCGCCGCGGTGTAGGAGTTGAAGAGCGCCAGCTTGGTGCCGCCGTGCGGGGAGGTGGTCGGATGGGTGCCCGAGGCCGCCAGCGTCCAGTTGCCGGCGGTGCCGGAGGTGTCGACCACCGACCAGCCGTTGGCCTCGAAGCCGTCGGTGAAGAGGGTGACAGGACCGCCATCCGAGGCCGCCGTGAAGTTCTTGCCGGTGACGTTGGCACCGCTGACCGTGACGGACTGGCTCGTCGGCGTGAAGGTGTAGCCGGCGAGGGTCGGCGTCACGGTGTAGGTGCCGTTGGCGAGGCCGGCGATCGTGTAGACGCCGCTCGAGTTGGTGGTGGCCGAGACCGAGCCGGTGCTGACGACGACATTGCCGAGGCCGGCGCTGTTGTAGGTGATGGTGCCGCCGATGCTGTAGGTGGGCACCGTGTTGGAGGTCGTGACGGCCACGCCCGCCGAGGTCGTGGAGCCGCAGGTGTTGGTGGCCCGGGCGGTGATGGTGTGGCTGCCGTCGCCGACGCTGGCGGAGTTCCAGCTCACGCTCCACGGCGAGGCGGTGTCGGTGGCGACCACGCTGCCGTCGACGAGGAACTGCACCTGGGTGGCGGCCGGGTCGGCCGTCACGTTGGCGGACAGGGTCACGGTGCCGGTCAGGGTCGCTCCGGCCGCGGGGGCCGAGACGGAGACGGTCGGCGAGGTGCAGGAGCCGCCGGACACGCCGCTGATCACCAGCGCGTAGGGCTGGCTGGTGGTGCCGGAGACGCCGTTACCGGGGACGTTGTAGCCCTTGACGCGGATCGACCAGGTGCCCGACGCCGGGCTCGTCACCTTGACCTGCTCGACGTTGTTGACGTGGTCGGCGCCCGAGGTCTTGTTGAGGCCGTTCGGGTAGTAGATCGTGCCGCCGGGGGCGGTGACGGTGAGGTCGAGGTCGTTGACCAGCTTGGTCCCCGAGCCGGTGGCGGCGTAGGGGTCGGTCCAGACCAGGGTGACGATCAGCGGGTTGCCGTTGGAGCTGACCGCGAAGGTGTAGTCGTTGTACGCGTTGGTGGCCAGGCCGGTGGTCACGTCATAGACCGCCAGCTTGCGGTCGGCGACATCGCCCCAGCCGGAGCCCGGGAACAGGGAGTGCTCGAGGTCGACGCGACCGTAGCCCTCGGCGTTGTTCGGGAGGTCCTTGCCGGTGTCCCACCCGGGTGGGATCTCCTTGGTGGTGCCGGTGCCGAACTGCCCCGGCGCCATGTCCCAGGCGCCGTTGATGAGCGTGGCCTTGACCAGCGCCGCGGTGGGGTTGAAGGCGTGGGACGTGTTCTTCGCCGTGTTGGTGACGGCGCTGTTGTTGGCGTGCCAGCCGTCCGCGTAGTACTGGCGCACCAGCACCGCGGCGCCGGCGGTGAGCGGGTTCGACATCGAGGTGCCGCCCATGCTCACGTAGTAGGAGCGCTGCGCGGTCGGGACCTGGCAGATGCCCCACTGCTCGTAGGCCTGGTTCTTGTCGGTGCGGGTCGAGATGATGGCGATGCCGGGGGCGACGATGTCGGGCTTGACCCGGCTGTCGTCGGTCGGGCCGCGGGAGGAGAACGCCCCCATGCCGCTGGCGTTGTTGGCCATCGGGTCGCCCAGGAGCGGGCTCACGCTGTAGCTGCAACCGTTGAACCAGCCCCAGGTCTTCTGCTCGACGCCGTCCGAGGACGTGCAGTCGTTCTCGGGATACTCGTAGACGAAGTCGGGCCGGTAGTTCTCCGAGGCGCCGACCGTGATGCAGTTCTTGGCCGTGCCCGGCGCGCCGATGGAGTCGGTGTCGACGACGCCGTCGATCGGCTTGCCGGTCGTCGTGCAGGAGGATCCGTAGACCTTGCCGTCCACGCCGCTGTTGCCGGCGGAGAAGGTGATCACCATGTCCTTGTTGTTCCACACGAACTTGTCGAGCTGCTGGGAGGTGGCGTCGTAGGCGCCGGCTGACGCCGACCCCCAGGAGTTGGAGTGGACACGAGCGCCGTCGTTGTAGGGCGCCTGGAACAGCGTGGTGAGGTCGGACGGCAGGCCACCGAGGTTGCCCCCCGAGTCCATGACCGACTGGAACACGAGCTGCGCCTTCGGCGCGTTGCCCGTGAAGGAGGTCGACGGGAACGAGTTGGTGGAGGGGTCGGAGCCGGAACGGAAGCCGTTGCCGACGATCGAGCCCGAGGTGTGGGTGCCGTGCCCGCCGCCGGTCGTCTGGTTGTCGTCCCAGGTCGTGGTGCGACCGAGTGCGTAGCCCTTGATGACGCGCATCGGGTTGGTGGTCGAGCCCTGCACGCCGTAGTCCTGGTGCAGGGTGGAGAGGCTGCCGGTGGACAGGCCGGTGTCGGCGGCGGAGGCGATCTGGCCCTCACCGCGGATGCCGCGCGCCCAGACGTCCTCGACGTCCATGATCGGACCGGCCGAGGCGCCGCGCCCGGTGGTGATGGCGGAGGACGAGCGGGCGATGTTGTTGTGGAGCTCGAACTCCGCAAAACGCTCGACCCACAGGCAGCCCGGCAGCAACGCGACCTCGCGGGCCATCAGGACGTCGGCCTCGACCCGCACGATCCAGGCGTCGTCGCTGCGGGTGATGTCGAGCACCTCGACCTTGAGGGAGGCAAGGGTGTCACGGACCGCCTCAACGCTCGAGTAGGCCGCGAGGTCGAGAAGCGCGCGGAGCCGCATGTGGCTGGTGGGGTTCGCCTCGATCACGTAGTCGAGCTTGGGATCGACGCGGAAGGCGGGCTGGTAGAAGCCGGCCCAGAACGCCTCCTGGCGCTGCTCCAGGGCCGCCAGGCTGTCGCGGCCGACGCGCACCAGGTAGGCGTTGTCCGGGATGTAGCCGAGGATCGTGATCCTGCTGCGATCCATCCACGCGCGCAGGTTCGCCAACAGCTCCGGCGTCTCGGCCTGCACGATGTAGTAGTCGAAGGTGCCCGTCTCGAAGGCGTTGCGCACGAGGTCAGCGGGGAACGACCGCAGGTCGGGAGCCGCAAACGTCCTCGCGCCGCTGGCCGCCGAGGAGACCAGGCTGTCGGTTGCGAACCGCACCGTCGCCAGGTCGATGATGTGCGAGACACCATCGCCCCGGACCGCCGCCGCGGTACCAAACCGCTCCGAGAAGGGATACAGCTCCTTCCAGTCGGAGACGATGACGACGTTGGTCTGGCCCGTCTCCGGGTCGGTGAAGACCGGAGCGTCGTCCCTGACATTCGGGATATGGTTTGGTTGCGCGAGTCCCAGTCCGCCCAGGAGCACCAGCGCCACAAGAGCCACCACGAAACGCCTCATCCTGTCCTCCCCCCGGCGGGGTTGCCCCCCTGGCCGGGACCATGAAAAGAAAAGTTGAGAGACGCTAGAGTTGATGCGCTCGGTTGTCAAGAGTTGTCTAGTTCTGCAAAAAGTGCCGAAGATTCCTCGGAGATTTGCCCGCTCGTTCGCACTATCTTCCTTCCAGGGTCGAGAATCCGGGTCGAGGGTGAAGGGTTCGATTCGGGCCAACCGGAGGGCCTCTCGGACCGCCGCACCACCCGCCGGAGCTGCCGCCTGCACGATCGGGAATCACGGGGGCTCCTGAGGTACCATCCGCCTCGTGTTGGACACGCGGAGCCTGGCGATCGACGGACGCACCCGCGGCGACGGGGCCCGATGACGACCGGACCCGGGCGAGCCGCCGCCAACGGTGCGGCTGCGGCCGACGAGCACGAGCCCACCTCGGTTCCTTCCCAGGGTCCCCCGCCCGGCACCGCCACGCCGGCCCGGCTGGTCGCGATCGGCGGCGGCAAGGGAGGCATCGGCAAGAGCGCGGTCGCCGCCATGCTCGCCGTGGAGATGGCCCGCCGCGGCCTGCGAACC
>JALOLB010000150.1 GCA_025456225.1 Thermoanaerobaculaceae bacterium
TGCAGATGAGGGGTCAAGTGGCCCAGGCGGGCGTCCGCCGCGGTATGGAGCCAGTCTGAGACACCTCCCGATTTCTTCACACGCTCTCAGGCCTCAGGCTTCAGACCTCAGCTCCCCCTCCCCTCCCCGTTCCTATCCTGTAGTGGCCGAGGCCTGAGGCCTCTCTTGTGTCGTTCCTGAGGCCTGAGGTCTGAGGCCTGAGGGCTCTCCTGTGTCGTGCCTGAGGCCTGAGGTCTGAGGCCTGGGTGGGTGGTGGTCCCGGTTGACACCATCCCTTCGCCTGTCCTACCCTCAGCCGCGCCCTGCGGGGCAGGACACGACGAAAGCGCGGTGAACGTGAGAGCAGTGAACGACTTCGAGATGACGACCACGATGCAGACGACGCCCTCGACCGCACAGGGCGGATCGAGGCGTCCCTGATGCGGTGGTCTGTCAGTCTCGTGCTGGCGATCCTCGCTGCCAGCTCCGGGCTCGCCGCCGACCTCAACCCCCAGCCGATCCTCCAGCCCACCGAGCGCCAGACCGCGGAGACGGTTCCGGACGACTCGCTGGCGCCGGCCGACACCCAGCCGTTCATCGAGGCGGCGCCCGAACCCGGCATCCGGCGCCGCACCGACCGCTTCCCGTCAGGGCGGGACAAGGTCGCCGTGGACATCTTCCATCCACCGGGAAACGGCAGCTATCCGGTCGTCCTGCTCTTCCACGGCGCCCACCCGAAGCGCGCCGAGAAGCACTACCTGCGCATGGCCGAGGACCTCGCGGAGAAGGGCTACATGTCCCTCTACGTGAGGTACTACGAGCGCGGCCGCAAGGGCCGGGGCAGCCGCTCCCAGTGGTCCGCCACCGTGAACGACGCCGTCACCTTCGCGGCGGGCCTGGACGGCGCCGACCCCGAGCGCGTGGCCGTGGTGGGGTACTCGCTCGGCGCGTTCCTGACTCTCGGGCGCGCCCCCCTCGACGAGCGCATCCGCGCGGTCGTCGCCTACTACGGCGGCATCTCCGTGAACGAGCCGGAGCGCATCGGGCGCAGCATGCCGCCCACGCTCCTCCTCCACGGCACCAACGACCGCATCGTCCCGGTGCGCCGCTCCGTGGACGCCTTCGAGGCCATCCGCAAGGAGGGCCGCGAGGTCGACCTGGTGGTCTACCCCGGCGTCCGCCACGGCTTCTGCCTCAACGGCCGCGGCGGCCCCGACGGCCGCGCCGCCCAGGACGCGTGGAGCCGCACCCTGGCGTTCCTCGACTTCCAGCTCCGGCGACCCGAGCCACCCCAGCCACCCCTCACGCTCGAGAGCCTGGCCGAGCCACCGCTGTGCTCGATGCCGGGGCCGGAGTTCCCCCCGTTCCTCTCCAACCCTCCCGGCTACCTCGCGCCGCTCGGCCTCGGAACCTCGTCCACGTTCGCCCTCATCAACCCCAGCCGCGACGAGGTCCAAACCATCGTCGCCGCCAACCGCCCCAAGACCAAGAGCAGCCGCAGCACCCACCACCACCACCCCGCCAAGACGACGGTCACCCCCGCCAAGGCACCATCCAGGTAGGACGGGCATTCCTGCCCCGACCAGGATCATCCAAGGCGACGAACCAATCGCGGCAAGAACGCCGCTCCTCCGTCGTGTTCGTGGTCGTTGTCGCCGCAGGAGGGGCGTTCCTGCCCCGACTCCCCCGGTCCATTCTCCCGTCCGCCGGCCCAACGGAATCGTCCTCACCCACCCCGTCACCCGCTCCCGTTCCCCCCGACTGTGGTAAAAGGGTGCCTGCCGTCCGAGGCGCACCGGTGGCTCAATGGATAGAGCACCTGACTTCGGATCAGGCGGTTGGGGGTTCGAGTCCCTCCCGGTGCGCCAGTTTTCTGCACACGAGAAGGTTTTGAAGCCACCGCGCGCTTGGAACGGCGGGATTCCCCCTTGGACCAACGGGCAGCGCGGCGACGCGCCTACTTGAGCGTCCCCTTCTGCACGGCGGCGGCGACGCGGGGGATGAGGGCGTCGGGGGTCAGGAAGTCGAGCAGGGAGTAACGCGCCCTGTAGGCCTTCAGGACGTCCTCCTGCACCATCTGCTCCACCGTCCGCCCGGCGGCGAGGCTGGCCCGCACGATGCCGATCATGGCGCTCAGGTCGTCGCGGTAGGCCTTCACGCCCGCGCTCGTGAGGTCGCGCCCGTGGCCGCTCACGAAGGTCGCGCTCTCGGGGAACACGTCGAGCACGCCGTCGAGGAACGCCAGGTAGCCGGCGATGTCCTCCACGGCGGGCACGCTCTCGGAGAGGAGGAGGTCGCCCATGGCCACGACTCCCTCCTTCGGGAAGTACACGATCAGGTCGGCCGCGGAGTGGAGGCCGGGGCGCGGAATGAGGGTGATGTCGGCGCCGCCCGCCTTCAGCGTGAAGCCGACCGGCAGCGTCCGCCCGGTGCGTCCCTTCAGCGCCTCGGTCTGGGGGGTGATCGCGAGCCCTACCGGGGGCGCGGCCAGGACCGCTGCGGTGATGATCGCCGCCGGGGACGGAGCCATGGCGTCGCCCGCCACGTGGTCGCCGTGGCCGTGCGAGCTGACCACGTAGCGGACGCCCGCGGGCGAGAGCCCGGCGATGACCTTCTTCAGCTCGTCCACGGCCCGGCGGGACGGCCCGGAGTCGACGACCACGGCACCGTCGGCGCCGGCAAAGACGAGCACGTTGTTGCGCATCCCCCAGGCGAACGCGACCCGGTGGATGGCCGGCGCGAGCGTGGCGACGTCGAAGCGGATCGGCGTGAAGCGCCCACCCTTCGACTCCAGCCAGGCGACCATCTCCGGCTCATCCGACTCGAAGGCCAGGTCGAGCGGCGTCCCGACGTGCCGGGCGACCGCGTTCGCATCCGCGCCCCTGGCGAGCAGGTACTCAGCGACCGCGCGCTGGCCGTTGGCGACCGCCAGGTGCAGCGGCGTCGGCCCGTCGGGCCGGATCGGGGTCGTGGCGGCTGTGGGGTCGGCCTCCACGAGCGCCCGCACCCGGGCGAGATTACCGGTCAGGCACGCCTGGCCGATGGTCTGCCTGCTCACCGGCGCCGGGCCCGGCGGCGCGGTCGCCGTGATCGTCAGGCTCGCGAACGCGCCGTCCGAGCCGTTGCCGGCCCACAGCGCCACGCCACCGTTTCGTGCCTCGCCGAGGTCCTCGACCACGAGGCTCGGCGCCGCGGCGTTGTTGACGTACACCTCGACCTTCCCGCCGGCCAGGACGATGCGGGCGTGGAACCACCCGTTGGGGTCGGGAGGCGGCTCGATCGCCTTCTCGAACTGCCCCGGACGCTCGGCCCGGAGCTTCTGCCAGGTGTTGGCCGGGTGGGAGATGTACTGGACCGAGCGGGAGCGCTGCTCCGGGGTCGCAGCCCGGAAGTTGAACGGCCGGAAGTACACGGCATCGAAGGTGCTCCAGTCGACCCAGTGGAAGGCGATGCCGAGGAAGCTCTGCTGAGCGACGTCCTTGCCGCGCAGGTCCACCTCGATCACGCCCTCGCCGAGCAGTACGCCGTCGAGCAGGGCGCCGCCGTCGCCGGGCGCGGCATCGAGGCGAGCCACGGGACGCCCGTCCTCGGGTCGGGCCGTCAGGTTCCGGTTGTAGACCTGCGCGCCCTGCCCGCTGGCGAGGCGCAGCAGGTCGGGAGCGACCGGGGGCGGTATCTGGGCGAAACCGGGCGCAGCCAGCAGCAGGGACAGCACGATTGACGCCGGTAGAAGACCAGCAGCTCGTGGCATCGGTTTCTCCTCCTGGTCCCGGCTCGCTCGGGCGCGGCGCCGGGGAAAGACCATGGTGCTCATGCTCCAGTGTCTACGGCATGGGGAGCACCGGGTTGCAGGAAGGCGGAAAGCGGTGTCGGATGCGCCGACGGGTCATCCCGTCCGGTTTCGACCTGCCGGCTTCACGTGCGGAGCTCAGCCGGCCCGTCCGAGTCGAGAGGGCCTGCGAGATGGGCGCAGGAGTTGACATGGGCCTGGCCGGCGGCTAGCTTCTCGCCATGTTCTTCTCAAGGAAGGGCGTCAAGCCACCTGGGGTGGCTCCGGCCGGTTCTGGTCCGGGGCAGCCCGGCCCAGCGGCCGTCTCCGGTCGGGAGCGGACCGTCCGGGTCTTCGTCTCGTCGACCTTCCGGGACATGCAGGAGGAGCGCGACCTGCTGGTCAAGCGGGTGTTCCCCGAGCTGCGCCGCCGGTGCCGGGAGCGGATGGTCGACTTCGTGGAGGTGGACCTGCGCTGGGGCGTGACCGAGGAGCAGGCCGAGCGGGGCGAGGTCCTGCCGGTGTGTCTCGCCGAGATCGAGCGCTGCAGGCCGTTCTTCGTCGGGCTGTTCGGGGAGCGCTACGGCTGGGTCCCTCAGCGCATCCCGGAGGAGCTCAGGGAGAGCCACCAGTGGCTCGGGCTCTACCCCGCGGACCGCAGCGTCACCGAGCTGGAGGTTGTCCAGGGCGTGCTGGTCGATCCCAGGATGACGTCGCGCGCCCTCTTCTACTTCCGGGACCCCGCCTACCTCGATCGGGTTGCTCCCGAGCGGAGGGCGGACTTCCGGTGCGAGAGCGATGTCGCCCGCGCCAAGCTGGAGGCGCTCAAGGCACGCATCCGCGCCTCGGGTCTCCCGCTCCTCGAGGGCTACGCCGACCCAGAGTCGGTGGCGGAGCGGATCCTCGAGGACCTGTGGGCCGGCATCGAGCGCGAGTACCCGGCCGGCTCGGAGCCGGACGCGCTCGACCGCGAGGTCGCCGATCACGAGGCGTTCGCCGCCAGCCGCGCCAGGGTGTACGTCCCGCGACAGGCGGCCTACGACCTTCTCGATCGGCACGCCGGCGGTCGTGGCAGCGAGCCGCCACTGGTGGTGGTCGGCGAGTCGGGCGCCGGCAAGTCGGCGCTTCTCGCCAACTGGGCGCTTCGCTACCGGGATGCGCATCCCGGCGAGCTGGTGCTCATGCACTTCATCGGAGCCACCGGGCAGAGCGCCGACTGGACGGCGATGCTCGGCCGCATCCTCGGCGAGCTGAAGCGCCGCTTCGGGATCCCCGAGCGCGTCCCCGAGCAGCCCGCCGCCCTGCGCGCCGCGCTCGCCCACTGGCTGCGCCTCGCGGCAGCGAAGGGCCGTCTGGTCCTGGTGCTGGACGGGCTGGACCAGTTGGAGGACCGCGACCGGGCGCGCGACCTCGTGTGGCTGCCCGAGCCGGTCCCGGCCGGCGTGCGGGTCGTGGTCTCGACCCTGCCCGGCCGCAGTCTGGACGCGCTCCGGGCCCGGGGCTGCCGGGCGCTCGAGGTCGAGGGGCTTCGTCCCGAGGAGTGTGCGCAGGCCGCCGTCACGTACCTCCAGCGGTACGGCAAGCGACTGAGCGAGCTGCAGGTGGCCCGCATCGCGGCGGCGGGGCAGGCCGCGAACCCCCTGTTCCTCCGCGTCCTGCTCGAGGAGCTGCGCGTCCTCGGCATCCACGAGGAGCTGGATGCGCGCATCGACCTCTACCTGGCCGCCCGCACCGTCCCGGAGCTGTACTCCAGGGTGCTGGCCCGGCTGGAGACGGACTACGAGAAGGAACGCCCGGGCCTGGTACGCGAGGCGTTGTCGCTGCTGTGGGCCGCGCGCCGGGGCCTGACCGAGAGCGAGCTGCTCGCCCTGCTGGGCACGCCCGAGCGACCGCTACCGCGCGCCGTCTGGTCGCCGTTCTACCTGGCCATCGAGGAGTCGCTGGTCAGGCGGTCCGGCGTGCTGGGGTTTTTCCACGACCATCTCCGCCGGGCCGTCGAGGAGCGCCTCCTTCCCTCGCAGGATGCGCGGGCCGCCATGCACCGGCGGCTGGCCGCCTACTTCGAAGGCGTGATGCGGGACCGGCGCCACACCGGGGCGCCGCCGACGGGACGGATCCAGGCCCTCCTGCGAGAGGCGGGCGCCGACGCGGCGAGCCTCGATGCGAGAACCGAGCAGCTCGTGCGTGATGGGATGGCAGGCTACGTCCCGGGCGAGCGCGAGATCGACGAGCTGCCCTGGCACCTGGCCCAGACGCAGGAATGGGCGCGGCTGTTCGACCTGCTGGCGCAGCCGGATGTCGCCGCGACCGCATGGCTGCAGGACCGGTACTCACTCCTGAGGTTCTGGACGCAGATCGAGGCGCACACCAGCCTGCGCATGGTCGACGCCTATGCGCCGGTTCTGGAAGAGCCGGGGCGCCACGCGGTGCATCTCGCCGACCTGGCAAGGCTGTTGGGCGCCGCGGGCCACGCGAAGGAGAACCTGACCCTGCACGAGGCGCTGGTCGCGCACCACCGCCAGGCCGGCAACCTCGAGCTCCTGGCCTTCTCCCTGGAGAACCTGGCGGTCTCCCTGATCAACCGGGGCGAGATGCAACGCGCCGTCGAGGTCCAGGAGGAAGCCGGGGCCGTCTACCGCCGGCTCGGGAAGCCGGCCCCGCTGGGAACGCTCCTCCTGAGCCAGGGCGACGTGCTGCGGATCCAGGGCAGGCTCAGGGAAGCCATGGCCTGCTACACGGCCGAGGAGGAGACGGCGCGGCGCACGCGCGACGACGCTCGCCTCGCCGACGCGCTCGGCAACCAGGCCCTCGTCCATGCCGAGCTGGGCCAGCCTCGGAAGGCCGCGGAGCTGCACCTCGCGGAGGAGAGGATCTGCCGCGACCTCGGCGATCTCGACGGGCTCCAGATCAGCCTGGGGAACCGGGCCAGCGTCCACCGGACGTTGGGGCAACTGGATGTCGCCCGGTCCCTGCTCGAGGAGAAACAGGGGATCTGCGAGGAGACCGGGAACGCGCGCGGGATGGCGCTTGCCTGGAGCGAGCAGGCGCTGGTCTCGGATCAGGCGGGGCGATCGGAGGAGGCACTCGTGCTGCTCGACCGGGCGATCCTCGCCAGCCGCGAGCTCGATGCGAAGCACCTGCTGCAGACGTGCCTGGGCAACCGCGGAGGGATCCTGATCCGGCTCAGGCGCTACGAGGAGGCCATGGAACCGCTGCAAGAGCAGCAGCGCCTCGCCGCCGAGCTGGGCGATCCGAAGGAGCAGGCGCGCTGCCTGGCGAACCAGGCACTGGTGCTCGAGGCACGTGGCGAGCTCGCCCGGGCCCTCGAAATGATGCGAGAGCAGGAGCGGATCTGCCGCCAGCTTGGCAACCCCCAGGGGCTGGCGATCGCGCTGATCAACCAGGCGAAGATCCTCCTGGTCAGGTTCGAGCGGGTGAGCGAGGCGCGCGAGAAGGCGCTGGAAGCGCACCGGCTCGCGACCCAGCACGGTCTCGCGGCCCTGGCCAGGCAGATGGCGCCGATCCTGAACGCCCTGGGCATCAGATGACGCCGAGGAGGGCCCGATGGAGATGAGACGCGTCGAAACCGCGAGCCGGCGCGCCGGCCCCGAGTACGAGTGCAGGTTCTGCGGCGAGGAGGTTCGCTACCGGACCGCCCAGTGCCCCCGGTGCGGCATCCCGCGGCCCGCCAAGGAGGCCATGGGGCAGAGGCTGATGCTCGTCCTGCTGGGCGCCGTGGTCGTCCTTGGCGCGGTCGGCTTCGTGGCCGGACACCTGGCCGGCTCGTGGACCTTCCGCATCGTCGGAGCGCTGGTCGGCGTGGTGCTGGGGTTCGTGCTGTCCCAGCGCGCTGCGGGCACGGCCGAGGTGACGCTGCGGACCCACGCCTTTCTGCGGCTCAACCCCGAGGCGATCGCCTGGCCCCCGAGCGCGGTCGCCTCCCAGCTCGGCACCCCCGCGGTCGGGGTCGTCGCGCGGGCCCTCGGTGAGGCACGCCGGCGTCGGTAGCCCGCTCCTTCACCAGGGGCGGTGGATGCGGCGGGGAGCCGGCTGCAGCGCCAGCTCGAGGTTGGGCAGGACGCCCGTCGTGAGGAAGCCGTCCACGTGGCCGAGGAGCCGCTCGACCTCGGCCGCGCTCATCCAGGGGTTGGAGAGGTGCTGCACGACATCCTCGTCGGTCAACCCCAGACGCCTCCCCTCCTCGATGGCGACGGCGTAACCCTCGATCTCGCTGGGCCGGTCCACGTAGTCGAACCGCTCGTCCCAGAGGTCGAGGCCGTCGGCGAGCTGACGCAGGTGGGTGAGCTCGTGGAGGAGGTCGAGGTAGACGTCGAGCTCCTCGCCGGTGCGGTAGTAGCTCTCCGAGATCACGATGCACGGGGCCTCGACGTCGACGAAGGCGTAGCCCCGGCGGCCGCGGATCTGGACCACGGCACGACCAAGCAGTGCGGCACGGATCGCGGGGTCGGACGCGATCCGCACCAGCGCCGGGCTGGCCGCAACACCCGGGATCACCTCGATGAAGGGGTGATCGCCCGGCGGCAGGGACCGGTTGACACGGGCGTAGACAGGTAGCTCTTCGACCATGCGCGCTGGCGGGACGCTGCGATCCGGTTGGTCGTCGGGCAGGCCGGACCCGCTCCCCACCCGGTGATAGTACTCGGGTACCAGGAGCATTCCGCTAGACTACCCGCCGACGCGGGGGGTCGGACCCGCGGGGAGCCTGCACGCGATGTCGGAAATCGTCTACGAGGAAGTGACCAGCGTCCCGGTCGAGAGCATCGTCGAGCTGTACGAGGCCGGAGGCTGGTGGCGTGAGGACCCGGCCTGGCGGGAGGTCATCCCGGCGATGGTGCGGGGGAGCTTCTGCTTCCTCGTGGCCCGCGATGCGGGCGGGCGCCTCGTCGGCATGGGGCGGGCGATCTCGGACGGGGTGAGCGACGCGTACATCCAGGACGTGGTCGTGCGTCGCGAGCATCGCGGCCACGGGGTGGGTCGCGAGATCGTCCGCCGGCTGACGCTCCGCTGCGTGGAGGCCGGGATCAGTTGGATCGGGCTGGTCGCCGAGCCGGGTACGCGGGGTTTCTACGAGACGCTCGGCTACCGCGCGCAGCCGGGGTTCGAGCTCATGCTCCACGAGGAGAAGTCAGATGGAAGTTGACTTTCTTGGGCTCGCCTTCGCCCCGTTCGGGGCCGACGACCGGCCGCGGGTGGGCGAGCTGCTGGCTCGCCACCCACAGCCGCTGTCCGACTACTGCTTCACCTCGCTCGCGGTGTGGGCGCCGGTCTGCCGGCACCACTTCGCCATCGTCGAGCCCGACACGCTGCTGGTCACGACACTCCCCTGCCGAGCCACGCAGCCGAGCCTCCTGCAGCCGGTGGGGGCCTTTCCGGAGGGCCTGGCGGCGATGCTCCTGGAGCGCGGGCGGCGCCTCGAACAGCCGTTGCAGATCGAGTCGGTGAGCGAGGAGTTCCTGACGCGGCACCCGTCGTTCGTGGCGCACTTCGACATCGTCCCGGTCCGCGACAGCGCCAACTACATCTACCAGGCAACCGATCTCGCCGAGCTCCGTGGCCGCCGCTTCGCGAGCAAACGCAACCTCATCGCCCAGGCCTCGGGGCTCCATGCCTGGTCGGTCGAGAGGCTCGGGCCCGAGCTGGTCGACGCCTGCCGCGAGGTCGCCGACGACATCGCCACGAAGAGAACAGCGGAGTGCTCGGTGACGCTCGACCAGGAGACGGAAGCGCTCGAGCATGCGCTGCGGATGTTCGGGCCGCTGGGGCTGCGCGGCCTGCTCCTGCGCATCGACGGCCGTCCCGGCGCGTTCTCGATCTGCGACCGGCTCGGCCCCACCACCGCAGTGGTCCTCTTCGAGCGGGCCCTGCGCAGCGAGAAGGGCCTCTACCAGTTGATCAACCGGGAGACGGCGCGGGTGCTGGTGGAGCACGGATTCTCGCTGATCAACCGCGAGCTTCCCCGCCCGCATCGAGATGAAGCACACCCTCACCCTCCGCCGCTGAACGCCGCGCCTGCTTCTCGCACTGACTGGCCCGCCACGCCGAAACGGGGTCGGGAGGACCGAGCGCATCGCCCGAAGGTGGGCGCGGACCTCCGGGCCGCGCATCGGCGCCCGCCGGGCGCCGCCCGGGCGCGCAGCACCCGGATGCGCCGCACGGAGTGCGGCGCCCACCTTTCATGCTGTCTGGACACAAGCAAGATTGCAGTCCGTGCCCAATCGTTGGCGGAGTCCGAAGGTGGCCCGCGCACTCCGTGCGCGGGATCGGCGCCCGCCGGGCGCCGGCCGGGCGCGCAGCACCCGGGTGGTAGCGCCGGCAAGGTTGGGTGCTACCATCCCACCCAGGCGGCAAGGACCCCCCATCCCCGGCTCGCGCTCGGAGCCGGGAGCCTGCCCGGTGCCGTGACGTCACGGCCGTCTCCGGGCTGCGGGTGGGTCCATGCAACCGCAGCGGTCGGGACCACGCAGCACACGCAGCGAGCACGGGAGGAGACGCCAGTCATGGCCATTCGCACCATCGGGATCGTCGGCGCCGGAACCATGGGACAGGGTCTCGCCATCGCCTGTGCGGGGGCCGGCCTCGACGTGCTGATCCGCGAGAGGTCGTCCGAGCTGGCCCAGGTCGCGCTTGTCGACATCGGCGAGGCGCTGGACCGCGACATCGCCAAGTGGCGCCGCACCGAGTCGGAGAAGAAGGCGATCCTGGCCCGCATCAAGCCGGTCGAGACCCTGGCCGAGCTGAAGCCCACCGACATCATCGTCGAGGCGGTGCCGGAGGACGTCGAGCTCAAGAGCGCGATCTTCCAGGAGCTCGACCAGGTGGTGTCGCAGGACGACCTGCTGGCCACCAACACCTCGGCGCTGTCGGTCACCGAGATCGCGGCACGCACGGCCCACCCCGAGCGGATCATCGGCCTCCACTTCCTGAACCCGGTGCCCAAGGTCCCGCTGGTCGAGGTGGTGCGCGGCCTCAAGACGTCCGACGACACCTACAGGCGCGCCCTCGAGTTCGTTCGGGTCCTCGGCAAGACCGGCATCGAGGTCTTCGAGTACCCCGGGTACGTGACGACCCGCGTCATCCTGCCGTTCCTCAACGAGGCCATGCACGTGGTGATGGAAGGCGTCGCCTCGGCCGAGGCGGTCGACACCTCGATCCGGCTCGGCTACGGGCTGCCGATCGGACCGCTGCAACTGGCCGACCGCATGGGCCTCGACGAGGTCATGCGCTGGATGAAGTACCTGTTCGACGAGCTGGGAGACGCCAAGTACCGCCCCTGTCCCCTGCTGCGCAAGATGATCCGGGCGGGGCACCTCGGGGTGAAGACGGGGCGCGGCTTCTTCGAGTACGACGAGGCCGGGCACCCCAGGGTCGAGGCGGGGGTGGAGAAATGAAGGTCCTGGTCCTCAACTGCGGCAGCTCGTCCGTGAAGTTCCAGCTCGTGCAGACCGACGAGGCCTCGGCCGCGGCCGGCCGCGTCCACGCCCTCGCCAGGGGCCTGGTCGAGAACATCGGCGGGCTCGCCATCCTGCGCTACGAGGCGGAGGGGCGGAAGCCGCTCAAGGAGACCGGCGAGATCCTCGAGCACAAGATCGCCGTGGAGCGCATCCTGGGCTTGCTGACGCGCCCCGACGTCGGGGTGATCCAGGACCGCAGCGAGATCGAGGCGGTGGGGCACCGCATGGTGCACGGCGGTGAGCGCTTCAAGACCTCGGTGCTGATCGACGACGACGTCCTCTCCGGGATCGAGGACTGCATCGACCTGGCGCCGCTGCACAACCCTCCGAACATCAAGGGCTACCGGGCCTCCCGCGACCTCCTGCTGGTCCCCCACGTGGCGGTGTTCGACACCTCCTTCCACCAGACCATGCCGCGCGAGGCGTACCTCTACGGCCTGCCCTACGTGCTCTACCAGCGCCACGGCATCCGGCGCTACGGCTTCCACGGCACCTCGCACCGCTTCGTGTCGCGGCGCATGGCGGAGATCCTCGGCCGCGCCGACGACCCGACCCTGCGCGTCATCACCTGCCACCTCGGCAACGGCTGCTCGATCACCGCGATCCGCGGCGGGCACTCGGTGGACACGAGCATGGGCCTGACGCCCCTCGAGGGCCTGCTCATGGGCACCCGCGCCGGCGACATCGACGCCGGGATCATCCTGCACGTCATGGTGACCGAGGAGCTCGGGGTCACCGAGGCCAACGCGCTGCTCAACAAGCACTCCGGCCTGCTCGGCATCTCCGGGGTGAGCAACGACATGCGGACGCTGCTGCAGGCCGAGGCGGACGGCAACGACCGGGCCCGCCTGGCGGTCGACGTGTTCTGCTACCGGCTCAAGAAGTACATCGCCTCCTACACCGGCGTGCTCGGGGGCGTGGACGCGGTGGTCTTCACCGGCGGCATCGGCGAGAACTCCCCGGTCATCCGGGCGCGCTCGATGGTCGGGCTCGAGGCCCTCGGCCTGCGGGTCGACCCGGCCCGCAACGACGCGGCCCGGGCCGTGGAGGCGGACATCTCGCCGGAGGGCAGCACGTCCCGGGTCTTCGTCGTGCCCACCAACGAGGAGCTGCTGATCGCCCGCGACACCTACCACATCGTCGCCGGCCTCTCCGCGGAGTAGCTCGGGATCACCACTCCCGCGCCTCCCCTCCGGCGTGACCCAGGTCACCGCCTCTCGGCCTATCACCTGCGGTAGCGTTGGTGCAACACAGGAGGCGCGATGGGACGGACATGGAGCTCGCCGGGGCTGGGACTGCTGCTCGTGGTGGCCGGCGTGGCGGCGCTGGGGAGCCTGCCCGGCCCGCCCGTGACCCTCCTCGCCGCCGACCGTGCCGTCTACACCGACGCCCTCGGCAGCGGCTGGGTCAACTGGTCGTGGGACACCACCGTCT
>JALOLB010000399.1 GCA_025456225.1 Thermoanaerobaculaceae bacterium
TGGAGACGGTTGATCAGGCCTGACAGCGGCATACGAACATCGGAGATCTGCTGCTCTATCTGCTCCACCTCCCGCTTCGGCAGATAGCCAAGACGTTCGGCGACCAGCAGCAGCGTCAGCAGCTCGGCCAGGCTGCCCCGAGCTATCGACAGGTGCTGCAGAAACTCCTTTGTGTGCCGCCGCGCATGCCCCTGCGCAATATTCGATGGGATGCTGACGGCTGCACGCCGGATTTGGTCGACCAGGGCGAAGCGTTCCTCCCTTGGCAACTTCTTGAGGAGCTCGTACACTCTTGGCACCAGCTCCATGGCCCGCTGCCACACTCTCAAATCTCTGAAACTTCTTACCTTTCCCGTCTTCTCTTCCATCTCTCTCTCCTCCTCCCGGACCCCGGACCCCGGACCCCGGACCCCACTCCCCCGGGTGGGGGGTGCGTCTGGGCCTGCGGTTCGTGCGGGGGTTGCGGGAGGAGGCGGCGCGGCGGATCGCCGACGAGGCCGCCCGGAAGCCCTTTGCGAGCGTGCAGGACCTGGCCAGACGGTGCGGGCTGCGCCGGGAGGAGCTGGAGGGGCTGGCGGCGATCGGTGCGTTCGCGAGCCTCGGGGAGACGCGGCGCTCGGCGCTCTGGCAGGTCTCCGCCCTCGACGGCCGCCGCCCGCCCCTCGCCCAGGCGATGCAGCCCGCCCCCGGCCCCAGCCCGCTGCCCGAGATGACCCTTGACGAGCGCTACGTCGCGGACTACCTCGGCGCCGGCGTGACCGTCGGCGTCCACCCCCTCGCGCGCCGCCGCGGGGAGCTGCAGGAGCGGGGCATCCTCTCGGCGGCCGGGCTGGCCCGCCAGCCCCACGGCCGGCGAGTGCGCCTGGGCGGCGCCTGCATCGTCCGCCAGCGGCCGGGCACCGCCAAGGGCATGTGCTTCGCCACCCTGGAGGACGAGACGGGGTTCGCCAACGTCGTCTTCACCCCCGATGTCTACGCCGCGTACCGCCGGGTCATCACCAGCCACGCGCTGCTCGAGGTCGAGGGACCGGTGCAGGCCCGGGACGGGGTCATCACGCTCCGCGCCGAGAGCTGCCGGCCGCTGTTCGTGAGCGCTCCGGTCACTCCCTCGCGCGATTTCCACTGACGCCGTCATAATGACGGCATGCGAAGACGCTCCTGGATCGCCGTTGCCCTGCTGATCCTCGCCACTGCGGTGAGGGCGCAGGTGCGCCCCGCCGAATGGGCTACCCCCCTCGCCGTGCCCGGGGTGCCGAACCTGCATCGGATCGATGCTCACGTCTATCGCAGCGCCCAGCCGACTGCCGCCGGCATGCGCGAGCTCGAAAAGCTCGGGATCAGGACCGTGCTCTGCCTGCGAGACTTCCATGACGACGTGGACGAGGCGAAGGGCACCGCGCTCAGGCTCGTGCGCATCGAGCTGAACGCCTGGCGCACCGACGAGGCGGAGCTGGCGCAGGCACTCCGGGTGCTCGTGGCCCCGGCCAACTGGCCGGTCCTTGTGCACTGCCAGCACGGCGCCGATCGCACCGGCCTCGTGAGCGCCCTCTACCGCATCACCGTACAGGGCTGGGACCGGGAGCTGGCCATCGACGAGATGACCCGGGGCGGCTTCGGCTTCCACTCGCTCTGGAAGGGCATCCCGCGGTTCGTGCGGAAGGTCGATGCGGAGAGTATCCGCAGCCAGCTCGACCTGTCGGGAGCGCCCGAGCCCGCGGCCGCGGGCCCGATCCCAGGCTCCTAGCGCACTGGCTCGAAGACCCCCAGCGCCTTGTTCTTGCGCACGTTCTCCCAGCCGAAGCAGCGTCCGTTCATGGCGATGTAGACGCCGTGGGGGAGCGTCTGTGCGAACGAGATGGCGGAGCCCAGGTTGAACAGCCCGTCCGAGCTGCCGAAGGCGTAGGGCACCATGGCGCCGGTGAGCACCACCGTCTTGCCCTCCAGCCCCTGGCCCAGGACCGCGGCCGTGTCGGCCATGGTGTCCGTGCCGTGGGTGACGACGATGCGCTCCTCGGGGGACTGCCGACAGTTCTCGAGGATGATCCGCCGGTCGGCGTCGGTCATCTCCAGCGAGTCCACCATCATGACCGTTCGCACCACCACATCCGCCCGGCAGCGCCCCAGGCGCAGCATCTCGTGCAGGTGCGTGTCCTGGAAGTAGAGCCGCCCGTTGATCTCGTCGTACTCCTTGTCGAAGGTGCCGCCGGTGATGAGGATGCGAATGGCCATGGTCCGCTCCCTGGCGCCAAGGATACATGGTCCCTGCCGCCGACCCCATGGAGCCGGCATGTCCCCGAGCGACGCGGCGCCTTCAGGCGGAACCCACTCCGGGCCACTCACCTGCCGGGCGCCATCCGACTGCGTGGTATCGTGGCTCGACATCACTCGGTAGCCCGGGGGGGGCGAACGATGGACACGATCAAGCGAATCCTTCGAGACAAGGGCGACGCGGTCTTCAAGGTGCCGCCCGAGGCCACGGTCAGGCAGGCGGTCGAGGCCATGAGCGGGCGGCGCGTCGGGGCGGTGCTTGTCTGCACCGGGTGCGAGTGCGCGGGGATTTTCACCGAGCGCGACCTCATGAACCGGGTCGTACTGGCCGGCCTGGACCCGGCGACGACACTGGTCCGGGACGTCATGACCGCGGACGTCGCCTGCGTCCAGCCCTCCACCTCGGCGAGCGAGGCCATGGCGATCATGACCGGGCGCCGCTGCCGGCACCTGCCCGTGGTGGAGAACGGCGCCATCGTGGGCATGGTCTCGATCGGCGACCTGGTGCGGCTCGAGAGCGAGAACCAGCAGTTCGAGATCCGCATGCTCACCGACTACATCCACGGCAAGTA
>JALOLB010000400.1 GCA_025456225.1 Thermoanaerobaculaceae bacterium
CGTGGGCTACGCGCGTCACCCCTGCCTGGGCGACGGGGAGAGGGCACGGCGCGAGCTCGGCTTCGTGGCCCGCCACTCGAGCCGGGACGCCCTCGACGCCTACCTCAGGGTGCTTAACGGTAGTTGGGGTCGCGGCCGGGCACGTCGCTGTAGGCCTCGCGGTGGCCGAGGCCGGAACGGAGCGCCTTCTCGAGCTCGGTGACAGCCGTGGCGAGGGCAGGGGGTAGGCGGGCGCGAACGTCTTGGCGGGTCTGGGGGAGCTTGTCGAGGGAAGCGAGGGTGTCGCGGACCATCGCCTTGAAGTCGAGTGAGCCTGGCGGCTGATCCAGCGCCCAGAGGGCCTCGGCGCAGTCTGCGTCGAGTTCAAAGAGCTCATCGGTATAGGGTTGCGGGAGCTGTGGCCGCGGCAGAGGTGCCTGATCGAGGGCGCGGATGAGAGCGAGGGTGTCGAGCCTCGCCTGCTCGAGGCGGGAGCGCAGGTCGGGCGGGACAAGCCCCGGGGAGCGGCGCCGCACGGGTGAAGGATGGGCCAGTCCCGGTGGTCCAGGCAAGCTGCGCGGGGATCAGGCGGCGAAGCGGACCATGCGGAGTTGGTCTGCCATGGCCCAATTGCCGTTGAGCAGCAGGAGGCGGAGGGCCAAGAGCCGACGCGCGCCCTCTGGCGACCAACGCATGCCGGCTTGCCGCAGGCGGGCGTGGACCACCTGCTTGTGGGCGCTCTCGACCGAGCCGCTGCCGATGCCGTAGCCCAGGCGCAGGTACTCGTCGTATCGCATGCGGGAGGCGTTGTCGGTGTAGTACTTGACCAGGGCGTCGAGGGCCTCCCGGCTCTCCTTGGAGGTGGGCGCGAGCGTCTTCAGGCGCTCGATCACCGTGAGGATCTTGCCTGCCTTGAGGTCGCGGGCCAGCCGTGCCGTCCACTGGTCGGCGCGGCGCGAGCCCTCGCCGAACTGGAGCCGTGCGTAGTCCCAGGCGTACTCCATGGCGTGCCAGAAGTCGAGGATCTCGCAGCGGTTCGTGAACATCGTGGCGCGCTTCCAGATCCACTCCGCCCCGTCCCCGATGAGCACGACGGTGGTCTGGGGGCCGATCCAGCCGAGTTCGCGCAGCGCGGCCCAGAGCAGGTTGAAGATGGCGTCGGCGTCGCCGAGGCAGCTGACCAGCACCCGCCGCACCAGAGCGCGACGATCCGGAGAGAGGAGCACCCGCTCGCTGGGGAGCAGGAGCACGCCCGTCTTGACCTCGCGGAACTGACCGTCCTCCACGGGAGGCAGCGGTGGCAGGATCTCCTCGGCACTCTGGCGCTGACGTCGCTTTCGGCGCACCTGCATCCCGAGGGCACAGCCGTCGACCGTGGCCACCACGACATCGGGTGGGTGGGCGCTTTCGCTCGCCTGGCTCCGGCTGTCGGCGTGGTAGCGGCTGAGGGCCTCGGTGTGGCGGGCGACGGCCTCTCCCAGCCGCTGCACGGCCCGCCACACCGTCATGGCGTTGACCTTGACGCCCAGGAGCTGGGCGCTCATCTCGGCCGCCAGGGAGTAGGAGGCCACGCAACCCAAGAGGCCGAGCATCCGTGCCAGCAGCCCGCTGGGCTGCCCGGGCTCGACCTCGAGGGCCTCGAGCAGCGGGTATCGCTCGCCACCGCAGAGGTTGCAGCGATAGCGCCAGGCACGGACCCCGACCCGCCCGGCCCAGCTGAGCCAGCTCTTGCGGGAGCTGTCGTGGTGCCGCATGGGTCTGTCGCAGCAGACGGGCCTGTGGGCCTGGCCTTGGGCAGCAGCCAGGGCGTCGAGCTCGTCCTGGATCGCCTGCTGCATCTGTGGGCGGAACCGCTCGAGGACCTCGCGCTCGAGCCGCACGAACTTACTCGCCAGGGCCGCCAGGACTGGTCGTGGGGGCGCGGGCGGGGCCACATGTCCCTTCGGGACCCTGGCCCGCTTGCGCACCGTGGTGGGCTGGCGTGTGTCGGAACATGCACCCGCTTCCGGGGCGACGCGGACCCGTGAGAGCAGCTGCCGGACGGTGGCGAGCACCCTCATCGCTCACCGCCCCGGGGAGACTTCGGGCGAGTCGATCTGGACGGCCGTCCCTCGCGTGACGGTGATGCCGAATCGACCTGCCGCAGCTGCAACAGTCGCCGGTTGATCTCCGAGATGTCCTCGATGGCCTTCCACCAGAGGCGGTAGTTACCGATCCAGGCCTCGACCGTACTGGAGAGCTTGGCGGGGACCGTGACCTGGCGGGTACGTCCTCCGGGGAAGGTGACACTGAGGACGAGGATCGGGTGGCGTGTCCCGCCGGCGCAGTGGCAGGTGGGCTTGCCGCAGCGGATCTCGCGGCGGAGGAGGCTGCCGCGGAGGACGAGCTCCAAGGGGGGCAAGGACCTGGGGACCTCGGACCTGCGCTGCAGGAGTGTCTGTGGCGATTCTGGGGAAGTTCGCTTGACCATCTCTATCAGTTATCAAACCGAAAGACGAAAGTCAAGAAGAATGCCCAGACACTCGGTATCGGACTGCTGCCCCGCTACGAAACCCGCCAGCGCGGACCCGTGCTTCGGGTCAAGACGCCGCCGTCACCGGGCAGTACCCCAGAAACCGTTACGCACCCCCGCAGCCGCGCCTTCACGGCAAACCCCGCTCGTTTCGCCTATGATCCCTCCGGGAGGCGCCGAGGTCTCGCCCTGCAGGCACCGGTACTCCCGCAGCAGGAGGCCACAAGTATGCGACCTGCGTCAGCGGCGACGGCATTCCTGGCTCTTGGCGCGGCCTGCGCGTCGGCACAGCCAGCCAGGACAACTAACTCGATCGGCGTGGAGTTCGCGCTGGTCCCGGCCG
>JALOLB010000401.1 GCA_025456225.1 Thermoanaerobaculaceae bacterium
GTGATCGACCACGCCATCAGGGTCGTGCGACCGGTGCGCCCCCACGCACCAGCTGGCAAGTGACCGTCGCGCAGTCGCGGTGCCGACGCGGATCAGGCGACCAGGAGGTCCAACTCCGCCAGCCCGCCGGACAAGTACGAGATCCATGCCGTCGAGGCGCCCTGCGCCTGTCGGGCGGCGAGGTCTGCCCGCCACCGATCGGCGATGGCCGACAGGTCCACCTCCGGGTCCGCACGCAGGGCACGGCGCACCTCGAGCAGGACGGACATGCGGCCCTCGAGCTCCTTGGCCGAGGCCATATGGCCGTCCAGGCGGCACAGGGCCTGGCCACCTGTGGTGGCTGTGAGGCGGACGCCCACCTCGCCGAGTCGGGCCTCGAGCCTGTCCAGGAGGTCGGTCATGATGCGGCCTGCCCGCTGAGCAGGTAGGGGTACGGGCACACGGCCGGGCTGTCAGCCACACAGGAGCTGCACGGCCGGCTGCGGTCCAGGATGCACTTCGGCGTCGGCGCGGACATACGTTCCTCCCGTGGTCGCCGGGCAGCTGCACCTTGCAGCCGCCCTGACGTAGCCTTCATCACAAGTATACCCCCCGGGGTATAGATCGAACCCATGGGACGGGGAGGCGGTCGTGCGGCCGGGTGGGTCTGCTGCCCCCGCGCGCGTGGCGCCTGCAGCGCGTGCCACAGTAGGGATCGAGGAGGTTTGGCGATCGCCGGCAGCGCCGGACGTCGTCGCGCCGCTGCGGCCGCCACGAGACGGTGTCGCACAACCTCAGGCAACGCTCGAGAACCGCACGCATCGGCGTGATCGGGGCCGGCGCCTCCGGGCTCACCACCGCCCACCACCTGCGACGAGCCGGGTACGAGAACGTGACCGTCCTGGAGCGCGAACAGCGTGTCGGCGGCAAATGCTGCTCGATCCCGGTGGGCGGGCACGCGTACGAGATGGGCGCCGTGTTCGGCTGCAGCGACTACCGGGCCACCTTGGGGGTCATGAGGTCGATCGGTGCCGCGAGGGGGCCGATGGCCGGGGGGCACTGCTACGACCTCGACGGCCACCCGCTCGAGCTGCTCCCCAGGCGCCAGTACCCCCGGATCCTCGGGCAGCTGGCCGCCTATGCCTGGCTCTCGGGCGTCCGGTACCGACGAGTCAAAGCGCCCGGCCTGTCCGGCGTCGACCCCGAGCTGCATGCGCCGTTCGCGCAGTTCTGCCGGTCCCATGGGCTCTCCACGCTCGAGACGCTCGTGGGACCACCTGTCACCGGCTTCGGCTACGGGTACCTCACCGACGTCCCGGCGGCCTACGTCGTGAAGTACCTGGACCTCCGCACGCTCGTGGCGATGCGGAACGCCGAGCACCGCTTCATCTGGCCCGAGGGCGTCGAGGCCATGTGGTCGCGTGTGGCCCAGCAGCACGACGTCCGTACCGGCGCAGAGGTGGTGCGAGTCCGACGTCGCGACACCGTGCAGGTGCAGACCGATCACGAGGAGCTGGAGTTCGACGCACTCATCCTCACCTGCCCGCTGGACGAGGCACTGCGATTCCTGGACAGCACACCGTCGGAGCGACGGCTGTTCTCCGAGATCCGCTACTACGACTACTGGGTCCTGCTCGCGCAGACACGTGGACTTCCCCCGGGTGCGGGCTTCGTCCCTGCGCGGTTCACCAGCGACCAGCGGGGCCACCTGATGCTCTGGTACCAACGATGGGATGACGCGCCACTGGACACCCTGTACGTCCTCGGCACGCCCAGCATGACCCTGGGGACCGTCGCCGGCCTCGTCTCTGAGGATCTGGACCGGATGGGTGCCTCGTTGGAGCGTGTGGTGGACACCCGCCGCTGGCGGTACTTCCCACACGTCAACCCATCCGACATGGCCAGCGGCTACTACGAGCAGCTGGAGGGGCTTCAGGGGAGCAACCGCACCTACTACGCCGGCGAGGTGATGTCGTTCGCCAGCGTCGAGCTCTGCGCCCGCTACTCCGAGGACCTGGTCCGGCGGTTCTTCCGCTGACACGGGCGAGCCAGCAACAGGCAACGCACAGCAGCTCCGGAGCAGACTCGGACCATGACAGTTGAGCACCCCGCCGCGCGCCGCCGCTCGTGGGCCGAGCCCTACAAGATCAAGATGGTCGAGCCGCTGCGGATGACCACACGGGCCGAGCGCGAGGCGGCCCTGACCGAGGCCGGCTGGAACACGTTCGGCCTGCGCAGCCGGGACGTGTACATCGACCTGCTCACCGACAGCGGCACGAATGCGATGTCGCAGGAGCAGTGGGCCGCGCTCATGCTCGGCGACGAGGCGTATGCCGGCAGCGAGAGCTTCTACCGCTTCGAGCGGGCCGTGCAGGACGTCTACGGCTACCCGTTCATGGTGCCCACCCACCAGGGCCGTGGGGCCGAGCACATCATCTCCCAGGTGCTCATCAGCGGCGGGGACGTGGTGCCCGGCAACATGTACTTCACCACTACCCGGCTGCACCAGGAGCTGGCCGGCGGCACCTTCGTGGACATCATCATCGACGACGCGCACGACCCCGCCAGCGAGCACCCGTTCAAGGGCGACGTCGACCTGGCCAAGCTGCGGCAGGTCATCGCCGAGCACGGCCGGGAGCGCATCCCGTACGTCAGCATCGCCGTCACGGTGAACATGGCCGGCGGCCAGCCCATGAGCCTGGCCAACATCGCCGAGGTCCACGACCTGTGCCGGGCCCACGACATCCCGCTGTACTGCGACATCACCCGCATCGCGGAGAACGCGTGGTTCATCCGCCAGCGCGAGCCGGGGTTCGCCGACGTCCCGGTCGCCGAGATCGTGCGGCG
>JALOLB010000402.1 GCA_025456225.1 Thermoanaerobaculaceae bacterium
AGCGCCGCTCCTGGTGGTGCTCGAAGACGTCCACTGGGCCGACGAGGACAGCATCCAGGCCCTGGCCCACGTCGCCGGCCGCACCGAGGGCCATCGCCTGGTCATCGCCGTCACCTATCGCCACGGCGAGGCCCGGGAACGGCCCGAGGTGTGGGGGCTGCTCCGCTCGCTCGATCGCCGGCCCTCCTGCGCCCGCCTCTCCCTCAGCCCCTGCTCGCCCGCCCAAACCGAGGAGCTCGTCCGGCGGTGCCTGGGCCTGGCCGAGGTGAGCGCCGAGTACTCCCAGCGAGTCCACCGCGAGACCGGGGGCATCCCCCTGTTCGTCATCGAAGCGCTGCGGGCGCAGTACGAACAGGGCGATCTGCCGGAGGCAGGAGTGGGCCCGGTCGATGCGCCGAGCGACGGCGAGCACCTGCCGATGACACCGCGGGTGCACGGCCTCATGCGCAGCCGTCTGGCGGGGCTCGACCCCGAGGCCCGGGCGATCCTCGACCTCGTCTCGGTCCACGACGGCGAACTGGCCCTGGCCGAGATGGTGGCCGCCGCCGGGCAGGACGACGAGGCGGTGCTGCGCGGGGTAGACGACCTCGCCCGGCGCGGTTTGCTGGCGGAACGGCCCGGCGGCTACCAGGTGAGCCACGAGTTGCTGCGGCGGGTGGTCTACGACGATCTGCCCCTGTCGGCCCGCCTCGACCTGCACCGGCGGGTCGCCCTGGCCGTCGAGGCGCACCGGCCCGGCGAGGTCGAGGTGCTGGCACATCACTTCGCCACGGCCTGCATCCCCGACAGGGCCGCCGACTATCTCGAGAAGGCCGCCGACCGGGCGCTGGAGGTGCGGGCCTACGACACCGCCGCGTTCCATCTGGCGCGAGCAGCTGCCGCCCTCGAGCAGATCGGCGCCCCGGCGGAACGGCACTACCGAGTCGCCGCCCGCCAGGAGGAGGTGCTCGACGTGCTGGCCCGGCGCGCCGATCAGGAGGCCGCCCTGCTCCGCATGGAACGCCACGCTTCGGCCGAGGCAGCCCCCGACGTCCATCGGCGCCGTGCCTGGTGGCTGGCCCACATGGACCGGCCGTGGCCGCCCTCAGCACGCTGGGGATGATCGCCTGCTTCGCCGGACGGGCCGCCGAGGGAGTGGTCCACCTGGAGGCCGTGGCCGCCTTCCGCGGGGCCGACCGGCGCCAGCAAGCCGATGCTCGCAACGCGCTGGGGCAGAACCTCATCGACTTGCAGCGTTTCGACGAGGCCGAGTCGCAGCTGCTGGCTGCATTGGCGCTGTACGGGGAGATCAACGACGCCCGCGGCCAGGCCGAGGTGCTCGGGATGCTCGGGACGCTGCGTATGGAGCGTGGTGAGTCGGACCTGGCCGAAGCCGACTTCAACCGGGCTATCGAGATGAGCCGGACGATCGGCTACCGCCACGGCGAGGCGGTCTACCAGATGAACCTGGGGATATTGCTGGTCATCAAGGGTCGCCTGGGAACGGCTCTGCGCGCGTTCGAAGGAGCAGCCGCCACCTACTCGGAGATCGCGAACGGGCGAGGCCGAGCGCTTGTCCTGGCCAACTCAGCGTGGATTCGTCACGCCAATCTCGGCGACAACGATCGGGCTGAGCGGGACGTCACAGAGGCCCATGGCGTCTACGAGCAAATTGGTGACATACGCGGGCGCGCACATTGCCTTGCGCTGCTCGGCAGCATCAAGGCGTCAGCGGGCTCCGTAGAGGAGGGGTTAGCCCTGCTTCACGACGGGGTTGCCCTGACCCTCCAAGCGAAGGACTCCTGGCTGGCTGCGCAGGCCCTCCGGGAACTGGCGGCCGCCGAGTTGGTGGCTGGGCGAGCCAACGAGGGCATCGCCCACGCCACTCGCGCTGAGGCACTGTGCGAGCAGATCGGGATGAACGATTTGCGCGTGAGCGTGACGGCCCTTCTGGGGAGACTCCTCCTTCAGGCGGGTCAGGTGGAGGAAGCCGTAAGGGTGACGGCCCACGCCATGAGGGACCTGAACCCGGGCGTCGAGCTTGCCTACCAAGTCCCGTTTGCTCACGCTCTTGCCCTCGCAGCGGTTGGAAGGGGTCCTGACGCTGATGCCCACTTCGAGATGGCGCACACGCAACTTTCCTCGCTCCTCAGCGACCTAGGAGAAGTCGATCGAGCGAGGGCGCTCTTGGCCGTTCCGGCTCACCGTGAGGTTGTCGACGCATGGACGCGTCGCCGCCCCCGTCGCGCCGAGCAACGCCTCGCTCGCCACGGCGCACCCACCGGGCGGCCGCTGGCCCCCCACGAATGGGTCACGATCACCTGGACCCTCCACACCCCCGCAGACGACGATATCGCCGACCCCGTGGCTCGTCGCCGGGAGCGCCTGCAGCGCCTCCTCGTAGAGGCAGGGGACCAGGGAGGCGCCCCCACCGTCGACGACCTCGCCGGGGCCCTGGAGGCCAGCGTGGCCACCATCCGCCGCGACCTGGCCGCCCTCCGCCAGTCGGGCCGGCCGGCACCGACGCGCGGCACCCGGCAGCGCCGGGCCGGGTGAGCGCAAGGTTCCCCTCCTGGCTGAGACACCTGGGAGATAAGCCCGGCGCACCGTCGCTGCCGACAGGCAACGGCATGCCGAGGAGGACGTGTGCTGAGGCGAATCACCTGCGCCGCCCTGGGCTTGGCCGCCTTCGTGGCGGCGGCCGAGCCGATTCTCAACATCATGCGCCCAGGGCACTGAGGAGTCAGAAGGACTCGCCGGCGACCAGAGGCGACGGCGAGGCGACGGCTCGACAGCGGCGCGACGGGCCGCCGTCGAGTCACCAGGTGCCCTGCACGGGCAGGGCCCCACTCCGCCGACCGGGCCCCGTTTCCAACAGAGCGGGGCCCGGTCCTTTCTCATTCGCTTCCGATGGGCTCCGCCCTGCGGCCCGGAGCGGCGGGCCGCAGGGGGCTACCATTCCCCGCGCCTACCCGGGAGGGACATGGCGGTCGTGATCCAGCCCACCCCCAATCCCAACGCCCTCAAGTTCGAGGTCGGCGGCCACTTCCCGGCCCCCACCAGTTACGTTGCCGGCCGGCCCGCCGACCACCCGGCCGCGGCCGCCCTGCTGGCCATCCCGGGGGTTACGAGTGT
Organism: Thermoanaerobaculaceae bacterium; assembly: GCA_025456225.1. GTDB lineage: Bacteria > Acidobacteriota > Thermoanaerobaculia > Thermoanaerobaculales > Thermoanaerobaculaceae > JAAYVZ01. Next base: position 3,115 of record JALOLB010000402.1, read on the forward strand.
CTTCATGTCGGCCGACTTCGTGACGGTCTCCAAGGCCCCTGCCGCCTTCTGGGACGAGATCACCCCGGCGGCGCGCCACATCCTGGAGGAGCACTTCCCGAGAGCGTGACCCGGCCCGCGCGTCGTGGCGGCGCGCCGGTCACCCGCCCCCCCGGTAAGCCCCGGCGAGCCCCATGCCCGCCATGCCGATCTGCGGTCCTGTGGGGCGGCGCAGCCAGAGTCGGGTGTGTACCCTCATCAGATCACACCTAGGGGGTGGGTGATGCGCCCGACTGCACGGGCCCTGATCGTCACCGGCTTGGCGCTGCTCGGTCTCCTTGGCTTCGCGGGCGCACCTGCAGACGATGAGCCGCGCCTGCCCCCCATCGTCATCCTCGACACTCAGATCAGCGGCCCCCACGCCATCGACGACGACCTCCACCCCGCCGTCGCCTGGAGCAGGGTCACAGGCGAGGGTCTGGCGGTCTGGACCGATGGCCGCAATCACGCGAGCCGCGGAACCGACATCTACGGCCGACGAGTGGGTGCCAATGGCAAGCCCATCGGCGACGACTTCCGCATCAGCGGCCTCAAGGCCACAGCCGACGAGCGTCGGCCCGCGGTGGCCTGGAACGAAACCGCCCGTGGAGTGGACATCTACGGGCGCTACATGGAAACGGCCGGCAAACCCGCGGGACGCGACTTCCGCATCTGTGGACCTAGCGCTGTCTCTGAAGAAATCGCGCCCGCGGTGGCCTGGAACGCAGCCGACAACGAGTTCCTGGTCGTGTGGGAGGACTGGCGCAACTCTGC
>JALOLB010000403.1 GCA_025456225.1 Thermoanaerobaculaceae bacterium
CCTGATCTACGCTGACCGAGCCTCCATCTTCGATTCAGTGGCTTTTCGCACAGGCCTGGCCGAGATGGGCTCGCACCGCATCAAAATGAAGGCGCGAAACCCGGAGGCGAACGGAAAGATAGAGGCCTACCATCGCGTGCTCATCGCCTGGTTCACCGGGCGGCTAAAGCGTCAGCGCGTCGTGGACCTCGTTCACCTCCAGCAGTTGCTCGAGGCGGTCCTCGAGATGGTCTACCAGGACCATCGCCACCGCGGGTTGCGCACCACGCCACGCCGGGCACTCGCCGACGTCGTGTCTTCGCGGCAGGTCAGTGCAGCGAGGCTCGAGGATGCCTTCCGCGTGGAACGCCGCAAGAAGGCCCACCGCAAGACCGGAGAGGTGGATTTCCCGCAGGGCACCTTTCTGGTCCCGGACGCCCTGCGAGGTCAAACCCTGGTCTTCCTCGTCGATCCAGATCCCGAGGTCGCGCCGGTGGTCGTGGAGCCTGGGACGGGCCGTCCGCTGCCCCTGGTGCGCGCGGCGATCCGCCCCGAGGACCACGCCGGGGAGCCGTCCGAAGATCGCGAGCGCTGGGGGCAGGGACCACTGCAAACGCTGTATGACGCCTGGCAGGGCAAGGTCCGTCCAAACGCCGAGCCTGGCTTCGGCTTGTCCGAGCTCTTCGTGCTGCTGGCAGAAGCAACCGGCCGACCGGTGCCACGATCAGATGCTGAGGCCGCGCTGATCCAGCGCACCTATCGCGCTATCGGCCCGCTGCCACGGCGGGCCACCGAAACCGCCCTGCGCAAAATCGGGCATCAGCTCGGCGCCGGCCGCCCCGTCTCGACCTATCTCGAGGCATTGGCTCAGCGCATCGTCCCCGACTCCACGTCAACCAAAACCACGACCAAACTCACGAGGAGCAAGAAGAGATGAAACGTTCCGAGAAGGCACAGCTCCAGACCGCACCCTCCGCCGCCGATGCGCCGAATTCGGCGACCTTCCCCTACCAGGACTACGTCAAGGCCAGGACCCACCTCGAGGCCGCGATGAAGCAGGGGCCGTTCTGGGGCGTCGTAAAGGGGCCCTCCGGCACCGGCAAGACGTCGCTGGTGCGCGACCTGTCTGCCTCGATGGATCGCCACCAGCACCAGATCCTCTACCTGTCCTCACCGCGGGTCTCGCTGCTCTCCGTGGCGCGATATTTCGCCCAGGTCCTGCATGTGCCACCGCGGCGCTCGTCGCTGGAGACCATCAAGGTCATCGCCGAATTCCTCGAGCGGCAGCCCGCTCACCTGCTCGCCTGGATCGACGAGGCCACCAGCGTGCCACTCGACACCCTCTCCGAGCTGCGCTCGCTGGCCGAGTTCAACCACGAGGTGCCACAGATCTTCAGCATCGTGCTCTCCGGCACCCCCGAGCTCTCCGCGAAGCTCGACTCGCCCGCGCTCTTCCCGCTCAAACGGCGCATCACGCTGCGCGTGACGCTCGCCGGTCTGCGCCGTGACGAGCTCGATGCCTTCCTCGTGCATCGCTTCGGCGCTGCTGACCAAAGGCGGATGCCGCTCGGTCTGCGTGACGAGTTGTTCGAGCGCACGCGCGCTATCCCCGCACTTTGCGACCGCGTCGTGGAACACGCTTTGCGATGTGCCGGAAAGGGCATCATCTCCGAGGAGCATCTCCGGGAGGCGCTCGATGTCTCAGGACTCTAAGAAACCACCAGATGCCGCCTTCCCCGTCCGTCAGGTCGCCAGCATCTCGCCCACCCCGCCAGAGGCGCTCTGGCTCGTCGAAGGGCTATGGGCTGCTTCGGGGGTCGGCGTCATTGGCGGCTTGCCCAAGACTTTCAAGACCTGGCTCGCCGCCGAGATCGCCCTCGCCGTCGCTTGTGGCACCAAGGCCCTGGGCCACTTCGCCGCCAAAACCCAGGGCCCCGTCCTCTTCTTCGCCGCCGAGGACAATCCGCCCGCCATGCGTGCCCGTTTCGACGCTCTGGCCCGCGCCCACGGCATCCAGCTCCAGGACGCCCCCATCTTCCTGATCGACCTCGCCGAGCTGCGCCTCGACCATCCCGCCCACCTGGCCCGGCTCGGCTGCACCGTAGCCTCCACCGGCGCACGCCTTCTCATCCTCGACCCCTTCGTTCGGGTCGCACGGGTCGACGAGAACTCCGCCCAGGAGGTGTCGGCCGTGCTCGGCGGTCTGCGCACTATCCAGCGCGACCACGATGTCGCCGTCCTGCTCGTCCACCACATGCGCAAGTCACCATCCCCCCATCCCGGGCAGCAACTCCGTGGCAGCGGCGACTTCGCGGCCTGGGTGGACTCCGGCCTCTATCTCCTCCGTCGTGGCACTGACCTGGTCCTCGCCGCCGAGCATCGCGGTGCCCCTGCGCCTCCACCCTTCTTTCTCCACCTGGCGCTCGAGCCCGCTCCCCACCTCGTCGTTGCCCAGGAGATCGCGCCGCCGGCCGCCGGGCCCACCAATCCGCTCGCCGCCGCGGTCGTTGAGCTGTTGCGACGATCCAAGCGCTCTCTGTCCACCCTCGCCCTCCGCGACGCACTCAAGGTCCGCAAGGCGAAGCTCCTCGATATTCTCCGGGCCCTCCGCGACGAAGGCCTCGTTGTCCGCCACACCGACGGCTGGTGCCTCACCGCCGATCGAGCGCCATGACCTCCGTCGTCGTCGCTCAACCCTGACCTGATCCAAGTTCCCCTCCACCCTCTCGCCCGGAACCGCCCCACCGCTCCCAAACCCTCGGCGGCACATCAGATCTCACCGCTCAGCCACTCCGGTTCCGCGGTTCCCATCCCATGGTGATCAACCACCGGAACACCTCT
>JALOLB010000151.1 GCA_025456225.1 Thermoanaerobaculaceae bacterium
TGGCCCCCGGGTGCGCCGAGTTGGTGAGCACGAGCACCCGCAGGTCGTACCCGGGGTTGCCCCCGGCCGTCACCTTCTCCCACGAGTCCCCGATGTCGACCCACGACGCCAGGCCGGGGTGGGCGCTCACCAGCCCCTCCATGGAGGCATAGGTCTCCTCGACCGTGCGATAGCAGGGGAAGCTCGGGATGCCCGAGGTCTGGCCAGGCAGCAGCACCAGCGGCCGATCGAGCCGGGCGCTCCTGGCCTCGTCGAGCTCCAGCACGAAGCCGCGGGCCTCGAGGTCGGCCCACTGCCCCGGGTCGACCGCCGCGACCAGGAATCCTTCGGAGCGGTGGACCTCCCAGACGTCAAGGCCGCGCGCCAACGCGGCGAGATCGGTGCCAGGCGGAAAACCAACGCGCACCACCATCGATGGCCAGGAGGCAGGCTGGGCGGTGGGGGCCGGGACGCCGAGCGCCAGCAGCACGATGGACAGGACAACGACTCGCCACGGGGACGCCTTGCACATGCTCACCTGCCTCGATGGGGGACTGGGGTGTGGCCCTGAACGGCTGGCAACCGCTTCGCTCCCACAACGGCGTGACGGTATCAGAGACCCGCGGGAGTCGGCAAGGCGCGGCTCGCGGCAGGGCGTGGTGCTGGCGATCCGCAGCGGTGCGACAGGGTCACCCGGGTTGGGGGGTGGACACCCGTAGGCCGTGGTGACCTCCCGTGGCCGCATCCCGCGAGCTGCTCAGCGCCGCAGGCGGCCGATGAGCGCGGCGACGGGGACGATGGCCGCGAGCAGCACGACCGTGAACGGGCCGGTCGGCAGATCCAGCCTGAATGACAGCACCAGGCCCCCGAGCGTGGCCGTGACGGCTATGGCGGCGGCCACGAAGAACGCCGTCTTGAGGCCGCGGGTGGCCAGCAGCGCGGCCATGGCGGGGAGGGTGAGCAGCGAGAACGCCAACAGGGCGCCGGTCTCGTGCACCGCGGCAGCCGTCGCGCCGCCCACGGTGAGGTAGAGCACCAGCGTCCAGACGCCTGTCGCGATCCCTGCCGCGCGCGCCATCTCGGGGTCGAAGACCACCAGCACGAAGCGCTTGGCCAACAGCACGTGAAGTGCCACCACGAACCCTGCGATGCCAGCCAGCAGCCCCGCCTCTCCCCGGGTGATCGCCAGCACGTTGCCGAACAGCAGCCGCATGGCTTCGGTGTCCCCGGTGGCGCGGGCCAGTACCAGGACCGTGAGGCCCGACGCGGCGGCAAAGCCCCAGCCGACCACCGACTCGGGCGGGATGCGGCGAGGGGACGCGACCCCAGCCAGCGCCGCCGCTGCGGCGAGCGCTCCGAAGATGGCCACGGCGTGAATGGGCAGGTGCAACACCAGGGCCATGGCCGCACCGAGGGTGGCCACGTTCGCCAGGGTCAGGCCCACGAACACCACGCGTTTGAGGACGACGTAGACGCCGAGAATGGAGAGGGACAGGGCGGCCGCCGTCCCGGCCACGGCGGCCAGGCGCATGAACTCGAGCTCGAACATGCCGTTCATGAACGGCCACCCACTACCAGCGTGCGGCGGCCGTCCGCCTCCAGGATGCGGACCGGCAAGCCGTAGAGCTCGGCCAACTTGCCCTCCTGGAGGACTTCCCCTGCCTCGCCGTAGAGCACCCGTCCGCGGTCGATGAGGAGGATCGAGGTGGCGGCATTGAGGACAATCTGCAGGAGGTGGGTGACGAGCAGGACGGTCAGCTCCTGCTCGCGGTTGAGCTCCCTCAGGAGCTCGATGAGGGCGTGCTCGGAGCCCAGGTCCATGCCGTTGGTGGGCTCGTCGAGCACCAGCAGGTCGGGCTCGGCGGCGAGGGCGCGGGCGAGGAGCACCCGCTGCTGCTGGCCGCCGGAGAGGTCGCGGAAGAGCCGTGAGCCGAGGTCGACCACCCCGACCCGGTGCAGGGCTTCGCGGGCGACCTCGCGGTCCCTGGTGTGCAGGCGTGCCAGCGCTCCGAGTCGGGGGGCCCGACCCATCAAGGCCACCTCCACGGCGGTTACCGGCATGATGGTGTCGATGCGCTCGCGCTGCGGCACGTAGCCGATGACAGGGCGACCGTGTCGGTGGATGGCGCCTTCCTTCGGGTGCAACAGCCCCAGGATCGCCCGCAGGATGGTGGTCTTGCCGGAGCCGTTGGGGCCGACAATGCCGAGGAACTCCCCACGGCAGATGTGGAAGGAGAGGCGCCGGAGGACCGGCGCCCCCCCATATCCCAGGGTCACATCGTCGAAGCGCAGCAGCGGATGGCTGTGGTCGTGGCTCAATGACCTCCCCCGAGGGCGGTTGCCAGGCTGGTTGTGATCGCCTCGAAGAGCGCAAGCTGGTCGTCGACCCCCGGCGCGGCTCCCACCAGCACCGGCACCTTGACCAAGGGTACACCGGTGGTGCGGGACAGCATCTGGGGCACCCTGTCGTCGAAGTACGACTCCATGAGGATGGCCTTCACCTGCCCACCCTTGAGGCGCTCGGTGAGGGCGGCAATGTGGGTCGGCGTCGGGGAGACGCCGGGCTTGGGCTCCATGAAGTCGACGACCTGGATGCCAAAGCGCTGCGCGAAGTACGGCCACGAGGTGTGGAAGGAGATCACCTGGGTCCCGGCGAACGGTGCCAGGCGCGCCTGCCAGCCCTTGAGGGCCGCGTCCACCTTCTGAACGTAGGCGTCCAGGTTGGCCCTGAAGGTGGCGGCGCTGGCAGGCCGTACCCGCACGAGGCCGGCGAAGATCGCCTCACCCTGAGCCCGTATGGTGCCGGGGTCGAGCCAGTAGTGGGGGTTGCCGTAGATGTGGAGATCACCGTACGAGGCGTCGACCTTGAAGGTCGGCACCTCGAGCTTCTCGACTCCGGCCGAGGCGTCGACGACGATCAGCTTGCCGTTGCGTGAGCCGTCGATGATCGACTGGGCCCAGAGGTCGAGGTCCATGCCGACCTTCACGTAGAGGTCGGCGCGGCCGACCTTGACCATGAACGAGGGCAGCAGCTCGACCGCGTGCACGTCGCGGTTGCCCTTGATAATGCTCTCGGTCTCGACCTCGCCGCCGCCGATGGCGCGCACGAGGGCCGCATGGTCCGGTATGGAGGTGACAACTCGGAGTGGTTCGGCGGCGAGCAGGCTCGGGCCGATCAGAGCAGCCAGTGCAAGGAGTTTCTTCATGGTGTCACCTTCCTCAGAACCAGTGGGCCTTGTGAGGCCCGAGCGAGAACACGAGCTGCAGGATTGCCTCGTCAACCGGCTTCTCCAAGGCGTCGCCGTCTGTTCGACGCAGGAGCAGGCGCAGCATGGTCGTCTCCTCCATGAGCTGGAAGCCGCCGAAGACGCCGGCACGCTCTGTGGTCACCGAAGGGTCGTACGCACCTTCGGCCCGCTCGGCCACCACGCCTGTGTTCCAGCGCTGGGCAAAGCGATAGTCGATGAAGGCGTAGAAGCCGCTCGCTGTCGTGCGCTCCAGCGGTTCGTCCGGAGTCCACAGGTCCCGTTCGGAGCGGATCCACTCTCCCTGCACGGTGAGCGAGTGGTACTTGTCCGGCGCCCAGCGGTACTTGAGATCGGCGCCGAGCAGGCGCACCTGGCGCCCGGTGCCGCGGTCAAAGGTGCCCTGCAGGGCGTTGAGGCCGACCTCGAACCCGGCATAGTCGCCGGTGGGAATGTACAGGCCGAGGCGTTCCGAGTATCCGAGGCCTGGTTCGGCCTCCTCCTCGATCTCGATGTCGTCGTGCAAGGACCGTACGAAGGGCTGCCGCGCCCAGAGCCCGGCGGCTGCGTGCGCGTGCTCGTCCTCATCGGCGTGGTGCTGCGACGTCGAGAAGTCCCCCTTGAGCACGTTGCCCGAAAGCGTCAGCGCCGCGCTGCCGATCGGGATCTGGGTGTTGAGGTTGACGCCGATGTCAATGAGCCCTTCCTCGCCCAGCAGGACCTGGTGGACCAGGGGGGTGTCCAGGAACGAGTAGGCGTGGGGGTGGAGAAGGTTCAGCTTGCCGAAGTCCACGCGGTACTTGCCCGCCTTGAGCTGGAGTCGTCCCGGGAGCCCGCGGAGGATCGTGGCGTACGCCTCCTCCAGCTCGATCTCGTCATCGTGGTAGCCGATGTAGACATCGGCGCGGGCAAAGGGATTCAGGTACCCCCCCAGTGCCAGCTCGGCGCCGTGCAGGTCGAGCTGGAGCTCGTCCTTCTTGCTGTCGTTCGGGTCCCCGGTGACGAAGGCTCGGACGTCACCGATGACCGAGATGTCGGGGTTGATGCCCTGGGCTGAGACCCAGCCTGTCGCCAGCACAACGGCGAAGGCCGTCAGGAGCGGTCGTGGTCGCATGGTCGTCTCCCACTGCTGTGCGGTCCGGGGGGCGGACCCGATGTCGAGAGTGCCAGACAGGTGGTCGGCGCGGCGGACCGCGACCAGGCTGGAAATCCTGCGGACGGGCCTGAAGGGGTGACTCGACAGAGGGAGGGGGAAGGACGAGCTCACACGCTGGGGGCGAGATTCCTGAGGTGGCGCCGGAGCATGTCGGCGTCGGACCGGCAGCACAGGACGGGCACCCCTCGACGCCGTGAAGGTGCGCAGCGTGAAGATGAGGTGTCAGTGGCGGATGCGCGCACCCGCCCTGGGCGACCGCGAGAGGTGCCGGGTCGTGGCCATGGTGGTGATGCGGTCCCGCCCCGATCCCGAGGGCGAGAACCGCCACGACCAGCGCACCGGACAGCACAGGACGCATCAATGCAGCCAACCTTGCTGGAGTACGATGGTATTCCTGGGTAATACCGCAGTCAAGCGGTCGAGGCCCTAGGGATGGTGTGGCCGCGTGAGGAATGCCTGCAGCCGCTCGTGGCCGTCGCCGACGAAGGAGATGATGCGCGCGCCGATGCCGTCGACCTTCTCGCGGGTCGGATCGGTGTGCCGTACCACCTCCGCCTCGCCCCGGATCGGTGCTGCGACACCCGGCAGCGAGAGCTCGAAGCTCAGGGTGGCGCCGATGGGCAAGCCTGGGACTCCTGCCAGCAGCAGCCCGTTCTCGGAGATGTTGTGGGTGAGGGCGAGCAGTTGGCCGCCGCCGTGCTGGGCGGGCAGCCGCACCTCGACGATGGCGCGCAGGGCGCGGCGCGGTGCGACGGCCAGCAGGTCGGCCACGGCATCCACGAGGCGCTCGCTCGGAGCGTCGAGGCTGACGATGCGACCGATGCCGCGGCCCAGGAACGTCCCGACGTCGGAGACGTGCTCGGGCTCGGCCAGGAGCAGGAAGCTGGCGCCCCGGCTCGGCCCGCCGTCGGCGCGCACGGCACGCACCAGCTCCGCCAGCCCCGCGCCAACCAGGGGGAAGCGCGCCACGATGAGGTCGAACCGCCGGGCGTGGACAAGCTCGATGGCCTCGTCACCCCTCGCCACGTACTCGCTGCGGAACTCGGCCCGATCCAGCATCGGCATCACCCGCCGCAGAGCGGGTGTCAAGGAGCCGATGATCAGGAGTTCCCGAGACATCCGGTGCCATCATATCCCGCATTTCGAACCGGGGCTCGTGGCGAGCGGCAGGGATCGGCTCGCGAGAGGTCAGAGCGTGTAAAGAATTTGCGAGAAGGCGATTGGTCAGGCCATGTAGGCCATCACGGCGTCAACCTGGACGTGCACGTGGACCTGCTTTCGTCCGTCGGGACGGTGTGAGGCAAGCAGTCGTCGCACGAGGTGTTTCGGTGAAGGCCTTGCGGTGAGCTTCAGGCTCGCATCACGTCCGTCCACATCCACCTCCACGTTGCCAGCGGTCACGATCGGCGCCCCGAACCTCCTCGCGGCAGTGGTTCACACCCTCTCAGTCCCGGGTGGCCGATGCGGCGGCACGGCGGCTGGCGGCTGTCTCACGGCGGTGCCGGATGAACTCGAAGACGCCCGGCAGGATCGAGATGAAGATTATGGCGAAGATCACGAAGGTGAAGTTCCGCTTGACGATCGGCAGGTTGCCGAAGAAGTAGCCGCCGAGCACGAACAGGAGCACCCAGGCGAGGCCGCCGATGACGTTGTAGGCCAGGAAGTGGCCGTACGACATCCTGCCGATGCCAGCAACGAAAGGCGCAAAGGTACGGATGATCGGCACGAAGCGGGCGATGATGATGGTCTTGCCACCGTGCCGCTCGTAGAACTCGTGCGTGCGCTCCAGGTGCTTGCGGTTGAGGAAGCGGACGTTCTCCTTGTGGAAGACCGCCGGGCCGATCTTGGCGCCGATCCAGTAGTTGACCGTGTCGCCGAGGATGGCGGCGACCGAGAGGAGGAGCAGCACCAGCATGAGGTCCAGCGACCCCCTGGCCGAGAAGGCTCCAAGGGCGAACAGGAGCGAATCCCCAGGCAGGAACGGCGTGATGACCAGGCCCGTCTCGCAGAAGACGATGGCGAACATGAGGCCGTAGGTCCAGGCCCCGTAGCTCTGGATGATGGTGTCCAGGTGCTTGTCGATGTGCAGGATGAAGTCGATGAGCTGCTTGGCCAGGTCGATCACGGTTCCCCCGCCCCCCCGTCCGCGCACGGAGCGCGGTGCCGGCGGGTGCCGCGGCAAGGTACGTGGCGGACCCCCTGTCGTCAACCACCGTCCCCCTTGCCGGGCCTCAGGCCTCAGACCTCAGGCCTCAGGAACAGCAGGACAGGATCGGGTGGGTGGGGGAGCTGAGGCCTGAGGCCGGTCGGTAGGGTGGGCGGAGAAGCTGAGGTCGGGTGGTTGGGTGGGTTGGGGGAGCTGAGGCCTGAGGCCGGGGGGTTGGGTGGTGGGGAACCTGAGGCCCGGGTGGGTGGGTGGGGGAGCGGTTCCCGCGTGCGCGCCCACCGCGGTATCCTAGCGCGCTGATGGAGTAGGGCGGCCCGTGCAGGCGCCCACTCTTGAAAAGGACATGCTCATGAGCACTGACAGGCCCCCAGTCCCCCTTTTCGACCTCAACCGGCAGTGGCTGGAGATCAAGGACGACGTCCACGCCGCCGTGGAGCGCGTGTTTGCCACCCAACAGTTCATCCTCGGGCCCGAGGTGGCGGCACTCGAGAAGGAGTGCGCCGAGTTCCTGGGCATCAGGAGGGCGATCGGCGTGACCTCGGGCACCGACGCCCTGCTGGCCGCCCTCATGTGCCTCAACGTCGGGCCCGGGGACGAGGTGATCACCACGCCGTTCACGTTCTTCGCCTCGGCGGGGGTGATCTGGCGGCTGCGCGCCAGGCCGGTCTTCGTGGACATCGATCCGCGCGACTACAACATGGACCCCGAGGCGCTGCGCGCCGCCATCACGCCGCGCACCAGGGCGATCATCCCCATCCACCTCTTCGGTCAGGCGTGCGACATGGATGCCATCCGCCAGGTGGCGGGCGACATCCCCATCGTCGAGGACTGCTGCCAGTCGATCGGCACCCGATACAACGGCGTCGCGACCGGCGGCCTGGGGGTGTTCGGCTGCTTCTCGTTCTTCCCGACCAAGAACCTCGGGGCGTTCGGGGACGGCGGCCTCGTCACCACGAACGACGAGGGCCTCGCGGAGCGCATGATCGACATGCGGGTGCACGGCATGCGTCCCCGCTACGTCCACCACTTCGTGGGCGGCAACTTCCGTCTCGCCGCCATCCAGGCCGCCATCCTGCGCGCCAAGCTGCCACGTCTGAACGGCTGGATCGCGAATCGGCGGGAAGGCGCCGCGCACTACGGGCGGCTGTTCGCCGAGGCAGGCCTCCTGGGTGTCGTGCGCCCCCCGGAGGAGCTGCCCGGCCGGGGCCACACCTACCACCAGTACGTGGCCCGGGTCGAGAAGCGCGACGCGTTGCGCGAGTTCCTCTCCAAGCAGGGGCTCGGCACCGAGGTCTACTACCCGATCCCGCTCCACCTCCAGACCTGCTTCGCCGAGCTGGGCTACGGCGAGGGGAGCTTCCCGGTGTCCGAGCAGGCGTGCCGGGACGTCATTGCCCTGCCGATCTACCCGGAGGTCCGCGCCGACGAGCGCGAGCGCCTGGTCGAAGGCATGCGGGCGTTCTTCAAGCCGTAGGGGAGCTGACCATGGGGCCGGGAGGCTGGTGACGTGAGCATGCTGCGCCCGATGGCGCTGCGGCTGGGGCCGCTGCTGGCGGCGGTGGACGCCCTGGCCCTCGCCGGGGCGGCGTGGCTCGCGCACCTGCTGCGTTTCCAGGGCCCGATCCGGGTCGAGAAGTGGGCCGAGGTGGTGGGGCACCCCGTGCTCGGCATCGTCGGCGTGCTCCTGGTGTGGGGGCTCGCCACGGCGGCGGAGCTGTACGGCCCGCTGCGGGTCCGGCGCCGGCGGGAGCTGGCGATCCGCGTCGCCGTGGTGGGCGGGTTCTGGGGGTTCGGCGTCGCCCTCGCCACCTATGTGGTGCCGTCCTGGCGGTTCGGGCGCGGCCTGCTGGTCCTCACCACCGGGGCGTGGGTCGTGGTCGCGTGGCTGCTGCGCGTGGTGGTGCGCCGGTGGGTGATGGGTCGGTTCCGCCCGCCGGCGCTGGTGGTGGGCGAGGCCGCGGCGGTGGCCGGCGTCTGCGAGCGCCTGCGGAGCCATCCGCTGGCACCGTGGGAACCGGTGGACGGGGCGCACCTCGAGCCGTCCGAGCTGGCCGGCGCGGCACGGGGGCTCGGGGCCGAGGTGGTGGTCCTGGTCGGCAGCGTCGGTGGCTTCGGGGCCTTTGCCTCGGACCTCGCGGCGCTGCACTTTTCGGGCGTACCGGTGGTGGTGACGTCGGAGCTCTGGGCGTGGCTGGACGGTCGGTTGCCGGTGGAGGAGCTCTCACCCGACGCCTTCCTCCACCAGCCAGGCTTCGGCAGCGTGCACTGGCAGCTCTTCAACCGGCTGACGCGGGTCCTCGACGTGCTGGTGGCCCTGGTCATGATCGTCCCGGCCTCCCCGCTGGTGCTGCTGGGAGGGCTGCTGGTGCTGCTCTCCGACGGCCGCCCGGCGTTCTACCTGCAGATGCGGGTCGGGCAGTTCGGCCGGGGGTTCCGCATCCTCAAGCTGCGCACGATGCGGCGCGACGCCGAGGAGGACGGGCCGAGCTTCTCGCCCCCGGGCGACCCCCGAGTGACGGCCACCGGCCGCTGGCTGCGCCGCCTGCGGGTCGACGAGCTGCCGCAGCTCCTCAACGTGCTGCGGGGGGACATGTCGCTGGTCGGCCCGCGCCCCGAGCGGCCCGAGTTCGTCACCGAGCTGGCGCGGCAGATCCCCTACTACACCTTCCGGCTCGCCGTGCCGCCGGGCATCACCGGCTGGGCCCAGGTCAACATGCCCTACGCCTGCGATCTCGACGAGCACCGGCGCAAGCTCGAGTACGACCTCTACTTCATCCGCGAGCGCTCGGTCGGCCTGTACCTGCTGACACTCCTGCGCACCCTCAACGCGGCCCTCGCCGGCGTGAGGTAGCCACGGGCCGGCCCATCCGGGCAGGCTTCGGGCTCAAGGCTCCAGGCTCAAGCTCCACCACCCACCCGGGGCTCAACGTGTTCGGGTCGGTCAGTGGCAGACGGTCGGGCTGCGTCAGTGGGCGAGCGACAGCCCCAGGGTGCGCCCGAGGAAGGTGGCCATCTCGGCCCTGGTGAGGGTGGCCTCGGGGCAGAAGGTGGTGGGGGTGCAGCCGGTGGTGAGCCCCTC
>JALOLB010000404.1 GCA_025456225.1 Thermoanaerobaculaceae bacterium
GGCGACGCCCGGGCTTGCCCCGAGAGGCCCAAAATGGCCGCCGGAGGCCGCGGAAGCTGGGTCCAAACGAGATCGCAGCGCACACAGCCGCCCAGGCGGCCGCACAGCCGCGCACCGGGCCGATCCCGCACGAAGCCGACCGCGGCGCCGAAAAGCTGTCCATGTCTGGATGGGACATCTTCACGAACCGGGGCCCATTCCGGAGCCGGATCCCCTCGAACCCGCGTCCTCTCGGCCATCACCCTGGGTCGCGGACGGACGCGGTGTCAGCGGCGGCTGTAGATGTCCCAGATCCGGCGGTCGAAAACGTCCCACTTGGCGACCCCAGTGACCACTGGGCCCGGGCGAACCAACGCACGGGCACAAACCGAGCTGGAGCCGGAAGCAGGTGAAGGTCCGGAAAACGGCGCCGTTGCTGGGTTTCTCGGGGTGTATCCGGAGTCGATACACCCCGCCCGGGGAGTCCGCCGACTCATGTAAGTCGTTCTGAGACAACCATATGGGCGAATACAGGGGACGCTTCCCGTCCCGGGGGGCGCCCCCACCTGTATATGGGCCGCATACAGTTCGAACTCCGGGGGCCGGGCCCGGCCCCGGCGCTGCACGCCATAATGCGTTGTCACACAACGTTTTACGCGATTGTACCGTTTCGTCACGAGTCTGGCACGCCCCTTGCCCCTACCCTGTGCAGACGCCGGCCGAGGCAGGCGTCAGAGCAAGCAAGGCAAGGAGGACGAGGTGCAAAGCTGGAACGAGGGATCCACGGTGCTCCTGTCGGAGGCGAACGACGCTCCGCAGATGGTCGCCGAGCTCGCCGCCCGGAGCGGCCCCGCCGCCTGGTACGCCAACGTGGGCGAGATGCTCACCGAGCGGCCCTTCTCCAGCGTCTCGGTCCTGGTGCTCCACGGTCACGCGCTCCCCAAGGGCACGCTCCTGGCGACGCTGGGCCGGATGCACGTGGAGTACCCGGAGATCCAGACCGTCGCGGTCCTGGACGAGGAGCCTCCTCTCCCCATCGCCGAGTACCTCGCTTCGTGCGGGGTCTCCCTGCTCTGGAACGGCAACTCCGAGGAGGGAGCCAACCGGCTGGCCTCGGTCGTCAATCACCTGCACGAGAAGACCCGGTGGATCGCCTCGTAACGACGGGACCCGAATCCATGCACCTCGTGCCTGAAGGAGTGAGAACCATGAACGCGCAGAAGAGAGTGATGCTCGTCGACGACGAGGAGAGCGTCCGCCTGAGCTGGAACCGCTACCTCTCGCAGCAGGGCTTCGAAGTCACCACCGCCGCCGACGGCGCCAACGCCATCTCCAAGCTCCAGGCCGAGCAGGTGGACGTGGTCGTCTCCGACCTGCGCATGCCCGGGGTGGACGGGGTGCAACTCCTCCAGTGGATCCACGACGAGCGGCCCCAGACCCAGTTCATCCTCCTCACCGGCTTCGGGAGCGAGGACGTGGAGAAGAAGGTCCGCGGCCTGGGCGCCTTCGACTACCTGAACAAGCCCATCAGCCCCGACACGCTGGCGGCGGTGGTCACGGCCGCCACCCACCTCAAGCTCATGCCCGAGGTCGCGCTGGCCGAGGCCGCGGTGGTCGAGGCGGCCCCGGTGGCCGCCGTCGAGGTCGCCCCGGTTGCGGTGGCCGCGCCGGCAACCGAGGTTCAGGCCAAGTCCGGGCTCCGCCGGTTCACCGAGGTGGCGGTCGGCCTCGTGGCCGCCCCGGTCATGGGGCTGGCCTTCGTGGTCTTCCTCCCGGTCATCGGGTTCGGCGCCCTCTTCTACAGGATGGGCGAGACGCTGAAGGACCTCTTCAAGCCGGCGGAGATCTGAACGCCGGGAAACGGATCGGCGGATGATGAGGACGGCATTCCTGGCAGCCCTCGTGGGGCTGGGCCTCGCTCTCGGGGCCCAGCCCGTCCGTTGCCAGGTGCCCCGCGAAACCGCCATGTGCGGGGACTGCCACAGCGAGATCGCGGCGGGGAAGCTGAAGGTCCTGACCCACGCGGACACCCTGTCGTGCCTCGGGTGCCACCACATCGGCTACACGCGGGACCCGGCGCTGTCCCTCCAGCGGCGCATCGAGCGCTGCGCCGCGTGCCACGACGACGTGGCCCCCCAGCACGTGGGTGTGACGGGCGCCGGCCCGCTCCCCGATTGCCACAGCTGCCACTCCATCCACGGCGACCACAGCGTGGAGCAGGTCCGCACGGCCATGACCGGCCGGTGCGCCGCCTGCCACGAGTCCCCGCACCCCGAGCACGCCCCTGGCGCGGAGGGAAGCCCCGGCTGCGCCGCCTGTCACACCATGCACACCGGCCGGCCCTTCGAGCCCGCCGACCCGGCCGTCTTCGAGGCGTGCGCAGCGTGCCACCAGACGGTCCACCCCAGCCACGCCTCGGTGGAAGGGGTCGCAGAGTGCACGTCCTGCCACTCGGTCAAGGACCCGCCGCCCCCCGGCACCCTTGCCCAGGAGCAGACGTGCGCGGCGTGCCACGAGTCCGTGCACCCCGCCCACGACGACGTGGCGGACGCCCCCACGTGCTTCCAGTGCCACGACTTCGTGACCGACCCGCCCGTGGCCGAGGCGGCCCAGGCCATGGGGACCCGCTGCGCGGGGTGCCACGAGACGCAGCAGCAGGAGATGGTGCACGGAGGCCACGCCGCGTCCCTGGCCACGGATCCGTCCCGGGACGTGCCCACCTGCCTCACCTGCCATGATGCCCACGTCGGTCAGGCGGAGGCCGGGGAGCGCCTCAGGATCACCGCGGCGGTGCAGTGCATGGAGTGCCACGGCGAGTCGTCGCTGGCGGTGCG
>JALOLB010000405.1 GCA_025456225.1 Thermoanaerobaculaceae bacterium
GGGCGCCCGGCGGGCGGAACACTCGAGCCCCGGGCCATGCGCTGGTCGATGCGTCCGATCTACGAGAGGGAGTGACCGATGGCGACGCCGACCGTGCTGGCGACCCCCGACCTCACCCTCGACGGCCTTCTCGCCACGCCGGCGGGCCGGTCCCTGCTGAGTTGCATCCAGTGCGGCACGTGCGCTGGCACGTGCCCCCACGGCGACGTGATGCGCTACACCCCGCGTCGCCTGATCGGGATGCTGCGGGAGGGCTTCATCGAGGAGGTCCTCGCAACCGACGACCTCCTCAGCTGTGTCACCTGCTACGACTGCTGGGACAAGTGCCCCCGCGGACTCCACCTCACCGACGTCCTCCTGCCCGTGGTCAAGGAGCAGGTCCTGCTGCGGCTTCCGCAGCTGCCACCCGAGCTCCAGGGCGCGCTCTCGAACACCCTGCGCTATGGCAACCCGATGGGTGAGTCGCCGCGCAAGCGGGCCGCGTGGATCGACGGCGCCCAGGCGCCGGTCCCCATCCTGCGGGACATCGGCCGGCCCGTGGACGTGCTCTGGATCGTCGAGTGCTACGCGGCCTACTACCCGCGCGGACAGGACAACGCCCGGGCGACCGCCAAGGTGCTGGCGGCCCTCGGGGTTGACTTCGCCATCCTGGGCACCGAGGAGAAGTGCGCCGGAGAGTGTGCCCGGCTGGTCGGCGAGAAGGGACTCTTCGACACGCTGCGCGAGCAGAACGCGGCCACTTTTGCCAAGTACGAGTTCGGCTCGCTGCTCACCTCCGATCCGCATGCCTTCGATGCCTTCCGCTTCGTGTATCCGGCCCTCGGGCTCGATCGGCCGGTTGACCACACCACGCCCTTCCTGGCAGCGCGCCTCGAGACCCTCAGACCGCGGTTGACCCGGCAGCTCGGGTACCGGGTCACCTACCACGATTCGTGCGTGCTCGGCCGGCACAATCACATGCATGACGAGCCGCGACGGATCCTCGAAGCGCTGCCCGGTGTGAGCCTCGTGGAGATGACCCACAACCGGGACCAAACCATCTGCTGCGGCGGGGGTGGCGGCGGGATGTGGCTCGACACCTTCTACAAGGAGAAGGGCCATGCGCGTCTCTCCGACCGCCGGGTGGAGGAGGCAGCCGCGACCGGCGCCGACGTGCTGGCCGTGTCGTGCCCGTACGAGGTGCCCCGCTTCGAGGATTCGCTGAAGGTCCTCGGGTACGACGATCGCATGGTGGTCCGTGACGTGATGGAGCTGGTCGCGGAGGCGCTCGATGGCTGAGCGATCGCGACTCACCGCGAGGTGGAGCGAGGAGGGCGGGCTGGCGCGATGAAGATCCTCGTGCTGATGAAGATGGTGCCCGACATCGTCGAGGAGCTGGAGGTCGCCGGCGACGGCAGGTCGCTGGACCCGGAGTACCTGCGCTTCATCGTCAACGAGCGCGACGACTATGCCCTGGAGCAGGCGCTGCTCCTCAAGGATCGCCTCGGGGCGACCGTGATCGTGGTGGCGCCTGAGGCCCCCGAGATCGATGACCTGCTCCACACCGCTCGCGCCAAGGGCGCAGACCGGGTGATACGCGTCTACGGCATCAGCTCGACCGCCGACACACGCTCGACGGCGTCCGCCCTGGCCGCCACCCTGCCCACCATCCCCGGCGTCCTTCCTGCCGACCTGGTGCTCAGCGGGTGCCAGGCCATCGACGACCTCGATGGCTTCATGGCACCGCTCGTGGCAGGTGCCCTCGATCTTCCCTACCTCGGCCTGGTGAGCCGGATCGAGGTCGATCCGGGCGCCGCCACGGCCGTCGTGGCCAAGGAGTTCGCCGGGGGGGTGATGGGCCGCTTCTCGGTCGCGCTCCCCGCCTACCTCGGTGTCCAGGGCTGCGAGAAACCGCCGCGCTACGTCCCGATCGCCAAGGTCCGGGCGGCGATCGCCGCTGGGGGCATCGAGACGGCGGCGGCCGCGAGCGGGCCGGCCGTGACCCCGCTCGAGGTGACGGCCATGGCCAAGCCCGAGGCCGCGGGGCATGCCGAGATGCTGGAGGGCTCGCCGCGGGATGTGGCGGAGAAGGTGGCCGACATCCTCGCCGCGCGCGGACTGCTCTAGGAGATGGCGATGACAGGCAACGTCTGGATCGTGGCGGACATCTGGAGGGGGACCGTCTCGGATGCCACGCACGAGCTCCTCGCGCTGGGCCGGCGGCTGGCCGACTCGCTGGGAGTCCGCCTCGAAGCGGTCCTGCTCGGCCAGGGGATGCGCGGGCTGGCCGCCTCCCTCGGCCCCGCAGATGCTGTCCTCTACGTCGACCATCCCACCCTGGCCGATGCCAGCGGCATGCAGGCGAGCCGGGCGGTCGCGTCACTGGCCTCGACCCGCGGACCGGCGGTGATCCTCCTGCCGACCACGAACGTCAGCTGGGACCTCCTGGGGCTGCTCCCCGGGCGTCTTGGCGCGCCCCTTGTGAGCTTCTGCCGGGAGGTGGAGGTGGTCGATGGGGCGCTCCGGGTCAGGAGCCTGCTCTACGGCGGCAAGATGACCGTGACCGTGGCAGCCGGGGCAGGACCCGTTGTCCTCGCCGTCATGCCGGGGACGGCCCCCGCGGAGGGGGTCGGAGCTGCGGAGCCCACCATCGAGGACGTGACTGTCGACCTCGCCGCCGACCCCGGCGTGCGCCTGATCGGCTACGACGAGCCAGAGCCGGGCGACGTTGACATCGCGGCGCAGGAGACGCTGATCGCGGTGGGCCGGGGCATCAGTAGCGAGGCGAACATCGAGGTCGCCGAGGACCTGGCCGATGTGCTTGGTGGTGCCGT
>JALOLB010000152.1 GCA_025456225.1 Thermoanaerobaculaceae bacterium
CACGTAGCGCTTGGGCGCGGCAACCGACAGCAGGACATCGGATTCCGCCTATAAGGACAAACCCGCCCTCGTAGCAGATTTTTCACAAACTCTGAGGTCCGAGGTCTGAGGCCTGGCGGGGCGGGGTGGGGGTGGCTTGACTTCGCCTGCGGGGCTTCCTAACGTGGGGCGTTGCCTGGGAGGTGGTGATGCCCCGGAGCTGTGCTGCCCGCATATTTCCCGTCGTGCTCGCCCTGACCGCGACGATGATCCCGACCCTGCTCCAGGCCCAACAGGATGGGCTGTCCCCCTCGGCCCGCTTCGAGAAGGGATTCGCCCTCCTCAAGGAAAAGGGCTACACCCTCCTCGCCGAGCAGACCACTGAGGGCGAGAAGCCGCAGCGGGAGAAGATCACCTCCTACTCCGACCTGGTGCTGCTGGTCAACACGCAGCAGCCGGTGACCTTCTTCATCGTCCACAAGGAGACCGACAAGGAGACCAGGATCGCCAGCCTCAAGCCCGCCGAGCTGTCCTCCAAGGCACTCGGCGCCTGGCTCTGGTACAAGCTGTGCGCGGCTGCCGACCTCATGGATAGCTGTCGGGCGGCTGGAGTCATCGCCTAACGCCGCGCCTCCCGCACGATCCACCTGAGAGCGCTGCCTGACCAAGACGCCTCTCGCCCGCGGGGAGGGCTTGCATCCGGAGAACCGGATGCTATGCTGCTCCGGCTCCTGAGACAGGCCCATGCGAAAGGCGACTCCCACGGCTCCCAACGGTCGAACCCGCGCCCCCGGACGCGCCACGCAGCCTGTCCTCGACGCCGTCTACGAGGCGTCACTCCACCCCGAGAGCTGGCCCGAGGCGCTCGCGGCCCTGGCGTCCTGGCTGGAAGCTCCTGCGGCGTTCCTGCAGGTCGGCCTGGGCGGCCCCGGTTCGGCCACCGTGGTGGCCAGCACCGGCCTCGAGGTCACACCCCTGCTCGCCTACCGGGCCAGCGACCCCTTGCGGGAACCCCTGGTCCCGGCCGTCTGCCACCACCGCGACGAGACCGTGCGGGACGGTGCGGGCATCCAGGCCGAGGAGCTGGCCGCCTCCGAGCTGGGCCGCCTCATCCTGGTCCCGGCGGGCCTTGCCCACGTCCTCGGCGCCAGCCTCGCCTGCGACGAGGCGTTCTTCGCCGCCGTGTGGGTCGCCCGGCCGGGCGGCCGTCCCTTCACGGCCTCCGAGAGCACCGCTCTTCACGAGCTGCTTCCCCACCTGCAACGTGCCGTGGCGATCCAGCGCCGTATCGCCGAGGCCGAGCAGCAGGCCGCCGCCACCTCGGCGGCCCTCAACCGGATCGCCCTGGGCGCCATCGTCGTCGACAGCGAGGCCAGGCCGCTGCTCGTCAACCGCCTGGCCGAGCACATCCTCGACGAGCACGACGGCCTCACCGTCACCCCCGCCGGTCTCGCCGGCGCCAACCCCACCGCCACGGCGGCGCTCCGCAAGGCCGTGCGAGACACCATCGTCACCGCCGGCCGGGACGGTCGCACCTCGTCGATCGGCCTGAGGCTCGAGCGCCGGGCCTCCGGGCGCCCCCTGGAGGTCATCGTCGTCTCCCTCAAGCCGCCCCGCCGGGCCGACCCGCACCGCTCCGCCATCGTCTTCGTGGCCGACCCCGAGCGCGCCCACATCACCCCCGAGCGGCTGCTCCGCGACCTCTACGCCCTCACCATCGCCGAGGCCCGGCTCGCCCTCACCATCGCCCAGGGCACCAGCCTCACCGACGCCGCGCGCGCACTCGGCATTGCCCGCAACACCGCCCACACCCAGCTCACCAGCGTCTTCCAGAAGACCGGCACCGGCACCCAGGCCGAGCTCGTCCGCCTGCTCCACCGCGGTGCCGCCGCCATTCGCCCCTACGAGGACAGCTCCGAGCAGCGCCCCGTTTCCGAGTAGCGGCCGCTCCCCGGTTTCCGTGGTGTCAGCGCCTCGGCGCCACTGCCGGATTGCTCGGTCCAGAAGGTGGGCCGCGCACTCCGTGCGCGGCATCGGCGCCCGCGGGGCGCCGGCGCGGCCCTGCGGGCCGCGATGCGCGGCTCGGAGATCCGCGCCCACCTCACACGCGGAGCGCGGGTCGCCCGCGGCCACCGCGGGAGGCGTCGGCATAGCCCATTTGGGTGATGCGCGAGCGGTGCCACTTCGGCTATGAATGCAGCGGAGATCGGGAGGCACGATGCAGGCAGGTTGGAAGGCGGCTCGAAGCGGTGCCCGCGAGACACGGCGCGGCCACCCCGGGCCGGGCCGGCACTCCCACCTCCCCCGATCCGTCGCACGCGACAAGCCTCATGACGGGGACGGCGCGACCCCACTCTCCCCCCCAGGAGACCCGGCGCCGTCTCCCGTCATGCCTTCTCCTCCACGCTGACACCCCCCGTGCCACCGCACCACAGGTGGGATACTGGGCGCAGGAGGTGCGGCGTGGGACACCAGGGCACGGCTCGTCTCTTCGGGGACGACGGCATCGACGTCGCGTACACGCTCGAAGGCCCCGGAGACCTCACCCAGGTGCTGGGAGACGGGCCGGCGCGGCAGGCCTCGGTCCGCCTCGCGACCCCCTCCGCGTCCATCGCGGTCCTGGGCGAGGAGCTGACCCTCGGGGCGAACCTCGACGCCACCGCCTGCGTCCACGAGCGCGGCTGGCCGATCGACGGCTTCGAGCAGGCACCCATCGCCGGGCCCAGGGCCGGCCGGGTCGCCGAGCTGCGGCTTGCCTGCGACGCCTCGGCCCGGATCGCCACAGCCCGCCCGCGCTCCCCCTGGTCGCTCTCACTCCGGGCGACCGGCCAGACGCGGTTCGCCAGCCGACACCTCCTGCTCGTCGGCGAGGCGCACACCCTTGGCGAGGCCTTCGAGGACCTGCTCGGGCGTGTGCAGTGGCCGTGCTCCGCCCGGCTCGACGACCTGGCCGAGGGCGAGCTGCACACCCTCGAGGCGAGCCTGGGCCTCGACCTCGGGCTGACCCTGTCGCGAGGGTTCGAGCAGGACGTGAAGTGGACGCTGCTGGAGGTCTTCGACGACGCGCCGGCCGTGCTCAGAGCCCACGCGGAGGGCCTGGTCAAGGCCGCGGTCGGGGCCGGGCTCCAGGAGGAGCTGGTGCTCGCCGTGGGTCGAGTGGGCACCGTCACCCCCGGCTGGGTGCGGATCCGCCTGCGCCGACGGCACGAGGGATCGATCACCTTCGGCGCGCGCCTGGCGCTCCAGGTCCGCTACGACCTCGGCAGCTCGCTGGTGGCGGTGTTGGACCGTGTTCTCGAGCTGGAGCCTCTCGGCCGCCTCGCGGCGTCGCTCGGGGAGGTCGCCTGCGCCCTCGCGACCGGCGAGGAGGGCTGGCAGCAGCAGGTGTCGGCCCTGGCGGCGCGCCGGGTCGGCGAGCTCGTCGGCGAGCAGGGCTGGCTGGACAGCTACGCCTCGGACCCCAGGGTGCGGCGGCTCATGACCGGCTTCACGGCGCTGGTGGAGACCTGGGAGCAGCTCGACGAGACGGTCACCAGCTTCTGGGAGCACGTCCTGGCCTCGGCCACCGGTGGCCGGACCGCGACGATCCGCGCCGTCCTCGAGGTCATCGCCGCCATCGACCCCGAGCACGTCACCCTGGGCGACCTGGTCGGCAGCGGCCGGTATCACAGCACCATCGAGCTGGTCGAGACGTTCTCCGGCCACTCCCTGGAGGAGCTGCTGGCGGGCACCCGGGAGGAGCTCCGGGTGGCGCTCGCCCGGGCCCGGACGCTCGCCAAGGAGGCCCTGCGCCTGCTCGACCTCGACCAGGAGGTGCTCGAGGGTCTCCACACCTTCGCCCAGGAGACAGGGATCGAGGCGTGCGTGGCGTGGATCAAGGAGCACGCCACCTCGATCAAGAAGCTCCGCACGCTCGCCACCACCACGATCGAGAGCCTCGTCGAGAAGGTGCTCGGCAAGGCCCTCGACCGGATCGGCGCCGCCGACCTGCAGAGGCTGCGCCGCTGGGCGCGGGCGGTCGGCGAGCTCCTCGACCAGCGGGAGGGGTGGGAGCAGGCGCTCCGCGCCGAGATGGAGCGCCTCCGGGGCGACCTCGGCTGCTCGGCCGGCATCGAGGTCGGGCGGCTGCTGCGGCGGACCGCCATCATCGACCTGGAGATCGACCCGGCAGGCCGCACCGTGCGCAGGGCGGTCCAGCGGGCGCTCGCCGCGGCCGACATCCGGGCGCTCCTGGAAGCCCTCCCCGACGAGCCGCCCCGGCCCGCTCAGCGTCCGACCGCGCCGCCGTTCCTGCTGCGGGAGTGCGCCTTCGCCTCGCGCCGGGAGCGCTGGGCCAACGGCTCCTGGCTGCTCGGCTCCCTCACCGCCGGGTCCGGGCGCCGCCGCATCGTCGAGAGCGCCGTCCGCGTCGTGCACCGTCCGCCGTCCACCCCGGGCGCACCGGCAGCGTTCGCCCGCCACGCCGCCACCTCCGGCGGCTTCGTGCGCAGCGTCAAGGGCAGCGCCGCGGTCCAGCTCGAGGCCGGCGTCTGGCTCGACCTCGCCGCCACCGGGCCCGGCAATCACCTGGCCGCGCCCTACGACACGGTCGCCCGCACCCTGTGCCTCGCCGTGCTCCGTCACGACCTGGCCACCAGCACCTCCCAGGGCGAGCCGGCCGCCATGGTGCGCCTCCTCGCGGACCTCGGCTTCGAGGCCACCGGCGAGGACGCCCGGCTGCTCCCGGACCTCGACGGCCGGGAGACCTCCCTGGCGGTCCGGATTTCCCTCCCCCACACCGCCCTCGACGCGCTCGTCGCGGCCGCCGCGCACGACGACACCTGGAGCACGGCCTACCTCAACGCCGCCTTCCGCTGGCTCGAGCCCGGGCTCGAGGAGAACGAGGCGAACGACCTCACCATGAACCGCGGCGCGATCTGCCGCGCGCTCATCCTCGACCCGCGGTTCCGGGCCAACTGGACGCGCTCGGCCGACGTGGCCAGGTGGGCGCCGTCGCTGCCGGAGGTCAGACAGGTGGCGGGCACACCGATCCCTCCGCGCAAGCCGTTTGGGACCGGGCGGTGGCAGCCGGACTTCGTCCCCCTCGGCGGCATGGTCGGCGCCGCCGGAGGCCCCGGCGTGGACGGCCTGGTCTCCTGGCGCCCCTGGAGCGCCGCACGCCTGCGGGCCCTCGCCGCGGCGCAGCCATCCACCGCGACGCGACCTGACGACCTCGTCGCGGCCTGCGACCGCTTCGCCGCCCTGCTCGCCGCCTCGCCCGGCGTCTGGGAGGAGCCGCTCTTCGGCATCTGGCTCGTGCTCGCCCTGCTCGTCCGGACGAGGCCCGAGGCACTCGCCGGCGCCACCGGCCTCGCGACCCTGCGCTGGCGCGCCCGCAAGGCCGATCCGTGGCAGGGACCCGCCCTCTGGCGCCTGCCCGAGACCGGCCTCCACGTGCCCGACGACCCGGACCACCGCCAGGTCTTTCCGCTCTGACGACCGGGCCGGGGACGGTCTCGGCTCTCCCCCACCCGCCGGCGCGGCCCGGAGGTCCGCGCCCACCTACGACGGCATCAGCATTGACGATTCGCGCACGCTGCACGGGCCGAAGGTGGGCGTCGCGCTCCGCGCGGCGCTTCGGCGCCGCAGGCGCCGCCGCGGCCCGCGGGCCGCGCTCAGGCGGGCAGCGCACGAGACCACGACCGACAATCCCCCACCCACCCGGCGCGGCCCGGAGGTCCGCGCCCACCTCGCAGCCGCC
This sequence comes from Thermoanaerobaculaceae bacterium, assembly GCA_025456225.1. Classification (GTDB taxonomy): domain Bacteria; phylum Acidobacteriota; class Thermoanaerobaculia; order Thermoanaerobaculales; family Thermoanaerobaculaceae; genus JAAYVZ01. The sequence continues at coordinate 5,720 of JALOLB010000152.1, forward strand.
GGTCAGCGAGCCGTCGCATAGCCCAATTGGGCGATGCGCCGACGACGTGAGGGGCACTACCTTGGAACCAAGCCAACAAGGAGGCACACAATGATCGAGTCGAAGAAGGTCGTCATCAAGCTCACGTCATGGCAGAAGCGGCAGCTGGTCAACTACCTCCCCTCGCAGAAGATCGCCGACATCGACCCGCGCCGGATCCGCTTCATCACGATCCTGCCGGGCAAGGGCGGCTGCCTCGCGAGCTACAGGGTGTTGCTGAGGATCACCGACGGCTTCGAGCTCTACCTCACCGACACCCAGATCAAGGCCGCGAAGGCCATCCTCGGCCCGGGCGCCGAGGTCGTGGCGGTCACCGTCTCCGCCGGAGCGGTCCGGCAGGGCGCCATCGCCCTGACGCGATAGCCGACGAGCCAGCACGCCCACGTCGAGGCGAGCGCGCCCCGCGCCCGCCTCGACCCATCCGCACCGATTCCGTTCGACAGGGAGGACCTGCCATGCCCTACCCCGCTCACTCCTGCCTCTGGGAGCTCACCTTGCGGTGCAACCTGCACTGCCGGCACTGCGGCTCCTCCGCCGGCAGCAGCCGCCGGAACGAGCTGAGCCTCGACGAGTGCATGGACCTCGCGCCCCAGCTCGTGACGCTCGGCTGCGAGGAGGTCACCCTCATCGGCGGCGAGGTCCGCCTGTTCCCGGGCTGGCACGAGATCGGCCGCTACCTGACGGCCCACGGCGTCATGGTCAACATCATGTCGAACGGCTACCGGTTCACCGCAGCGGACCTCGACGACGTCGAGGCGGCCGGCCTCACCAACGTCGGCATCTCGATCGACGGCCTCGAGCCGCGCCACGACCGCATCCGCAACCGCCGCGGCTCGTACGCGAGCGCCCTCCAGACCCTCGAGGCGCTCGCACGGCGGCGCATCCATGCCGCCGTCGTCACCTGTGTCTTCAGGGACAGCCTCGACGACCTGGACGCGCTCTACCGCGAGCTGCTCGCGCGAGGCGTCGAGGTGTGGCAGCTCCAGCTCGTCAACGCCATGGGCCGCCACACCGGTGGCGGCCCCGCCCTCGACCCGGCCACCACCGCCCGCCTGATCGCCTTCATCGAGCGCAAGGCCGCCGAGAGGGACATGCTCGTGTACGCAGCCGACAGCGTCGGCTACTTCTGCGGTAACGAGGCCTCCATCCGCGGCGGCAGGACCCCACTCCGCATCTGGGAAGGCTGCCAGGCCGGCCTCACCTCCTTCTTCATCGACAGCGTCGGCAACGTCAAGGGCTGCGGCTCCCTCTACTCCGACGAGTTCATCGAGGGCAACGTCCGCACCGAGCCCCTCGCCGCCATCTGGGAGGACGGGCGGCGCTTCGCCTACAACCGCGGCTACGACGAGTCGTTGCTGGGCGGCACCTGCCGGACCTGCGACGCCCGCGCCCTCTGCCGCGCCGGCTGCCGCTCCAGCAACCACTTCAACAACGCCGGCCGGCTCTACGAGAGCGCCTCCTGCGCCCGCCTCGCCGCCAGCCCGCCGCCATCAACCTAGCCCGCTCTCTACGACGACCTCCGCCGCACCTCCCGGCTCAAAAGGTGGGCGCCGACCTCCGGGCGGCGCTTCGGCGCCGCAAGCGCCGCCGCGGCCCCGCGGGCCGCGCTCGGGACAAGCGCGCCCACCACGACTTGCTCAGTTCCGACGGAACAGTGCTATGGCGCAAACATCTGCTGGAGCACATCCAGCACGGAGGCAGCGGTAGCCGCATCGAGCGTCCCCACCCTGCGCACCAATCGGATCTGGTCAACCGTGCGGATCTGGTCGAGCACCACAAGCCCGTCCTTCCCACCGACCCTGCACGGCACCCACGTCGGGTACGGGGAGCCCTGGGACGTCAGCGGTGCAACGATGACGGTCCGGATGTGCCGGTTCATCTCGTCGGGCGAGACCACCACGCACGGCCGCGTCTTCCTGATCTCCGAGCCGACCGTGGGGTCGAGGTTCACGAGGTACACGTCGAAGCGGCTCACGACCATTGCCACTCCTCCTCGTCCCAGCTCGACACCGGCTCGGCCACCCGGTCGAGAAGCTCGTCGTCCCCACGCTCGGCCATCCGGGCGAACACATCGGACCACCCGGCCCGTGCCTGCCGAACCGGCCGTACCACCAGCGCGTTGCCCTCGACCTTCACCTCGACCTCGCCCTCCAGCCCGATCTCCTCCAGCAGCGGCTTCGGAATCCGGATGCCGCGGGAGTTGCCGATCCGCACGATCCTGGTCCTCATCTCAGCCCCCGTACCCACATAGTGCTTACTGCCCGTTCCCCTGTCAAGACCAGGCGCGGCCCGGAGGTCCGCGCCCACCTCGGGATCGACATGCCCCCGAGGGTGCCGCGACGCCTGACCGCCCAAAGGTGGACGCGGTTGTCCCCAACCGCGTCTCGGCGGCGCAGTCGCCGCCAATCGAGCCCTCTCCCAGCAATACCGTCCCTTTATCACACAGCCTTTCGCACGTCATGACCCAAATGGGTGATGACAGCCACCGGGCGTATGCGGTATCACACCATCAGAAACCTGGGGGTTCATGGCAGCACTCGAAGTGGGCTCGCGCCGCACCGCCGACGTTGCGCTGATGCTGCATCCGAGCTCATCGCAGCGCACGCAGCAACAGAGGTCCGGCAGGCAGCGCCCGTCCACGAGGTGCACCCCTCCGCACGCGCAGATCGAGAGGTCGCCGGACCCGGAAAGGGCACCATGCAAGCCCTAGTCCTCGGCGGCGGCTCGATCAAGGGAGCGTTCCAGGCCGGAGCGCTGGCCGAGATCCTCTCGCGCGGCTTCGCCCCCGACGTCATCACCGGCATCTCGGTGGGCGCGCTCAACGGCGCCTTCCTCACCGAGCGAGCCGGCCGCGCCGCCCCCACCGCGCCCGACTGGCCCGCCCTCGGCGCCGAGCTCGTGCGCTTCTGGACCGACAACGTCACCAGGCCCGACGACCTCATCGCCAGGCGCTCCACCGGCTCCATCGCCTGGGGCGCCCTGTGGTCCCGCTTCGATGGCCTCGTCAAGACCGACCCGCTCCGGGCGCTGGTCAGAAGGGAGATCCTCGAGGCCAACCTGCGCCGCTCGCCGGTGGCGTTCCACGCCGGCACCGTCAACCTGGCCGACGGCGAGATCGTCTACGCCAACCTCGGCTTCCCCAACCTGCTCGAGTACATCATCGCCTCGACCGCCATCCCGATCATGATGCCGCTCTCCATGATCGGCGACCGCCCGTACTACGACGGCGGCCTGCGCGACATCGCGCCGCTCAAGCAGGCCATCGACGCCGGCGCGACGGAGATCGTCTGCATCGCCTGCCAGCCCCTGCGCAGCGGCGCCGCGTCGTTCAACCGCAAGAACCTGCTGCACCTCGTGGACCGCGTCGTCACCGTCATGACCGACGAGATCCTCCGCAACGACCTGGAGCTGGCCTCGTACATCAACGAGTACTGCCCTCGCGACGGCACCCGCGTCGAGTCCGGCCCCCTGCGCGGCTACCGCTACATCCCCATCCGCATCATCCAGCCGGCCGTCCCCATCGAGGTCCAGCTCGACAGCTTCACCGCCGCCGACATCGCCACCATGCTCGACCTCGGCCGCTACGCCGCGCGTGAGGTCATGGGAAGGGCGGGGGGGTAGGAGATGGGGCATCACGAAGCTGGGCCGGGAACACGTGAGATGGGGGGCGGAGCACCCAATTGTCACAGCCGGCGCAACGCTCCGGTCCGCCGGACCGCGCAGGGGGAGCAACGGCGCTGGGAATCCATGACTTGGGGTACCAGGCCCCGATCATGCCGGCAACGTAAGGAAGCTGATTCCTCGGCCGCATCCCGCAAGCAAACTTCGAAGGGCCCACCCA